>CALKXV010000054.1 GCA_938005545.1 uncultured Paracoccaceae bacterium
TGTTGATTGTCACTGAGAACTGACCCGGTATTTTCACCGAGATTTGACCCACCCTCAGTTATGCGTCGTGGTTTATGACGCGGTCAATGTTTTGGTCTCCCTTTCTGTTTTCTTTGCAGCCTCAGCGCTGGCCTTGAAGCGGTAGCTGTCATTGCCGGTTTCGAGGATGTGGCAGCGGTGTGTTAGCCTATCCAGCAGCGCCGTTGTCATCTTTGCATCGCCAAAAACCTGGGCCCACTCTGCGAAGCTGAGGTTGGTGGTTATGATCACGCTGGTGCGCTCATAGAGCTTGCTGAGCAGATGGAAGAGCAGCGCCCCGCCAGATGAACTGAACGGCAGATAGCCCAGTTCGTCCAAGATAACCAAGTCGACCTTTGATAGCATCTCAGCCATTTTCCCAGCCTTCCCCTGCGCCTTTTCTTGCTCCAGGGCATTGACCAGTTCGACTGTGGAGTAGAAGCGCACCTTGCGCCTGTGATGCTCGATCGCTTGAACGCCGATTGCGGTGGCCGTGTGGCTTTTGCCTGTTCCAGGTCCGCCGATCAGTACAACATTCTCGGCGGCTTCGATGAACTCGCATCGATGCAGCTGCCGCACTTTTGCTTCGTTGATCTCACTGGACGCAAAGTCGAAGCCGGTGAGATCTTTGTACGCAGGGAAGCGGGCGACCTTCGTGTGGTAGGCAATTGATCGCACCTCGCGTTCCGCGATCTCGGCCTTGAGCAGTTGAGATAGCATTGGGGTTGCCGTCTCGAACGCTGGTGCGCCTTGAGCGACCAGATCTTCAACCGCATTTGCCATGCCATAGAGTTTGAGGCTACGCAGCATGATAACAATGGAGGCACCTGCCGGGTCATGACGCATGGCGCTTCTCCCTAGCCCGTCTTAGTCCGTCATAGCGATCTACGTTGGCCTCAGGTGTTGTCTGCAATGCCAAGGCGTCCGGCGGATCGACCTCGGGGTGATCTGTCGGCTTGCGGTCGATCAATCGGTGCAGAAGGTTCAGAATGTGCGTCTTGGTCGGCACACCTGCTTCCAGAGCCAGTTCCACCGCGCACAATACGATATCCTCATTGTGCTGCAGAACCAGTGACAGGATGTCGACCATCTCTCGGTCGCCACCGTCCTTGCGAAGCATATGACCCTGAAGCTGACGGAAGGCATCCGGCATGTCGGTGAACGGCGCGCCGTTACGAAGTGCGCCAGGTTTGCGTTGAATGACAGCCAGATAGTGCCGCCAGTCATAGATGACCTTGCCGGGCTTGCGATGTGACCGCTCAATGATCCGTGTGTGCTCACAAACCGTTTGCCCTTCAGCGACGATAACCAGCCGTTCGGGGTAAACATGCAGGCTGACCCGGCGGTTCGCAAAGCTGGCAGGTACGCTGTAGCGGTTTCGTTCGAAGGTGATCAAACACGTTGGAGACACGCGTTTGCTGTGCTCTATAAAACCATCGAAGGCTGGTGGCAGAGCCATCAACAAGGGCTTCTCAGCTTCCCACACATCAGCGATGGAGCCGGGCAAAACCTTGTGTAGTGTCTCTGCCCAGAGCGCGGTGCAGCGATCCTCAAGCCACTGGTTCAAATCCGCCAGATCGGAGAAGACAGGCATAACCTGCCACATCCGGTTGCGCGTATCCTGCACGTTCTTCTCAACCTGGCCCTTCTCCCAGCCCGCCGCCGGATTGCAGAACTCTGGCTCAAAGACATAGTGGCTAGCCATAGCCTTGAAGCGTGCGTTGATATCGCGTTGCTTGCCTTTGCCGACGCGGTCCACCGCTGTCTTCATATTATCGTAGATGCCTCGTCCTGGCACACCACCGAAGACACGGAACGCATGCCAATGGGCATCAAACAACATCTCATGCGTTTGCAGTGGGTACGCCCGCACCAGGAACGCCCGGCTGTGCGACAGCTTGATATGCGCCACCTGCAGTTTGACCCGCTCGCCTGCGATGTTGGCCCAATCCTCGCTCCAATCGAACTGGAAAGCTTCACCTGGCTGGAACACCAAAGGCACATAGGTCCCGCGACCCGTCGTCTGTTCCGCACGATGCCGATCTTCTCGCCATGCCCGGGCAAAAGCCGCCACGCGTTCGTAAGACCCACCATATCCCAGCTTCACAAGATCCGCGTGCATTTGCTTCACTGTGCGCCGCTCTTTGCGCGACTTGCGGGTCTGCGCCAGAAGCCAAGCAGACAAACGATCCGTATAGGGATCCAGTTTTCTTGGGCGCTTAGGCGTCTTGAACTTCGGTTCTACCGCCCCTTCGCGCAGATACTTCTTGATCGTATTGCGAGACAATCCCGTCCGACGGGCAATCTCTCGAATTGGCATTTTATCACGCAATGCCCAGCGTCGAATAACACTCAAAAATCCCATGTCGATCACTCCATGTCTCCCCGACAAAAAACGTCAGGGCAATGTGTTCACATGGGTCAATTCTCAGTGACAATTTATGGGGCTACCGGGTCAGTTCTCAGTGACAATCAACAGTCTAAGAAAATCTGCGCGATACGACAAAACTGCATGGTCTTGACCCAACGGTAGAGCTCGACAATGAGAAAACTCAAAGCTCTCGATTGTCGGACCATTTTCAAGTTGCTGAACATGATCGGCCTTTCCCGCGAAGCCATCCGAGTAGACGCCCAGAAAATCTATATCCAGAGCTTCGGAATCTGCGATCTTGTCGCCCTGAACAAGCGCTTCCCAGATGCGCGTCTCACATCTTTTTAATTCTGCCACCAACTCATCATGCCTGTCGCTCACGTCGTGTTTCCGATATCTTTTCAGTCCTTAGATGTTCAGTTTGGGCACTATTAAGGCCAACTGCAACTAAGTCCGCGATTTGTAAAATTGCCGACTGAATCCAAGGTTTTGCAAAAACACGGCTTAGCAGACCGATGGAAGACAATCCGAATGCATTTCGCTTTGAGCAACCAGCGCTGCCCGAAAACATACAATCGAACCGCCCTGAAACGCCAGATCCAGCGACGATCCGGAGTTTTGCTGATGCGGATGACATCATGTATTTTGTCATACTCCGACCAGATAGTTATTCGCTTAAACATGTTTTGCAGTTGGTTGTATTGCCGCTGTCCGAGGTTGAGGCTGCGCAACACTAGCGATCCAATTTTGGGAAGTATTTGGCTTTTTCGAACCAAACCGAGGTGACGTTGACGCCATATTGTTCTGAGGTTTATCGAAAATCGAATATCAACCTGAGCGCATAAAATCCCGGTCCTTGGAAACGCGACTGCGTTAACTCGACTTTGTATCGCCTATTCTGGTGCATCCGGGTGATCAGGTCGCGCACATGACACCCATCATTGTCACGACCCGCGTGTCGATCAACAGGCCAGATACATATGAGCGACTTCCGAGAACATGCCAAAAATCACTTGCGAACAGCAGCCAGTACATACATTTGGGCCGCTAATGCTTGAAGCAATTATCTCTATGCCAAGTTAGAAACTCAGGCCTAGGTCGATTGGCGGCTTGTTCTGGCGCTAATAGCTTACCGGACGAATTGACCATACCCTTGACGGCATCCATGTCGTTGCTCTGTCGTGAGACGAGTATAGTCAAATCGTCTGACAGCCCCACCAGCCCTCGGTCAAACATCCAGTGTGAGGTTCCGGATAACGCGAGACCGTTACTCACGATATCGGGGCCGCCGTGTTCCACCGGTCTGATATGCGCAGCCTCGACCTCGGCACGACCACCACCATTGATAAGGCGTAGCCCCGTTAACGCGCAACGTTCACCGTACGCCCGGAGGACATTCTTTCTAAAGTTCCGGTCACGCACGGCGCGATTGGTCAACTGATTGATCCGCTCGCGATCCGATAAATGCTGAAACGGTGTGTAGGCCTCCCGAAAGCCGTCGGTCGGTATGCCTCGATCAATCCGAGGCAGGATATCGTCATCTTGTCCGAGACCACGTTCAACAATCCGCGTGAAGTCTTCTGGGGAAAGTGGCCGCACCGCTGCCTGAGCTCGGCCAGAGATTTTCCCGTGGTCGTTCAAAAGGCCCCGTTCTACTACATCGTCAGCATCGCGGAATTGTACTGGGTTACCAAAGTCGAGGTACGTCCCGACTTCGATGAGGGCCAAGTTCATGTTAGCGTTTCCCGGATCCGCAATGATTTCTTGCACCTTGGCAACAGCGAAGTAGCCCTTGGTGTTTTTGACCTTGCTGGGCTCAAGGTAAACGATCCAGTCGCCCTGACACTGTTGCGCACGCTTAAGATATTGTCTCGGAAACTGATATCGTTCCGATGGGACGTCATCATAGATTGAATCAGTCCGGTGAATGAATACGCCAAACGCCATGTAGTTCAGGATGCACGGAAATTTTGACAGAGCCAATCTGCAAAACCGCTGACATGGAACGCCCGCTCAGGGAAAGCCGCGGCACAGCGTGTGACATCAAAGCCAATGCCCCCCAAGGAACCGTCAGTTCAAAAAGGGTGGCCAGGTTTGCAACTCCGGCCACCCAGCTCCTGAAAATCAGGAGTGTCGGTTTGGTTCTTCTCGACGCGCAAGGCGTTCTTGAAGCCAGTCCAGCACCTCTTCCTCGACCCAGCCCACCCGGTTTGGGCCCAGCTGTACCCGTGTAGGGAATATACCTGCCTTCTCCAGCCGTGCTATGTGTTGGGGTGAGTACAAAATCAACTCCTTGACTTGGCGTTTTGAAAGTATCCTCATCACGATCTCTCCATGATTGAAGAGCATCGCGATGCCCTAGGGTTGACAATACCTAGGTTAGAATACGGTAGCGGCGAAATTGGATTTGGCCAAGGTTGAACATAGTGGCGTGTTGCTTCAAGTTGGCCAGAAAACGCTAAAAGAGAGGGCGTGTTGCCGCATGACTTCGAAGCGTTCGATTAAAGTGCGATTGCTCCGGGAATTAGGCATGAGCCAAAAGTTTCGAACCTTTTCAGAGCCTAAGAATACGCGCTACCACTGAAGTCTTTGTTTTTGTGTTACCCTAGGAGCGGGATCGAACCACCAACACGAGGGTTTTCAAACCTCCGCCGCGAGCGAAACCCTAAATCATATCGCTCAAAGAGAGAAAGCAGCCGCCACGATCGAACGAACGCGATCAAAGAGACTAAAAAGAGACTGAAACCAATCTCACTCAGGGTTGACCTCACATAACTATTTGATTTTATTGGCGCGCTGGGAAGGATTCGAACCCTCGACCCCCTGATTCGTAGTCAGGTACTCTATCCAACTGAGCTACCAGCGCGCGAGTGGATCGGATGTAGCGATTGGTGTGATGCTTTGCAAGACCGATTTTCGGGCTGAACGCATTGGTAAAACACCGGCGATTTGAGCACCGCGACACCAAAACTCCCCGCACAATTCATTCGGCGGCTTGATCCAGATCAACGACATCTTTCGGCAAGGTAATGTCAAAGGTTGTTCCATCGGGGCCCGTGCTTTCAAGCACAAGCTGGCCACCGTGACCACGAACCAACTCTGCCGCGATTGCCAGACCCAGACCTGTGCCACCTTTTGTGACACCGCCCTGAAATGGCGTGAACAAATGTTCCTGCGCGCGCGCCGGAAGACCCGGACCGGTGTCCTTGATCTTGATGCACCACCTGACGTCCGATTCATTCGCCATCACAACAATTTTGCCAGACTTTTTCGACGCTGCAATTGCCTGACGCGCGTTTCGGATCAAATTGGACAGAACGCGGTACATTTGTTCTGGGTCAGCGCGCGCCATCATTCCCGGTGGCACCTCCGACAGGATCGCCACGCTGCCGTCTTCCACCGCAAGACTTTCAGCCTCCACAACATCCTGCGTCACGGCGGCCAGCCTGATCATCGCCAATGCAGGAGGCGGTTCTTCGGCTTTGCCAAAGGCCAATGTGCTTTCACACAGGTTCACTGCCCGGCTGATCGAATTCATCAGTTTGGGCACCATGCGCGCGACGACCGGGTCGTCCGACGACTCGATCCGGTCTGCAAATAACTGCGCCGAGGTCAGGATATTGCGCAAGTCATGACTGACCTTGGCGACCGCACCGCCAAGTGACGCAAGACGCTCCCGTTGCTTTAGCGTCGACGTCAATTCTGTTTGCATGGACTTCAGCGCTGTTTCCGCTTCGGACAATTCGCGAACCGAGGACGACGGCTGAATAATGCGACGGTTGTCTTCGGGCGCCGCCGCATAGGATTTCATGGCCGTGACCACGTTCTTGATCGGCTTCACCATCAACTGGCGCACGGCAAAGAACAATAGCGTCGCCGTGAAAGCCGAAATCGCGGCCGACAGGATCAAAATACGGACGCCATAGTCCAACATGGCGGCACGCAAAGGTTCGGACGGCATCGTGACTTCGATCAAAAGACCTGCATCCTGAACCGGATTGCCGATGACCCTGACCATTTCGGGCTCGGTGGTGAGCAGCCGTGTGATGGCGTCTCGCATCAAAACAGCGGCCGATGGATCACGCATATCGAACGACGTTGAAATCGGAAGCGGTATGCTCGACGACAAGATCAGTTGGCGCACCTCGTTTCGGCGCAACACAACGTTAAACACGCCCGCATTTTCCAACAGCTCGGCTTCAAGTTCCTCTTCGATAAAGTCAGTGGCCAAAAGTGTTAGCGACGCGATCTGCGCCCGTTCAAGCCGGTTCAACATGTAATCTTGGCGAAAACGCGCGATGGACGGCACAAAGATGAACACTTCGGCCAGCATCACGAATAGCATCGTGAGAACCAGAAATCGGCCAGACAGAGAGTTCAAGAACATGTCGTTTGTTGCACCCTATGGCAGATATCGTTGCACGAATCCGACAACACGTTTGACGGTAGGGTTGTCAAAAAGTTTCGGCGTGAAATAGGCCCCAGCCGCACGTTTGTTCACCTCACCCAATGTCGGATACGGTGCGACCATGGCTGCAACAGCGCTCATTTTCAAGCCATTGGCGATGGCCAATGCCCAAATACCGATCAACTCGCCTGCAGCTTCGCCCACAATGGTGGCTCCAATCGGTTTGCCTTTGACAACCATCACCTTGATGAATCCAGCGGTTTTACCAGTGGCAATGGCGCGGTCGTTTTCATGATAATCAAAACGTGCAACCGTAACGGCGTTTCCATGGGTTTCGCGCGCCTGTGCTTCGGTGGGACCGATCTGCGCCAATTCAGGGTCGGAATAGGTGACCCAAGGGATATGGCTGGTCTTTGCCTTCGACGGCAAACCAAACAACATCGACCGCACGATAACGCCCGCGTGGTAGCCCGCAACATGCGTAAACTGTAGCCCGCCAGATGCGTCTCCGATGGCATAGACCTTTCGGTTCGACACAGACCGCAGCCCGGCATCAACCTTCACTGCACGGTCATGATCCACATTGCCTTTTTCGAGGTCCAACGTGTCGATATTCACCTTACGACCAACGGCCATCAGCAAATGCGATCCGGTGAAACTGCCCGCTGACGTTTTAACGGTGATTTGACCACCCGCCTCGGAAATGTCTTCGGCCATTGCATCTTCGATGATCTCAACACCTTCGCTGCGCATTTGATCCACCACAATCGCAGCCGCTTCCGGGTCATTGCGCCCAAGCGCCTTCATGCCTTCGATCACAGTCACCTTCGAGCCAAGCCTGATGTGGGCCTGAGCCATCTCCATCCCGATGGGGCCACCACCAACGATCAGCAAGTGATCCGGCTTTTCGCGCAGATCAAAGATGTTCTCGTTCGTGAAATAGGTGACGGTGTCGATGCCGGGGATCGGCGGCACAAAGGGCCTCGATCCGGTCGCGATCACGATCCGACGCGCTTCGATCACCGTATCACCGGCTTGAACCTCGGTCGGGGAAATGAACCGCCCGAACTCGCGGATCACACGAACGCCAAAACCTTCGAACCGCTCTTGGCTGTCGTTGGGCTCAATCGTCGCGATCACCTTTTGCACATGATCCTTCGCAGCGGCGTAGTCCACGTTGGGCGTGTGCGCCGCAACGCCCAACGCATTACCCGTTTTCATCACATAGGCCTGCTTACCGGCCGCCAGCAACGCTTTCGAAGGCACGCACCCAAAATTCAGGCAATCACCGCCCATCTTGTGGCCTTCCAACATGACCACCTTTGCACCCATTTGGCTTGCACCGGCAGCCACCGACAGGCCACCCGAACCCGCCCCAATGACAAGAACATCCGTCTTGATACGATCCATTGAATTAGAGCTCCGACTTCCCGCGCACTGCTTTGATTGCTATTGGCAGAGCGGCAAGAACACAAAGCCCAAGGATTGGCAAAATGATGTGTGGTTCAAAGATGATGCCCAGGTTCGGCGTTTCGCCCTTTGCGAAAACTTCACCCAATCCGGCGCCGACAGACGTATAGACGACTGCACCCGGTATAATGCCAAAGAACGTCGATATCACGAAGCGGCGTAATGGCACCTCAAGGAAGGCAGGCAACAAGTTCGCCACGAAAAACGGCACCGCAGGCACAAGACGGATCAGGAACAGCATCGACCATTGGTTTTCATCGATCCCGTCTTTGATCGCTTTGATTGGCCCTTCCGACGCTTCCAGTTTCGCCCCAAGCTTTTCGCCGAACCCCATACGCGCCGCCGTAAAGATCGCCGTGGCACCCAAGGTGGCACCAACAACGTTGAACAGAAACCCCGGAAAAGTCGCGAACAGAAAGCCGCCCGTTAAGGTCGCAATGGTGGCCCCCGGAAGCGAAAACGCGACGATCACAACATAGGCTGCGATAAAACCTAGAACCGTTACCAGATAATTGGCGTCCCGAAACGCAATCAAGGCTTCGCGATTATCAGCCAATGCCCGGAAACTAAGATAATCTTTCAACGTGAACGCGCCCACCGCAGCGACGGCAAGAATGATCAAAAGCGGAAGCCGTTTTGCCATGCTGCCAGAAGATTGGGTCGTTTGCGTCATGTCAGGCATATCAATCACTTTCCAAATGGGTCTTCCACTCTGTTTGCCCCAAGATGGCGTTAATTTACGGCAAATGGCAGTCACTTCTCGATCGCGTGAACATTGGTGATGTGAACACCCCAATTGACGGGGCTAACTTCGACAACCTGAAATATTTAGTGGTGTTTTCGGGTCCATCCGTGCGCGTGGGCCCGGAAACATTTCAGTCCTGAATATCCCCATTGACCCGATTTGCGGCGCTTCGTGCTGAAATCGCCAAGAACGCGGAAAACCAAGGCCAACCCGTTGACTTGATCTCAAGATCCACCTATTGCCCGTGTCTCGGAATGAATCGGTCTCGAATCCGAGACCACGCAGGAGAAACGCGATGACAAAGCGCACCTTCCAACCATCGAACTTGGTCCGCAAGCGGCGCCACGGGTTCCGCGCACGCATGGCGACAAAAGCGGGTCGCAAGATCCTGAATGCACGCCGCCTTCGCGGTCGGAAAAGCCTGAGCGCCTGATCCCAGGCCAGTTTTCCACGTGATGGGACCGCCGCGGGCAACCGACGGCGGTTTTGTCGTTTTAGAGCCAAGGCAAAACGGACCAGCCCCATGGGTTTGAAAAACCTGACCATCCTGACCAAACGGGCCGATTTCCTGAAAGCGGCAGGCGCAAAGCGTCAGTCAACTCCTGCCTTCACGCTTCAATTTCGAAATCGCCGGGACGATGCCCCCGACATGCGAGTGGGCTTCACCTGTTCCAAAAAGGTGGGCAATGCCGTGGCCAGAAACCGTGCAAAACGCCGCCTGCGCGAAATCGCCCGCCTCACGCTGCCAACCCACGGAAAGGCCGGCTTTGACTACGTCCTGATCGGCCGCCGCGACACCACAGCAAAGCGTGACTTCGCCGAACTACTGAATGATCTGGAACACGCGCTGGAAAAGGCCCATCCATGAGCCCCCTCGCACACCTCCTCGCCCTCCCCGTTCGCGCTTACCGGCTGATCTTCAGCCCATGGGTCGGCTTCAACTGCCGCTATCACCCAACCTGTTCGGCCTACACCCTTGAAGCCCTTGAAAAACACGGAGCCCTCAAAGGCACCTGGCTCGCCGCAAAACGCATCGCCCGCTGCCACCCTTGGGGAAACTCCGGCATAGACAACGTACCGGACTGATAAGTCCGCAAAGAGCCCTTTTTGACCGATGCTGCAAACATGGACGGATGTCCACTATATCACGAAAGCCAAAAATGTTGCTCCGTATCGTATCTGACTGAGCGCACACTGTTGTGTTAGGCCGCGTCTTAGCTTCAATTAAATATCGATTCTTCTTCTTTCTCCAACCCAAGGTGCGATGCTATCAATCGCGCAATCCTGCGTGTCCGATCCATTTGGTCTGGGCCTTCATCAACGATGTACATTATCATGGAGTCAGTACTCCAAAAGAGCAGATCACCTTCTGCTGAATAAGAAACAGCGTTGTCTGTCACCCTTTCGCCTACTAAAAACGGGATATCGGGGTCGTAGCGGTTTAATAAGATCTCGCGTAAGTCAGCGCTCGATCCGTTTGGGCGGTTCAAGAAACTAATCATGCGCAATGACACAGACGCATTGTCACCGATGGCATTGCAGTTGCTTGTCTGAAACATGCCGTCGTTACCAGTAAAGCTGTTGTAGCCGATATCGCCGGGCAGAACACGCGTGAGATCCGTCGCCCTGAGGACCGAACAGGCTGGGCCATCTTGTGCTGAAGCGCTATGCGGTGACAGGGCGATCACACTAAAGGTGATCATAGCGCAGGCGCGTGTAAATCTTGATAGCAATTGCAATTCAAATCTCCCGAGGTCGAAGTCTTGAACCAAAAAAAAGACGCTTTTGAAACCAGCGACACTTGCTGGTCCGATTTACGAAATTGACGCTGGCCAAGTTCACTAGCTAAATCTTCCAATCCAATAGTGTTATGCTCAGATTACTGTCTTTGAATCGTCTGCCGAACCAGATTTTCGCTGCAAACGTAGCGAAAGTCTTTTTGGTCCGCAAACAAGCCATTAACCCACCCTTTACACATCTTACCGTACGCAGGCCAATTGCGTGAAAAGGGTCAAAAGACGCCCCCCGCACCGACGCAATACCGATAAAATACCGACGTAATACCGATGTTCGGAAATACGCCACATCCCAGCAAAGGAAGGCGTTAACGCTGGCATCTGGTGCACGCAACACCCATGATCCGCACGCTGCATTAACCTCGCATCTTTCCCCTCCCGGCAATAGCTGGCATAGGTCAAACATGCTTGACGAAGCCGACGATATTCACCCCCTGTTTTACGGCGCGCCGCAAACGACCGAGTTCAAAAAGCTCCGCAAACGGATCATTCGCAACGTCCGCGAAGCAATTGAGCAATACGGCATGATTGAACGCGACGCCCGTTGGTTGGTCTGTTTATCGGGCGGCAAAGACAGCTATACCCTCCTTGCCGCGCTTTATGAGTTGAAGTGGCGTGGGCTTTTGCCCGTCGACATTCTCGCCTGCAATCTCGATCAGGGCCAGCCCGGTTTTCCGGCCACCGTACTCCCTGATTTCCTTGAGAAAATGCAGGTTCCGCACCGCATTGAATACCAAGACACCTATTCTATCGTCATGGATAAAATACCCGAAGGCCGGACGTTTTGTGCACTGTGTTCGCGGCTCAGACGTGGAAATCTCTACCGGGTTGCGCGCGAAGAAGGCTGTTCAGCCGTTGTCTTGGGCCACCACCGCGACGACATTCTTGAGACCTTTTTCATGAACTTGTTCCACGGTGGCCGCCTCGCCACGATGCCGCCCAAACTGGTCAACGAAGAAGGCGATCTGTTCCTTTATCGCCCCCTTGCCCATGTCGCCGAAATAGACTGTGAACGCTTCGCGCGCGCCATGACCTATCCGATCATCCCCTGCGATCTTTGTGGCAGTCAGGACGGTCTCCAGCGTCAACAGGTAAAGGCCATTCTGGATGGTTGGGAAAAGAACGCACCCGGTCGCAGACAGGTCATGTTTCGCGCACTGATGAACGCCCGACCCTCCCATTTGCTTGACCCGAAATTGTTTGATTTTGCGGGGCTTGAGCGAAATTCCGACGATGATTAACCGCTTGTAGAGTGGAACGCTGTAGTCCGGGGGAAAGCGCTTGGAATACGGAACCGATGGCACAATGCCACATGTTAACCCACTGTTGAAATTCGGCATGGCCCTGAAACGGCCCTATGTGCTTGCCTTCCTCCCAATCCTGATACTACTCGCCTATTGGTCGTTCGGCGAACCCGCTTTGATTGCGATTGCTGTGACCCTTCCAATCCTGCTTGCGATCATCGGGCATTTTTCACCGGGCGCGATTTGGATGGACAGCGAAAAAGATGCTTTGACGGGCAGTATTCTTAGGGATGGGCTGATCGATTGGATCGATAGGTTTGCACCACTTGCGGCCAAATCACATCGCGAGATCGGTATAATTATGCTTGTTATCGACGATCTGGATGCCTTGGAAAACCGCTTTGGTCGCACCATGCGCGACAGCGTCATTGAAGAAACAGCCAATCGAATTCGCGTATTTTTGCGCGACGAAGACGTGGTTGCCCGGATCAGCCCGGGCTTTGCAATTGGTTTGAAGAACGTGCGCTCGCCCGAAACTGAAAACCTTTTACAATTGGCGCGCCGTCTTCAATCGATCTTCGATGAACCCTTTTGCGAAGGGCCAACGCGCACCTATTGTTCGATGTCGATTGGCATCGCCTCAGAATGTCACGTCAAGGGCGCAGGCGGCGCAAACATCGTGGCGGGCGCGCAGCGCGCCTGCGAATTGGCGGCCGTTTCGGGGCCGGGGTCTGTGCGGGTCTATAGCGAAGGCCTGTCCAGCATGCGCGCCAGCGAAGTGGATCAGGCCCGTGAATTGTCTAACGCGCTGGAAACCGGCGAAATATTTGCATGGTTCCAGCCGCAGCTTGAAACCGGTACGCAAAAGGTGACCGGGTTTGAGGCTTTGGCACGTTGGGAACACCCTGAACGTGGCGTCGTTGCGCCGGGCGGCTTTCTGGCCGACATCGAAAAAGCCGGTCTGTCCCAACGACTGGCTGAAGTCATCCTAAAACAGTCACTGACGGCCCTTACCGCCTGGGACACAGCCGGTTTCAACGTCCCCTCAATTTCCGTGAATTTCTCAAGCGATGAACTTCGTAATCCACGCCTGCCAGATTATGTCCGCTGGGAGCTGGATCGCCACAACATCGATCCCAAGCGACTGGTGATCGAAGTTCTGGAAAGCGTTGTTGCCGAAACCAGTGAAGACATCATATCTCGCACGCTGAACGCACTGTCGCAGATCGGGTGTCGCATTGATCTGGACGATTTTGGTACCGGATACACCAGTTTTATCAACATTCGCCGCTTCAACGTCGGACGGATCAAAATCGACCGCAGCTTGGTGTGCCATCTGGACAAGGACAAAGCCCAATACCAAATGGTTTCCGCATTGCTGGCTTTCAGCAAAAAATTGGGAATCGGCGCCTTGGCAGAAGGCGTGGAAACCAAAGAAGAGGTTGAAGCGCTCACCAAGCTCGAATGTCAGGAAATCCAAGGGTATGTCGCGGCCCGTCCCATGCCACTTGGTGAAACGCTTCTATGGCTCGAAGACGTCGCCCCACCCATACCAGCATCGCTAATACTAAAATCGTTGAATTAGCCGGCTCCAAGCGAACCACGCTGATCAATCGGCTCTCGAACACGATAAGCAGCCGAATTTACAGCCAACGCCACTGCAATTCCCAAGAACCTCGCCTATGTTTGCTTGATCGATAGGGAAAACGCCTTGACCTTTCCTCCGCTGGAGGATTGAACAGCGGGCGCAATTAAAGAAATTCGGGTGCTGTCCGATGGACGATCAGAACAAGAACCTCATCCTTGCGATGGTGCTCAGCTCGGCCGTATTGGTCGTGTGGATGATCCTGTTCGCACCAGACCCCCCGGACCCGTCTTTAGCCCCTGATGAAACTCTGGCCGAACAGGTCGGGAACGGCCAGGCGCTGCCATCTGCCGATCTGGGCGCACCCACAACATCGGCCCCCACCGAAACCGCCGAAGCTACACCCGAAGCCCCACGCATTTCCATTGAAACACCAAGCTTGCGCGGCTCAATCTCGCTGGCGGGTGGTCGGATCGATGAACTGTCGCTCACCCAACACAACCTTTCGTTGGACGCAAATTCTGCCGACGTTAAGCTCCTGTCCCCTGTCGGCAGCGACCACCCTTACTATGCCGCATTTGGTTGGCTTCCGGGCGGCGACCTGAGCCCGGATGATGTCCCAACCACCGACACGCTTTGGTCCGTCGAAAGCGGCGGAACACTTAGCCCAACAAGCCCCCTGATCTTACGCTGGGACAGCCCCAAAGGCCTTATTTTCCGCCGAACTGTCAACGTAGACGACCGCTTTATGTTCACCGTGACGCAAGCGGTTGAAAACCCAACAAGCAGCGCGGTGCGATTAGCACCATTTGGACTAGTGGCGCGCCAAGGCGAACCACAAGACCTGTCTGGTTTCTTCATCATCCACGAAGGCGCGATCCGTCGAAATGATGGCGAGTTAGATGATCTGGACTACGACAAAATGCCCGAGATGACCGGCGAAGGTTGGTCGCCTGTTGGACGCGCCGAAAAAGTGCAGGTCGAAGACAGCGGTTGGGTCGGGTTTACCGACCACTATTGGATGACAACCCTGATCCCGGAACAAGGCAAGCCCTTCACCAGCGTTGTCGAATACCTGCCGAACCAAGACATCTATCGCACTGCCACCCAAAGCCCGACCGTTGATGTCCCAGCTGGCGCAAGCACAAGCACCACCACGCAGCTCTTTGCTGGCGCGAAAGATTGGGAAACGATCCGCGACTACGAAGCTGGTCGCCGCATCGAAGGCTTCGGCGCGTCGGTGTCGTATTTCTTTGGCTTTGGCGGCGATGCAAAGATCGAAGGTTTCGTCAATTCCATCGACTGGGGATGGTTTTATTTCCTGACCAAGCCGATCTTCTTTGCCCTGCACGAATTCAACGCCGCGATTGGCAACATGGGCTGGGCGATTATCGCGCTGACCCTTTTGATCAAGGCATTGTTGTTCCCACTTGCACGAAAATCCTACATTTCGATGGCGAAGATGAAAGAACTTCAGCCCGAAATGGAAAAGCTGAAAGAACGTGTCGGCGACGACAAGCAGAAAATGCAGCAAGAAATGATGGCGCTGTACAAAAAGGAAAAGGTGAATCCGGCCGCTGGTTGTTTGCCCATCCTGCTACAGATCCCGATTTTCTTTTCGCTTTATAAGGTGATCTTTGTCACCATCGAATTGCGTCATGCGCCGTTTTTCGGCCCGTTCCAGGATCTTAGCGCGCCCGATCCAACATCGATCATGAACCTCTTTGGTCTCTTGCCCTTCGCAGCGCCTGCCCCCGAAAGCATTCTGTCCCTGATCTTGATCGGCATCCTGCCAATCCTGCTGGGCATTTCGATGTGGCTTCAACAAAAACTGAACCCGGCACCCACAGACCCGACGCAACAAATGATCTTTGCGTGGATGCCATGGGTGTTCATGTTCATGCTGGGCGGTTTTGCCAGCGGGTTGGTCGTCTATTGGATCGCAAACAACGTCATAACGTTCTCGCAGCAATACCTCATCATGCGGAACCACGGTTTCAAACCGGACATTTGGGGCAACATCAGGGGCGCGAAACCCCCCGAGCCCGTGTCGGCGAACAAAGACAAAAAGCCGTTGACCGAACCAGAAGAAAAAGCTGAAATCACGGCAGAAACCCCGTCCGAGCCAAAAGCTCCGACGCCGAAAAAGCGCCGCAAGTCCAGAAAGAAGAAGTGATGGCCGATCTGGTTCAGATCTGGCGACACCCCATCAAAGCACATGGTTTCGAAGCTTTGGAAGCGACCAAGGTAAAGGCCAACAAGACCCTGCCTTGGGACAGGACTTGGGCCGCAACTCACGAAGCCTCGAAAACCGCTGGCGGTGCCTGGGCCCATTGCGCCAATTTTTCGCGGGGCGCCAAAGCCCCGAACCTGATGGCCATTTCTGCCGCATTAGACACAAGCACAGCAACGCTAACCATGTCGCATCCCGACCGGGACGCTTTGACGTTCCGCCCCGATGATACCGAAGGTATCGCGCGCTTTACCAGTTGGATTTCACCTTTGATGCCAGTTGACCGCACAGCGACGACCGGACTTGTCCGGGCAACAGAACAAGGCATGACAGACACGCCGTTTCCATCCATCAGCGTCGGAAATCTGGCAACCTTGCGGGTCCTTGAACAACACGCCGGTCAGAAACTGGACACCCGCCGGTTTCGGCTGAATTTTTGGGCCGAAGGACTTGCACCGTTTGAAGAATTCGAATGGCTGGGCAAAATCGTATCAATCGGCGGCGTCACCTTCCGTGCAGAAGATCGCATCACGCGCTGCGCCTCGACCAAGGGAAACCCCGAAACCGGGCGCCGCGACGCCGATCCCGTCGCTGTGATGGACACCCATTGGGGGCACCACGATTTTGGCATCGCGCTTATTGCCCAAATGGATGGCCACGTGACGCTTGGCGACAACGTATCGGTCGCAGCATGACCCTCGCCTTCCCAATCGCCGAAATGGAACCCTCCGAGATTGAGGTGGGTCGAAAGCTGTTCGCCCAAGGCGCCGACTTTCTGAAAGGCGTCGTGGCGATGGACGGAATGCCGCCGGCGGATCGGATGGAAGTGTGTTTCGCAGGCCGCTCGAACGTCGGAAAATCGACACTGATCAATGCCTTGACCGGACGTCGCGCTTTGGCGCGGGCCTCAAACACTCCGGGCCGCACGCAGGAGATTAACTTTTTCACCGCAACCGACAGCCACTATCTGGTTGATCTGCCGGGCTACGGGTTCGCCAAAGCGCCCCTTCAAACCGTTGAAAAATGGCAGCGATTGCTCAAAGCCTATCTGGCGGGACGGGCCACGCTGCGCCGGGCCTTCGTCCTGATCGACGCGCGCCATGGGGTCAAAGCCGTAGATTCCGACATTCTGAAACTGCTCGATACCTCGGCTGTGGGCTTTCAAGTTGTGCTGACCAAAGCCGATAAAGTGAAAGAAAAAGAACTGGACATCGTGCTGGCCCAAGTCCGGGCAGCCTTGGCCAAACACCCCGCCGCATACCCCGAAATCGTGGTCACATCGTCCGAAACAGGCGACGGGATAGACACGCTTCGCGCAATCATCGCCACCTTGGCTTGAGCCAAAGCGCTGAAACGACTAGGAAACACCCCAAAGAGGGTAATTCCGTGAAAGCACAGAACATGAACCGCGACTGGATCGCATCCGCCCAAACGCTCAGCAAGGCTTTGCCTTACATGCAGCGCTATGATGGTGCGACGGTTGTCATCAAATTCGGCGGCAATGCTATGGGCGACGATAGTGCAATGGCGAGCTTTGCCCGCGACATCGTGCTTTTGCGCCAAGTCGGCATCAACCCCGTTGTGGTGCATGGCGGCGGGCCAATGATCAACGAGATGCTTGACCGGTTGGACATCAAAAGCGAGTTCGTTCGCGGTAAACGCGTCACCGATGCGGCCACCGTCGAAGTCGTTGAAATGGTGCTGTCGGGGCTTGTGAACAAGCGGATCGTGCAAGCCATTAACGCCGAAGGTGGGCGTGCCGCGGGGCTGTCGGGGAAAGACGCAAACCTGATGATCTGTGATCAGGCTGAACCAGAACTTGGGTTCGTGGGCCAGCCCGCTGAAGTCGATCCAAGTCTGCTAAAGACGTTGATGGATGGCGAGGTGATCCCGGTGATCGCACCCTTGGGTATCGGTCGCGACGGCGAAACCTTGAACGTCAATGGCGACACCGCGGCCGGGGCCATCGCCGCAGGTCTGGATGCGGATCGCTTGTTGTTGCTGACTGATGTGTCCGGCGTGAAAAACAGCGATGGCGATGTCCTGACCGAATTAACGCCCGACCAAATCCGCACCCTGACCAATGATGGTGTGATCGCCGGCGGCATGATCCCCAAAACCGAAACCGCCTTGATGGCCATCGAAGGCGGCGTTCGCGCGGTTGTCATCCTGGACGGACGCGCGCCCAATGCGTGCCTGCTTGAGCTGTTTACCGAACACGGTGCTGGCAGCCTGATCCGCCCCGCACGCTGATACCAGCGGGATGTCTTTGGAGCGCATCAAGGATCTGGCCAAGCCGCACAGCCTGACCAGTTTTGGTGCCCTTCACACCGCACCCGACGATGGGCTTGAACCGGGCACCATCATTCTTCTTGGGCCAGCAGAGCCGGGCTTCTGGGATCATTTCACAACCACGCCGGAATATAACGACGGCGCGCCAGACCCTATTGACCGCTGGTCAACACGTGTGATCACCACCATAGCGTTTGAATGCAACGGAACGGCGCTGTTCCCCTTCGGTGTACCCAGACGGCCCTTCATCGGATGGGCCTTGCGCAGTGGTGAGGCCTTTGTGTCGCCCGCTTCCATACTGGTTCACGCGCAAGCTGGCCTGTTCGTATCCTACCGAGGTGCAATTTTTCTGCCCGAAACGCTCACATTGCCAAAACCAGCCGCAAACCCTTGCGACACCTGCCAAGACAAACCCTGTCTCACCGCCTGCCCGCCAAGGGCAATAACACCCAAAGGTTACAACCTGCCGACCTGCCACAGCTACTTAGACAGCCCGGAAGGCCGGTCTTGCATGTCACAAGGATGTGCCGTACGCCGCTCTTGCCCTTTGGCAAAGAATTACCCCAGAATGGACGCGCAATCCGCGTACCATATGAAAGTGTTCCACACTTGAGCCTGACTCTCATTTTAATGCGACATGCAAAATCGTCCTGGGATGATCCCGCAATGGACGACTTTGAGCGAAGCCTGAACGGCCGGGGACGCACTGCGGCCCCGGCAATTGCGCATTGGTTGGTAAAAAAGGGATACCTGCCTGACGCCGTTTTGGTTTCAAGTGCAAGGCGGACGGTCGAAACTTGGGAACGCATGGCCGCCATCATGCCCGAGACCGCGACCATGGAAAGCAATCCAGCCTTATACTTGGCAAACGCAGATATCATCCTGGGAACGCTGAAAAGCCAGACATCTCCCGTGATCATGCTGGTGACCCACAATCCCGGAATTGGTGATTTTGCCGAACGCATTCTGGCAAGCGCGCCAAATCATTCAAGTTTCCGGCGCTATCCGACTGCGGCAACCACCGTCATCGAATTCGACGCACCAACATGGAATGACATCGCTTGGGGCACGGGCCGTGTGATCGACTTTGTCGTTCCGGCCGACTTGGTTGACTGACTCAGTGTCCTAGGATTTGGCTCAGGAACAACTGCGTCCGCTCGGATTTTGGGTTGTTGAAGAACTCTTCCGGTTCATTCTGTTCAACGATCTGACCCGCATCCATAAAGATCACCCGGTTCGCCACCTGACGGGCAAAGCCCATCTCGTGGGTCACGCACAACATCGTCATGCCTTCTTCGGCCAGTTCGATCATCGTATCCAAGACTTCCTTGATCATCTCTGGATCAAGCGCCGAAGTCGGTTCATCGAACAACATGATCCGTGGCTTCATGCAAAGCGATCGCGCAATCGCCACACGCTGTTGCTGACCACCTGACAACTGACCGGGAAACTTGTCGGCCTGTTCGGGGATTTTCACCTTTTCAAGGTAATGCATCGCCGTTTCTTCGGCTTCCTTCTTGGGCACCTGTCGCACCCAGATCGGGGCCAGGGTGCAATTCTCAAGAATGGTCAAGTGCGGGAACAGGTTGAAGTGCTGGAAACACATGCCGACTTCGGAACGTATTTTGTCAATGTTCTTCAAATCCGACGTCAGTTCGGTGCCATCAACGATAATGCGCCCCGCCTGATGTTCTTCCAAACGGTTGATACAGCGGATCAACGTCGACTTACCGGACCCCGATGGCCCGCAAATCACGATCCGCTCGCCTTCGTTCACCGTCAGGTTGATGTCGCGCAAAACATGGAACGTGCCGTACCATTTGTTCATCTCGGTGATCTGGATCGCCACCTGGTCAGAAACCTGCATCTGGCTCCGGTCAACTTCGCGGTCGACCACTGTGTCTTCAATGCCTTCGGCCATAGTTCAGGCTCCTTTAGCGGTGATCAGTCCGAAGCTTGCGCTCCAGATACATGGAATAACGCGACATGCTGAAACAGAAAATCCAGAAGATCAGGGCGATAAAGCCGTAAAGCTCCCAGACGATGCCGTTCCAATCCGAATTCGCGCGCACGTTGTCGGCAATACCCAGCGGATCGTTCAGGGCCACAATCGACACCAGCGTGGTGTCTTTGAAGACCGAGATAAAGTTCGACACGATGCCAGGGATCGAGATTTTCAGGGCCTGCGGCAGGATAATCTGTCGCTGCGCCTGCCAATAGGTCAGCCCCAAAGCGTCAGCAGCCTCATACTGGCCTTTCGGCAAAGCGGCCAAACCGCCCCGGATGACTTCCGCGATATAGGCCGCCGTAAATAGTGTCACAAGGATGTTCACGCTCAGGATTTTGTCGAATTCCATGCCCCGTGGCAGGAAATAATTCAGCAGAACCGTCGCCACGAACAACAAGGTGATCAGCGGCACGCCCCGGATGATTTCTATGAATCCAGTGCAAAGCTTGTTCACAATGAACATGTCTGACTGCCGGCCAAGTGCCAAAACAATCGCCAAAGGCAATGATGCGATTATGGCTACAATCCCGATGGTGATCGACAAGACAAAACCGGCCAGATTGAGAGAGCTGACCTCTTCAATCGTGACAGGGATGGCCGCTTGCATAGTTGCAGCTGCACTGCCTGAAAACAGCCCCCACCAAACCAAGGCAGCTGCACAGGCCGCTAGAATGCCGATCAATGATCCGAACCGGTCGGTTACAAAGCGATAGACTACGATGCCAAGGATCGCTCCGAGTGCGATTGCCAAGGGACCCCAGATCGACCCGCCCCAGATCAACCAAGGATAGATAAAAATGGAGGCAAAAGAGATCAGGAACATCTTTTTCGGCAGTGACGGATACAAGAGTGGTGCAATCGACAACAGGATCAGCACAAAGCCCAAGATTGGCCGCCAGTACTGATCGGCCGAATAATACCCGAAGATTATCTGATGCCACCGCGCTTTGATCACGGCCCAGCAAGCGTACTCGGTGTCATCCCCATAGCGTTGTGCAAAAATCTCACGACACTCGGACAACGTTTCGGCGTTCCAAATCCCCAAGAAAATCCAAGGCAGCATGCCCGATAAGATCACATAGATCAGATAGACCGACACAATCGTGAGGATCGAATTCCCGACCGAGGAAAAAAGGTTGTCCTTGATCCATCCCTGAATGCCGACAGTTAACGCTGGCGGGGTTTTCTCACCCAACATTTCAGAGCGGACATATCCAATTTGATTTGTCATTCTAGCGCTCCACCAACTTAACTCGATTTTCGAACCGGTTCATGACGAAGGAAATCGTAAGCGAGATGGTCAAGTAAATTGCCATCGTCATCAGGATACCTTCCATTTCACGTCCGGTTTGGTTGATCGTGGTGCCGCCCAGTGTCGCGACAAGATCCATGTAACCAATCGCAATCGCCAAAGACGAGTTCTTGGTCAGGTTTAGGTATTGCGACGTCAACTGTGGAAGGATCACACGAAGCGCTTGCGGCAAGACCACGAGGCTCATCGCGCGATTGGGACGTATACCCAAAGCGGCGGCTGCCTCGGATTGGCCTTTGCTGACCGCCTCGATCCCTGAGCGCACGGCTTCAACAATATACGTGCCGGTGTAGACCGAAAGGCCCAGCCACAAGGCAATAAGCGAGGCATTCATGTTGATGCCGCCGTTGAACTTGGGGATGCCCGTTTCTGTAAGCGCGGGAATTCCGAGATAAAAACCCAGCGCAATCAAGGCCAGAACAGGGGGGACCAAAAGCGCAGCCAGGTTCATCCAGAAAGTCACAGGACGTTCGCCGGTTTCGGCTTGAATTCTGTCTGCGCGCGCACGGTTCCAGCGACCGAAGAAAATTCCGCCCGCCAACAAAGCCAGAAGCAAAAGCAACTCGACGCTGATTTTGAAAATACCAACGTCAATATCACCGAGAGGGCGTGAAAAAAGCGGTTCAGGTAGATAGACACCACGGTTTGTAACCGCCACGGATTCCCAAACCTTCATGGTTGCTTCCGGGTTTTCCCCTCGGAATTCGCCTGGTTGCGGCGCCAAGGCCGTAAAGGTGAACATGCAAACCAAAATCCACAAAAGGACGGGCACGTTCCGAAAAATCTCAACGTAAAGCGTCATCAGCCGCGAAACCAACCAGTTTTTTGACAGTCGCAGAACGCCACCAACCACTCCGATGATGGTTGCGGTGACGCACCCCATGAAAGCGACCAAAAAGGTGTTCAAAACTCCAAGAAGCGCAGCGCGGCCATGGCTATCGGTCGTTTCGTATTCGATGAGGCGCGGTTCAATTGAATAACCCGCGGCG
>CALKXV010000055.1 GCA_938005545.1 uncultured Paracoccaceae bacterium
ACGCTACCTGGCTCAGAATATATTATGATCATTCAGTGAGCGCCAATCAAACCGGCTTCGACCTCACACGCGACCGAGCAGTCGTGTGCCGGTAGTCCTTCACGATCAACGACGCAAATCGCAACTGATCGCAGCGACACATCCCGCCCACATAGCAAACCATTTCGTTCTCCTCGAATTGCAAAAAAACTTTCTCCTCGAATTGCAAAAAAACTTTGCAACTCTATCGGGAACCTGACCCATCATCATTGACCTGCGCTCCTAACCCGATGGAATTCTTGCAGAGAAACGCAATGGATAAGATGGCCGCCTAAGGCGAGAGTTTTAATCCTAACAACTCCGCGCCAAGCTGGGGGCACAGGTCATCATCGCCAGCCCGGATACCCATGCTTAGACTGCTGGGCCGCAATCGAAGTTCGTTTTCGGAGTTCCAATTCGTGACAGAAATAAACGTGATTGAACTTGATTAGAATCGAGAGATCCCTTCGTTTAAAAAGATGAGGACGGCAGCGCCGATTTCATTCTGTAGAGGTGTCTTAAAAGATGCACATAATTACCTATATTTCGGAAGCTAATGTTACTCCGGATTTATTCAAACTAGAAATTAACAAAATTCAAAAATCTTCTCAAAAACGAAACGAGAAACTTGGCGTTTCGGGTGTTCTATTTCTGCGCGGGAATACATTCGTCCAAATTATAGAAGGACCGGTAAGCGCGGTCAAAAGCGTTTTTCAGAGCATTCAAGCGGATGATCGGCACGGTGATATTTACGTTCTGATCGACGAACCGATAAATGAACGAAGATTCACAGATTGGTCTATGGAATGCTTTCACGAGCCGTCTTGTGAAAAAGAATACCTCGACATTTTACATGAGATCGGTGAGCATTTCTACGTTGAATCCACATTTTGTCCTTCAGCTGTTTACACTTACTGCTGGCGCTTGGTCGCAGCTTTGGCTTCCAACCGGCTAAAGTGCGCAGCTTGAGCCCGGTGTTTCGCCTGAAGGATCACAGACTTTTTCTCAATCTCAAACAGATGCTGGGTGCAAACTATTTTGTAAACACAGAGAATTTTAGACAAGTTCTCCTAGCCTGAAGAACTTCAGCGGATATCACTGTGCCCTAAATAATCAGATATTGCGAATTCAGGTCGATTTTTTTTGGCGCTATCTGTACCCTTAATTTTAATTTCCACAGTCAGATCCGGGTATCGATGATCTGTGATCCGCCCACGAAAAAAGGTCAAACAGGTCCGCTCAGCTCACCGCGACTTCGAAATTATCCCGGTGACTGACCGTACGGTGATAAAGAAGGCTGTATGGCAATTAACGGTACAATATTAAAATTATCGGTACAGCCAGCCATTGATATCATAGGATAATTTTAAACCGGATCCTGATTAATTAGGATACAGTAACACAGACGGAGCGGATTGTGATCATCAAGCGGACACGCGAGGCACTCGATACGGACCAGCTCTATGCAGCTGCCAATGCGCACGATGGCCGGATCGCAGATCAAGTCTGGGGCATGCGCTTGATCCGCACCAAAGGCCCCCGCCGTGCTGTGGTTGAGCGACAATGACCCAGAAGAAAGAAGGAATACGAACTTGACCTAAAACACCCAATTAGAAAAGCGGACGCGGATTTGGGTAGACGTCGGACAAGTTCGAAGACAGCGCTCAGGTTTGGCAAGCATCCACGAAAGCCTCAAATGCGCGCCAAATGTCTGCGCTGGCTTTGCTTCGTGCTGGATGGACGAGAACAAAATCAAATGCCTGATCTTCTATGGCTGGCAATTGGCTCACAACTTCGTTGGCATAGGTGTCCATACGCATCCGGGCAGATTTGGGTTCAAATTTGTACTGGTTTGATTCCAAAGCGATACCACCATGCATGGTTGCCTTCGCGCCGTTTTCCATAAGGCTATTATACAGCGGTGCCTGCGCACCCCGTACTTCGGCAGTTCGATCATATTGCAATTTCGATACATCAAACTGAGCGCTGAACAAGTCGAGCGACGATACGTTGCGGCGGCTGAGGTAATAATAGTTGTTGAAATACAGAATTTGGATTTTGCAGTCGGCTCCGGCGATCGAAAGGCCTGATCCATCGTCTTGATATTGGGCCACTGTCCGCAAGGCATTCAAGGCATTCGTCACAGAAGCACTGTTATCCGGCGCTACGACGTTTTGTTTCTCCAGCAACTCCGAGACCGAATTGAAGCAGGCAAGTTGCGCTTCGGGCGCCCCGGTAATTTTAGTGCAGTTATCCATCAAGACGGAAATTTCGTACTCGGTTCCATCAACGTTTACTTTGTTCTGGGCCTTTACGTCGTCCGCGATAAAGCCGACTGACAAAGTAAGACCACACATCAGCATTCTCATCTGCTGTACTCCAAAAAAGAACGTTGTACTCACAACAACATTTTATAGTTTACACATCTGACAAACGACCCTTTGCCGCTTTGACCAAGGCAAAACCCCTTTTGGCTTGCCTTGGTCTTGATTTTTGATGGGCAGTGATCAAAGGATCAGCTGCTCAACACGTAGTCGCTTTGGTCGATACCCGATTCTTCGGTATCATCTGTCACGCGAATACCCATCGTTTCCTTGAGCGCGATCCAGACCACACTGGTCGCCAGGCCGACATATGCGATGATGATCAGAACTGAGGCCAACTGTCCTAGAATGGTTGCGTCAGGGTTTGAAATCGTGACGGCGAGAACACCCCAAATACCACAGAACAGGTGGATCGGGATTGCACCGACAACGTCATCAACCTTGAGGTAATTCAGGAATTCGGCGCCCCAGTAGATGATGATGCCACCGATTGTTCCAATCAAGAAGGCAGCGAAAGGTGATGGGAAAAGCGGTTCAGCCGTGATCGCAACAAGGCCTGCAAGCGCACCGTTAAGCATAAAGCTCAGATCGAAACGATATTCGCGCAAGTAAGACAGAATGGCAGCTGCAATGACGCCACCGGCGGCGGCCAAGTTCGTGTTCAGGAAAATGCGCGCAACATTAGCGGCGTCTGCATCTGACGAGAAGCTGAGATAGGAACCCGCGTTGAAACCGTACCACCCCATCCACAAGATCAAGGTCCCGATCGTTGCCAGTGGCATTGAGTAATTGCCAAGCGCAGCTTTCTTGCCATTAACAAAGCGTCCTTTGCGGGCGCCGACAAACAAAGCACCTGTCAATGCAGCCACGCCACCAACGACGTGAACCACAGCGCTACCGGCCAAATCTACAAAACCCAGATCAGAGGCCAAGAAACCGCCGCCCCAGGTCCAAGAAGCCTGAATTGGATAGATAAGAGCTGTCAAAATGGCTGTAAAGATGAAGAACGGCGCCAGTTTCATGCGTTCGGCGATGGTTCCAGACACAATCGATGCCACTGCCACGCAGAACATGGACTGAAAGAAGATATCACTGGCTCCGGCATGGCCACGCCCAGTGAAGTCAGAATTGCCTTCAACCACGCCCGTGACCTCAATGGCACCGTCAAATCCCATGAGGCCTGGGATGATCCAACTGCCATTCGGGAACATAAAGCCGTATCCGCTTATGATGAATGCGGTCGATGCAATTGCAAACAAACCGATATTCTTGGCGCATTGGTTGAGAACGTTCTTTTCGCGAACATAGCCCGCTTCGACCATTGCAAAGCCTGCTGTCATCCACATCACAAGGACGCCACAGAATACAATGAACAAGGTGTTCATAACAAAAGGTGAAACGCCTGATGAAGCCTGTTGTGCTGCGGCAGGTCCAGCGAGAAGGACGGTCGACAAAGCGACTCCGGTAAATAAGTTTCTCATTTTCTACTCTCTACTCAAGAATTACCTGACTTCTAATCGCCGCTTTTTTAGGCAAAGTTGTGTCGAATGTGCGATAAATTAGCGAATTGTGGAGGGTTTGGGCGTTTTGGTTCCGAAAATCTGTCTGGCCAAAGACCCGGAACGCACTAACACGACCATGGCCAACGGGTCATAGCGGGCCGACGTTTGTCTATTTTGCTATCTCTGGAATGTACTGGGCATACCCACTGAACCTTCTGAAATGATCTTAAGGTAATTCGTTGAGTTGTGGGTCTAGACGGCAACTTTGTCCTGTGTGGACGTATATGCACCCCGCCTTATTGCAACGGTTTTGTTGGTCTGGTTCAGGATCACGATTGCTGACGTATACACACCCAAAACAAATCGCCCTGGACCATCGCGCTAATCATTCAAATCTTGATGCAAATACTCCGTCCAATTCGGAATGGGTTGGGTCATCTTGGCAAAAAACTTCGCAACCGCGCTAAACATGACAGCTCCTTTGATTTTCATTTGGCTGCCCAGATAACCTGAAAACCGCGCAACGCCGGGGCGGGAACGGGTCGAAATTGCGGAAAACAAAGACATGTCTAACGGCTCAATCCTGCTGCCCGTTGCGCCATGGATGAAAACCAAGACTTAGGCTAAACTCCCAGACATTCTTCAAAATCCAATTGGCCGAATGACATGCAAGATGAACCAGCCGACATTGAAAATGACATCAAGCACCTGGAACGCGAACTGAAAAGGGAAGAACTTCGAAACCTCCGCGCAGGCCGAAAATTCATGTGGCTCAATCCCGCAGCACTCGGCGTCATGCTACCGATTGTCGGGGCGGCGGGCCTTTTCATCATCAACGAAATTCGCGGCTATAACGAAGCCTATCGCGCGATCGGCCAGCTTGAACAAAGCCGCGCCGAGGCGACCAGTCTTCAACAACAGAAAAACGACCTAAACCAGGAGATTGTCGCTCTGCTAGCGCTTAAGGATCATTTTTCGAACGAAGCCAAACGTATGGAGATCTTGCTGGAAGATCAGCAGATGATCGCAGACCAATTGTACCTTCGCGCGAAATTCGCCGCCCACGAAACGCAATATGCCATGGATCATGCCACTGAAATTGGCGACCGCATTTCACCACAAGATTTTCGCGCCGCCCTTGAAAGCGCGGGGCCACTTCCACTCAATGCCCAAGAAACGCTTTCGGAACTCAACGAGCGATATCAGATTTTCGCCGATATGGCGGATGTTTCGGATGAAACCCTTTCGGAACTGCTCAAAACGTTAAACGACTTTGGCCCATCTGACGAAGCGCGAAAACTGGAATGGAACCCTACGGGCATGTTTGACGCGGGTCAAAAAATCATGACGTATCAAAACGATCCAAACACACCCTATTATAACGTCGATCTGGGACGTTTCCTGACCAAAACCGAAATCGAAGCCTTCAACGGCCCGTTTCGCCAGATTTCAGACTAAGTGCCACGCACCCACAAAAAAACGCCCCATCCATTGGACAGGGCGCCTTTCGAAATTTCAAAAGAACGGTTTTAACCGCGTTCTTCGATGATCTCGGCCAGATGCGGGATCGATGCGACCATGCCGCGAACCGAAGGTGTGTCTTCCAATTCGCGGGTTTTGTGCATTTTGTTCAGGCCCAGACCAACAAGCGTCGCACGCTGTTTGGCGGGGCGGCGGATCGGCGAGCCGATCTGTTTAACCACAATTGTTTTTGCCATGATTTAGGCCTCCGCAGCTTCAGTTTCGGGCGCGGCGTCTTCAACCTTGGGCGCGTTGTCGCGCTTGGGCAGAATGTCAGCCACTTTCTTACCGCGACGCTGTGCAACCGACCGGGGCGAGCTTTCTTTGTTCAGCCCGTCGATGGTTGCGCGGATCATGTTGTATGGGTTCTGCGAACCAATCGATTTGGCAACCACGTCCTGAATGCCCAGCATTTCGAATACGGCACGCATCGGACCACCAGCGATGATACCCGTCCCCGTCGGGGCCGTCCGCATCACAACCTTACCGGCACCATGACGGCCTTCGATGTCGTGGTGCAATGTGCGACCTTCGCGCAAAGGCACGCGGATCATCTGACGCTTGGCTTGCTCGGTGGCCTTGCGGATCGCCTCGGGCACTTCTTTCGCCTTACCCTTGCCGAAGCCAACACGGCCCTTCTGATCACCGACGACAACCAAAGCGGCAAAGCCAAAACGCTTACCACCCTTAACGGTCTTCGACACACGGTTGATCGCGACCAGACGGTCAGCGAATTCGGGCGCTTCTTGCTCCCGACGATTTCCGCGACCACCGCCGCGTTGATTTTGGTCTCTGGCCATCTTGGCCTCCTGTTCATTCGGCGCCCGTGGCGCGAGTTGTCCAACCTTGGTGCCTGATGGCCCAGGTCATCGGGGCGCCGAAGCGCCCACGCTTTAAAGCTTCAGCCCGCCTTCGCGTGCTGCTTCAGCCAGTGCCTTGACCTTGCCGTGGAACAAGAAACCGCCACGGTCAAAGTATGCTTCTTCGACGCCCGCTTTCTTGGCCCGCTCGGCAATCGCCGCGCCAACCTTGGTTGCCGCTTCGACGTTGTTTTTGCCAACAACGCCCAAGTCTTTTTCCAGCGACGAGGCAGACGCCAGTGTCTTGCCTTGCACGTCGTCGATCAACTGCACACTGATGTTCTTGTTCGAACGGTGTACCGACAGACGAACGCGGCCTGTGTTGACTTTGCGAAGCTTGTTCCGGACGCGCATACGGCGTTTCTGGAACAATTCTCTTTTGGAAAGTGCCATTTGTCCGGTCCTTACTTCTTCTTGCCTTCCTTGCGGAAGATATACTCGTCTTTGTACTTGATGCCTTTGCCCTTATAGGGCTCGGGCTTGCGCCATTCGCGGATATTGGCCGCGACTTGACCGACGAGTTGTTGATCGATGCCTTCGACGACGATTTCGGTGTTCTTCGGCGTGGTAACGGTCACACCTTCTGGAACTTCGAATACCACGTCATGAGACAAACCCAGGTTCAGGGTCATCTTGTTGCCTTGCGCTTGCGCACGATAACCAACGCCGTTGATCTCAAGCTCTTTTTTGAAACCTTCGGTGACGCCGGTGATCAGGTTTTGAATCTGCGTGCGGCTCATCCCCCACTGCTGACGCGCACGCTTGGATTTACCGCGCGGTTCAACCGACACAGCACCATCTGCAACGCTTAACGTTACATCATCGGCAGCCGTAAACTGTCGCTGGCCTTTTGGGCCCTTGACCGAAACGGTCTGACCCGAGACGCTGGCCTCGACACCCGAAGGAAGCGCGACCGGTCTTTTACCAATACGAGACATGGGCCCCTCCTTAGAATACGGTGCAGAGCACTTCGCCGCCAACATTGGCATTGCGTGCTTTTGCATCAGACATAACGCCTTGCGACGTCGAGACGATAGACACACCCAAACCCTGACGGACCTGAGGGATGTCGCTTGCACCCAAATACACACGACGGCCCGGCTTGGACACGCGCTTAAGTTCGCGGATCACAGGCGTACCTTCGTAATACTTCAGGCTGATTTCGATGGCCGGATGGCCTGCCTTGTCCTGGGTCTCTTCATAACCACGGATGTAACCTTCATCCGCAAGCACATCGAGAACCCAGCGACGCAGCTTGGACGCCGGCGTCAAGGTTGTGGACTTCCCACGCATCTGCGCATTGCGGATGCGGGTCAGCATATCACCGAGAGGATCATTCATAATATTTTCCCCTTACCAGCTCGACTTGACCATGCCCGGAATCTGGCCTTGCGAGCCAAGTTCCCGAAGCGCGATCCGCGACATTTTCAGCTTGCGATAATAGGCGTGTGGACGCCCCGTCAGCTGACAGCGATTGTGAAGACGTGTGGCAGAAGAGTTCCGCGGCAGTTTCGCCAGTTTAAGGCGGGCCTTGAAACGCTCTTCCATCGGATTCTTTTCATCTTTCGCGATTGCTTTCAGCTCAGCGCGCTTGGCAGCATATTTGTCCACCAGCTTCTGGCGCTTCTTTTCGCGTTCGATCATTGCTTTTTTAGCCATGATATTTCCCTTCGCCTCAGCTGTTGAACGGCATGTTGAATTGCTTCAACAGCGCTTTGGCTTCTGCATCCGTCTGCGCGGTCGTGCAGATGATGATGTCCATACCCCAAACTTCGTCGACTTTATCAAAGTCGATTTCAGGGAAGACGATGTGCTCTTTCAGACCCATGGCATAGTTGCCACGACCATCGAACGATGTGCTTTTCACGCCGCGAAAATCGCGAACGCGGGGCAATGCGATGGTGATCAGACGATCCAGAAAATCGTACATCCGGTCGCCGCGCAGGGTCACTTTCGATCCCAGCGGCATGCCTTCACGAACCCGGAAACCCGCGATGGATTTCTTGGCAATCGTAACCAGGGCTTTCTGACCGGCGATCTTCGTCAGGTCTTCCTGAGCGCTTTTCGCTTTCTTCGAATCGCGAACCGATTCCGCACCGGCACCGATGTTCAGAACGATCTTGTCCAACCGGGGGATCATCATTCCGTTCTTATAGGAAAACTCTTCCTTCATCGCGCCGCGAATGCTGTCGTGATACTGCGCCTTCAGACGCGGGGTGTAGGTCTCAGTGTCTAACATTAGATCGCGTCCCCCGTGGTCTTGGCAAAACGCACCTTGTTGTCACCGTCCATGCGGAAGCCGACACGAGTGGGTTTGCCGTTGCTATCAACAAGCGCCAGGTTCGACAGATCAATTGGCATCGCCTTTGGCTGGCGGCCGCCCTGATCGTTCTGGCTTTGCTTGACGTGACGGATGGCGATGTTCACGCCGTCCACAATTGCTTTGCCCTTGGCAGGCATGACTAAGGTAATAGAGCCCTCTTTGCCCTTGTCCTTTCCAGTCAGCACGACGACCTTGTCGCCCTTTTTCAACTTCGCAGCCATCTTACAGCACCTCCGGCGCAAGCGAGATGATCTTCATGAAGTTCTTGCCACGAAGCTCGCGAACCACTGGCCCAAAGATACGGGTGCCGATTGGCTCGTTGTTGTTGTTCAGGATGACAGCGGCATTCCGATCAAAACGGATTGCGGTGCCATCGTCGCGGCGAACTTCCTTGGCGGTGCGAACGACAACGGCACGACGCACGTCACCTTTCTTTACACGACCACGCGGAATAGCTTCTTTAACCGACACCACGATGATGTCGCCCACAGAAGCGTACTTGCGTTTGGAACCGCCCAGAACCTTGATGCACTGAACACGGCGAGCGCCGCTATTGTCAGCAACATCCAGATTGGTCTGCATCTGGATCATATGGTTTCTCCCGACCTTTGGGGATCATCCCCAGGGTTTCGATAAAACTGAAAAAGGCTACCGCTTATTCCGCGATAACCTCCCAGCGTTTCGTTTTCGACTTAGGTGCACATTCCTGAATGCGAACAAGATCGCCGACATTAAATGCATCTTTCTCATCATGCGCGCGATACTTCTTCGACTTACGCACGGTTTTCTGAAGCAAAGGGTGCTTAAAGCGACGCTCGACCGATACAGTTACAGTCTGAGCATTGGCATTCGACGTGACGACGCCGTTCAAAATACGCTTGGGCATCTTACGCCTCCGCTGCGGCAGCTGCCGCTTTTTCGTTCAGGATGGTTTTCACACGGGCCGCACTACGGCGCACAATGCGCATACGCGCTGTGTTTTCCATTTGGTTTGTTGCTTGCTGAAAACGGAGGTTAAAGGCCTCTTTCTTCAGGTTAGCCAGCTCATCACGAAGCTGATCGGGAGTTTTCTCCCGGAGTTCCTTGGCATCCATGCCAGTCTTCCTTTCAACATCACCGGAGGGCCGCTTTTCAGCGTCACCCTAAATCCGATGGAGTTCCATAGGTGAAGGCCGTCGTTTAGGTGGGATTCGCAGGCTTGGCAAGGGGTTTGTTGCCACCTCCGGCGACATCAAAAAATCAAATCGACGTCCAAATACCACCACAAAGCAATCAGAACCCTAAACCTGTTATTTTAGGAGACGAATTATGCAAAAACCTCGTAAGGCATTCTGCCTGTCAGCCATACTTCTGATGGCACTCTCTGCCTGCACAGTGTCCCCCGAACAAGCACAAACCAATCGAGACGCTAGATTGGCCGACCAATTCCCCAACCCTGCGGATCGCCAAGGCATGTTCATCGTATTCCAAGATGGCTTAGACAAATTCGTTGTGGAGTATTTGCCGCAAGAGATTTCAGAAGCCACCGCCGTGTCGCGCATAGCGCAACTTTGCCAAAATGTAGGGCAAGGCACTTCGGTAGAGTTAGAAGAACGTCTGCCAAAACTCACCCAAAATTCAATTCTAGCCAACGGCCAGTCCGTGCCGGTTCGCGCTGTCAGGGTCGCTTGCGCCTAAAGCAGTCAAGTTTATCAACATTTATTGCGAGATCCCCCATGGGATGGAAACTGAAAATCACTATCTTCTTAATCAAGATCCTGTTTCTGCCGTTTCTTATCATCAACACGGTTGCACGGCTCTTTGGCTTTGGCCCAAAGCAACGGTTTGGTGTGACGCTTTATCGCCGCCAAGGTGATGTAACGGAATTTGTCCACGCCGTCGAATTTGGCGACAAGGTTCTGGAACAACATGGCACAGTCGGTGAGTTTGCCGAAAGAACCTATCTTCCTCTGGAAGAACTCGGCGCTGTGAAGGCCCGTGTTTCCGAATTAATCGCCGAAGGCTTTGTTGAAGCCGGAGCGTTCGGTGGATTTGCGTATGTCGATCTGACCGCGCCGACCAAAGAAGAATGGCCCAGCAAGGCAGAATACGGCCTGCGAAATGAGTTCTGGGAGGAGCTCGACAGCTTCCTTGCGGATCGTGGCCTCGGTTATATTGACGGTGCCTCGGGCGGATCGGGTACGATGGAACTGGGACTTAACCTCGTCGATCTAGATTTGGCAAAATCCGCCATTCTGGATTTTGTTGAAGGCACCAAATTCGCAGAATTCACGCGCTTCATTGTACTCGACCATGAGGATTTCGAAGCGGCGTAACACCTTCCAACCCATCATCAAGATAGCTGGCGGATCAATTGTCCGCCCGCGCCAAAATAGTGCCGCAATTATTTGCTATTAGTTTTAGGTGTTTAGTAAAAGGTGAGCCTCGTGACAAGGCAGTTTACCAGTACCGAGCTTGTTGCTCGGGAAAACAATGAGCTGGCAATCCAAAATGCCATCGAAATCCTGAAGTCCCGTTTGGATGAAGCCCCTCAAGGGGTTCTGAACGATGTGCTAAAGCGGTGCGATACTGACACCCACCAGGAACTGATCGGCTGGATTTCCGAAAGAGCCAGTGAAACAAGGGGCAAACGTCCGCCTCGAATTTGGTCTCCAAAGCGCAATCGTCAGATTTGGATTCTCTATAAGGCTGCCAATCTCAACTGCCCGACCGATCCGCCTGCGCATTAAGCACCGTCTAATACCGCGCTAACTCCACTTGTAGTTAAAGCTCACACTGATCCGGTTCTCTTCCGCCATGTTCATCGGCACTTCGTGCCTGAGCCAACTTTCCCACATCAAAACATCGCCAACCTGCGGTTTTAAATAGATAAACGGCTGAAGCTCTTCGGGCGCATCCTTCCGGCGTGGGGGGGCAGCCATCATCATTGCATGGCGTGGATCTTCCAGCCTTAAGGCGCTGGTCCCTTCGGGCATCGCCACATAAGTCGTGCCGGAAATCACCGAATGCGGGTGGATGTGGGCGGTGTGAATACCGCCTTCAGGAAGGACGTTAATCCATATATCTTCTAGGGTTAGCGGCCTTTCGTCCAGATCTAACCCCAGCTCTTCCGCAAAAGTGGCCACATGGGCATCCAATTGCACCTTCACCGCCTCGAATATCGGAAACCGCCACGGCAAATCGGTCAGGCTGGCATAACTGGTGTAGCCCGGGAACTCATTGTCTTCACACCATTTTTGCCCCGCCTCATCATCTTCGGCAACGGAAAGGCACGAGGCTTCCAATTCCGCCGCATCGATATCGAGCCGGGATTCATAAAGACGGGTGACGAAAAGGGTTTTCATTATGGTCATGTCCACATTTGGCCGATGTACGTTCACGTGCTCCGGCAGTCGTGGCATTCTGTACAGGGTTTTGCGGCGGGAAAAACCATTTTGTACACAACGGCCTACGCACGCGTTACCGAAATGTTTCGTTGATCTCACCGTCAAGTGTGACCCTGTGAGCACATTTCCCCTTAACAAACGCCTCGAACGCCTTCACCGTTAAGCCACCAATCCGAAAAAGTGAGTCCCGGTTATGCTGACCAAACACCTTTCTTCGATTACGAACATCATTCAAGTTTTTGCATTTGTCATTCTTGGCATCGCTGCATTGGCAATGCTCGTTGTCACATCCCTGTCCACAGCGGGCGTTTTACCTTGGCTCGGCTTAACCGCGACGTTCGGCGAAACGGCCGTCTCTTGGGCAGGCCTCGCAGCTCAGATCGGGTTCACCGCATTGCTGGTCATCATGGCCATGTATATCCCCGCATCCTATCGTGTGGCGCGGCTGGAACACACGCATCGCCGGTTCGAAATCAACATGGATGACGTCACCCGCGCCTACCGCGCCGCCCACTACGCCGACAGGGCCGAAACCTTCGAGGTGCGCCGTGAATTCGATGCGATCCGTGAACGCTATAAGTTCCTGAAGGACCAGCCCAGCCTTGCCGGAATCTCCGACGATCTCCTGACCATCGGCGCGCAGATGGCCGAACAATCCCTGGAACTGGCCGAAACATACTCCGATCGCAATCTGGCCCGCGTGCGCGAAAACCTGCTGCAACGCCGTGAAGACGCAGATGCGCTTGAGGCGAAGCTGAAGCAGATCAAGGCCGAAACAGCCGAGCTGGAATTGCTGCGCAAGGGCATCGGCGTCAGCGACGAAGAACTCGCCATGCGCATCGCATCATTGCAAGGCGCCTTGACCGAGATCGAAATGCCAGAAGCCGCGAATGACGACCACGACGACGTGTATCTGAAATCAATGAAACATTAAGTTTCGGGAAAGTCAGCGAAAAAGAGGCGATGACCGGCAAAGGGTCACCGCCTCTTTTCTTTTTTGTGGGGTCAATGCCAACCAATGGCATTCAGCCCGGCCGAAGCAGGACCGCTTAGGCTTTCACCTGACGGCCATGTTCTGCTGTCAGTGCGGCAAGCTGATCAATGCTGATTTGACTATAGGCCTTGCCTGATTTTGATTTCCACGCAACCGCGTTTGGCTTCAGGCGAACGTGACCAACGACACCGGAATTGTCACGGATCGTGAATTCCTGAAATTTCGGTGTGTCGAACATCTTAACGTTCTTGGCGGCTGATTTTGTTTTGGCAGCCGTTTTCGACTTGGCAGCTGGTTTTGGCTTAGCCGTTGCCTTTGTCGTTTTCGTTGCTGCTTTTGCCGGTTTGGCGACTGCCTTTGGCTTCGCTGCTGCTTTGGTGGGTTTCGCTGCTACCTTCGCCTTCGCAGCAGTCTTTGCTTTCACTGCTGTTTTTGCCTTGGCCGTGGTTTTGGCCTTGGCTGTCTTTTTGGTCTTGGCTGCCATTGTTTGGGCTCCGCTCTCAATTCAATTAAGACAAATGGATTGTTTCCAATTCGTCGACTCGGGTTCTTGAGGGGGAATGTGGCGAGATTATTGCGAGGGTGGCGTAAGATTGTGGCGAATTGGGAGAATTTGGTGGATAGGGCAGCGCCCGATCCTGGGAGGACGCATGTTGAAAGATTTGAACGCAAGCGCTTAATGGCGCGGTCCACCTCCATCGGTTGTGATCTTTGAGACATCGAAAAGTGCCCTCCCATGGGGAGGATCGGGCGCTGCCCGGGCTGGTCGCCCGTGCTCAATATGCTAGCTTCATGAAATGCAAGCTGACGAATTCAACATACTGTTCCACAATTATTTCTTTGAGCCATTGAAAGAATACGACGCGGAATACATCAAAAGAAGCCGCACTATCAGAATTACAGACCACCATTGTGATTTGCGATTGATCCGCGTCGGGGGTCGCATGATGCGTCAACACTACATGGGAACACAGATCGTTTTCCGGCACAGATTCCTTCGATCAGTAACTCAAGACAATCTAGGCGAAGATCAGCTCGATGCATCGGATTTTCCCCGCCAGTTGGCGTTTAATGACTTCCGTGGCTTTCTAAGAAGCTCTCCTCGTTATCAATCAATTCTAGGGAGCAGAAGGCAAATACACTACTTTCCATACACAAATGACAGTCTTGAAAGAATTCAGCGCGACTTAATCCGTCTTCGAAAACTGTTTGAAAAACGGGTCATACCTTGGGCTATGTCAATCACCCCAGAAGGCGAACTCGAAAACATAACTAGATACGGCAAAAACGCTTGGTGCGAAAAAATTTGGATCGAAGATTACCGTAAGCACATAAAAGAAAAGGCGGAGCTTTCGCCCCGCCTCTCTTAAATCTCAATCGGGTGACGGCCCGCAAGTTTTCTTCGAATACTCGCTACACCGCACTCAACGCGTTTTCTGTGAAAACGCGTTGTTACCAGTCTTCCCGTACAATCGTGCGTGTCTTCACCGGCAGTTTCATTGCTGCCAGACGAAGCGCTTCACGTGCAACGACTTCATTTACACCGTCGATTTCGAACATGATGCGTCCGGGTTTGACTTTGGCCGCCCAACGGTCGACCGAGCCTTTACCTTTACCCATCCGAACTTCAATCGGCTTGGCCGAAATCGGTGTGTCGGGAAAGATGCGGATCCAGACACGGCCCTGACGTTTCATGTGACGCGTCATGGCACGACGGGCAGCTTCGATCTGGCGTGCGGTCACACGCTCAGGTTCGGTCGCCTTTAGCCCGAAGGTTCCAAATGTCAGGTCCGAGCCGCCTTTGGCTTCGCCCCTGATCCGGCCTTTGTGCATTTTGCGGAATTTAGTACGCTTTGGCTGAAGCATCTTTACTTCCTCTCATTCCGACGGCCGCCACCGGCACCGCGCGGCGCAGGACCATCTTGCAATTCCTGCTGGCGACGGTCGCGCGCAGCTGGATCATGCTCCATGATCTCGCCTTTGAAAATCCAGACCTTGATGCCGATGATGCCGTAAGGCGTCTTGGCTTCGGCCAGAGCATAGTCGATGTCAGCACGCAGCGTATGAAGCGGCACGCGACCTTCGCGATACCATTCCGTCCGCGCGATCTCGGCACCACCAAGGCGGCCCGCGACGTTGACGCGAATACCCAAAGACCCCATGCGCATGGCGTTCTGCACACCACGTTTCATGGCACGGCGGAAGGACACACGACGTTCCAACTGCTGCGCGATGCTTTCGGCCACCAGGGCGGCGTCAAGCTCGGGCTTGCGGACTTCAACGATGTTCAGGTGCAGTTCGCTGTCGGTCATCGCGGCAAGTTTGCGACGCAGACCTTCGATGTCTGCCCCTTTCTTACCGATGATAACGCCGGGACGTGCTGTGTGAACCGTGACGCGGCACTTCTTGTGCGGACGCTCGATGATCACGCGGGACACGCCCGCCTGTTTGCACTCTTCGCCAATGAATTCACGAATAGCGATGTCTTCCAGCAGCAGATCACCGTATTCTTTGGTGTTTGCGTACCAACGGCTGTCCCAGGTGCGATTGACCTGAAGACGCATGCCGATCGGGTTTACCTTGTGACCCATTACGCTTGCTCCTCAACTTGGCGGACCTTGATCGTCAATTCCGAGAACGGCTTGCGCAATGCGCCAAACCGGCCACGGGCACGCGGGCGACCGCGCTTCAGGACGAGGTTCTTACCGACATAGGCTTCGGCAACGATCAATTCGTCCACATCAAGGTTGTGGTTGTTTTCAGCGTTGGCGATCGCGGACTGAAGGCATTTCTTCACATCCGCAGAAATCCGGCGCTTCGAGAACGTGAGATCGGCCAGAGCCTTCTCAACCTTCTTGCCACGGATCATCGCTGCGACCAGGTTCAGCTTCTGAGGCGAGGTGCGCAACATACGCGTCTTGGCCATCGCCTCATTATCCGCCACGCGGCGAGGATTCTTTTCCTTGCTCATGGCTTATTTCCTTTTCGCTTTTTTATCAGCCGCGTGACCGTAATAAGTCCGCGTCGGGCTATATTCCCCGAACTTCTGACCAATCATGTCTTCGGACACATTGACCGGAATGTGCTTGCGACCGTTGTAGACGCCAAACGTCAAACCAACGAATTGCGGCAGGATTGTCGAACGACGCGACCAAATCTTGATCACTTCGTTGCGCCCAGACTCGCGAGATGCTTCGGCCTTCTTCAAGACATAAGAGTCGACGAAGGGGCCTTTCCATACAGAACGGCTCATTTAACGGCCTTTCTTCTTGGCGTGACGCGACCGAATAATCAGCTTCTGCGACGCCTTGTTCTTGTTCCGGGTGCGCGCACCCTTTGTTGGCTTACCCCAAGGCGATACCGGGTGACGACCACCCGAGGTCCGACCTTCACCACCACCATGGGGGTGATCAACGGGGTTCATCACGACACCACGCACAGACGGGCGAATGCCCTTGTGACGGTTGCGACCCGCTTTACCCAGGTTCTGGTTTGAATTGTCGGGGTTCGACACCGCACCAACGGTTGCCATGCATTCCTGCCGCACCAGACGAAGCTCGCCCGAAGACAGGCGGATCTGCGCGTAACCACCATCACGACCAACGAACTGAGCATATGTGCCCGCAGCCCGCGCGATCTGACCACCCTTACCGGGCTTCATTTCGATGTTGTGAACGATTGTCCCGATCGGCATGCCGGAAAACGGCATCGCGTTGCCCGGCTTCACGTCAACCTTGGCACCGGCAACAACCTTGTCACCAACGGCCAGACGCTGAGGAGCAAGGATATAGGCCTGCTCGCCGTCCGAGTATTGAACCAGTGCAATAAATGCTGTCCGGTTGGGATCATATTCTATCCGGGATACGACCGCTTCTTCGCGCTTGGTGCGCTTGAAATCCACGATCCGGTAAAGGCGTTTCGCCCCACCACCACGACGACGCATCGTGATCCGTCCGGTATTGTTCCGGCCCGCCTTTTTGGTCAAACCCTCAGTGAGAGTCTTGACCGGACGGCCTTTCCAAAGCTCCGAACGGTCGATCAGCACCAGCCCGCGCTGGCCCGGCGTCGTCGGCTTATACGACTTGAGTGCCATGCTTTCTGTCTTCCGTTTGCTCTGCGGGCGTTAGCGCCCTGCTATCTGTGTGGGATCACTCCCAAAATACACAGCCCCGGACGAATCCGAGGCGGCGATGGCGGTGTTTAGCAGGGGGTTTGGGGGGTGTCTAGGCCTTTACCAGGTGAATAACCTCTGTTGATACACCGGAGTAAGCATAGACAGATTTTGCCAATCTTGCCGCATCTTTATCAAATGTGAGAAACGCCTGACAGCGCGCTGCAATCTCTATGTGCTGACAATCCCTCCATTGGCCCAGAAAGTGTTGCAGCCGCCTTCCCTTCTCACCTTTCCGAACACGCTTGTCGCGAACTAGACCCGTCAATGACAACATAAATGCAAAACTCGAAAGTGCACCATATTCCCGGTCGTTGAGGTCCGACCAGAATTCAGCCGGGTACAACTGAGTAATCCCGTCGCGGTCTTGCGGTTCGAAACTTCCAATGATTAATTGGGCAACTTCGTTATCGGGCACATCATCCAACTGCGCATAATTATCGGGTAGTCTAGAGCGAAGCTTTCTGTAAGCATCATTGCTTTCCGCGCTCAGGCTGGACCAATCAAGTTCGTCGATAGATGCAAAAATCTGTTCTTTTCCAGATCGGAGTTGCGACGCGAATTCCGTTGGAACATCTTTTGCGACTTGAGCAAAAAACCTTTCGACCTCAGCCCTCATATCGAGCTTTAGCTCCGCCTCATCTGATTGCGACAGCCAGCCCATGGAATACTGAACCGGAATCAAAAATTGGTTGAGGATCGCCATTGCCTGTTCAGCAACGTCTTGGTCGCAAAGCACTAAGGAATGGGCTTTTCCGCCCACCAATCGAAGTTCCGAAGACGAAACATCAAGAGCGTTCTCAAAAAACACAGCTTCCAATTCCACAAGAATGTCCGCAAATTCGGCGGCATTGGTAGACTGTTGGCATTCCGAGACCAGTACATCCGAAAAAACAAAGATGCAGTTCTCTTTCTGTCTTAAGTCGCGGAAGAGCTGAAGAAGGAAGTCCCGCTCTTCCCTACTTTTTTGAAGCGCGCTTAGGACATTTTGGTCAATGTAGATTGGTTTAAGAGAACTCTGAGACATAGCCACAAGATAAAGCCGATTGGTTGGACGTGCCAGCGCCGGACCGGGGGCTGGCGCTCCTCCTTGCCGCTAGGCACTTAATGCCAGCCAAGACACATTGTTTGCCCGAGCTATGCGCTAACGACGACAAAGCGCCAGACCGCGGGCCGGTCCGGCGCTGGCGCGGCGGCTTCGCCTTGTTCCGCGCTTGGGGCATTGCTCGAAAGAAATGGCGGGGTAAGATCCCGCACTACGTGATGTTCGAAGCGTTGGCCTAGGTCAGGCATCAGCCCAGCCCTTTGATAGTTAACAATCCGTACAGGTCTTCAGACCAAAGATCTTATAGATCGGGCAAAAGTTCATGCCGGCGGTGGCCAGAAGCACGACACCGATCCAGCCCCAAATTCCGATTGTGCCCGTCAGAGCTGCGATCACCAGAGCAGCGCCGAACACCACGCGCGCGATCCGGTCCCATGATGCGAGGTTTCTTTCCATGTCATCTCTCCACAGCTTGTTGATGTTGAGGGTGACTCTAACAGGATCGCACTCACACATACAATAATATGAATGTGATGTGTGCACGGCATAAAACCGCCCCGTGCTGCGCAACCAAACCTTAACCATTCCTAACGCACGCACCACATGCTGTGTCTGGCGTCCTGCCCGCCTCAACAGGCACCGACGGGATACCGACGCAATACCGACGTGATACCGACACGGCACTGACGCCCGTATCCCTGTAAACCAAGGCGTTAACGCGCACCCACCCAAATCCGCAACACCGGCCAGCGAACGTTGCGCAAAAGAAAAGGCCCCGCTGTTGCCAGCAGGGCCTCTCAAATCATGTTCTTTAGGGTTTAAAGACCGGTGGTCACGTCGATTGTGTTGCCGTCTTCCAGCGTCACATAGGCTTTCTTGACGTCTTTGCGTTTGCCAAGCTGGCCCTTAAAGCGCTTCACTTTACCTTTTGTGATCGAGGTGTTGACCGCTTTGACCTTCACCCCAAAGAGCGCCTCAACAGCGTCTTTGATCTGGGGTTTGGTGCTGTCGATCGCGACTTCAAAAACAACCGCACCCGCCTCGGAAACCATGGTGGCTTTCTCGGTAATGATCGGTTTACGGATCACATCATATTGGTCTGCTGTCGCACTCATTTCAGTCGCGCCTCCAGAGCTTCGACACCTGCTTTGGTGATCACCAGTGTATCACTCTTCAAGATGTCATAAACATTCGCACCCATCGAAGGTAGGATGTTGATATCGCTCAGGTTTGCCGTCGCAGCCGCAAAGTTTGCGTCCACTTCCGCCCCGTCGATAACCAACGCGCGTTTCCAACCCAAGTCCCTGACCTGCTTGGCCAAAGCTCCGGTCTTCGCATCCTTCGCAGCCGCTTCATCAAGGATAACCAGATTGCCGGTTGCCGCCTTAGAAGACAGCGCGTGCTTCAACCCTAACTTGCGGAACTTCTTGGTCAATTCGTGACCATGGCTGCGCGGCGTTGGTCCCTTATAGACGCCACCCCCACGGAAGATCGGCGCCGAACGCGCACCGTGGCGTGCGCCACCCGTGCCCTTTTGGCGATAGATCTTCTTGGTCGAATATTTGACTTCCGACCGGGTCTTGACCTTGTGCGTGCCAGCTTGCGCTTTGTTACGCTGCCAGCGAACAACACGATGCAGGATGTCGGTACGAGGCTCGAGACCATAGATCTCGTCGCCCAGATCGACCGATCCGGCCTTCTTGCCGTCCAGTTTGATCACGTCGAGTTTCATTCGTCGCCATCCTTCTTCTCGGCTTCAGCAGCTTGCGCTTCAGCAACAACATCAGGCTTTGCTTCCTCAGCTTCAGCCGCTTCCAGTGCAGCCTGTTCCGCTTCAGCAGCTGCCTTTGCGGCGGCTTCTTCTTCGGCGGCAGCCGCAGCAGCGGCCTCTTCGGCAGCTTTTTCAGCAGCAGCAGCATCGGACTTAAGCGCGGCTGGCAGGATTACATTGTCAGGGATCGGCTTTTTAACCGCATCCTTGATCGTAACCCAACCACCTTTCGAACCCGGCACAGCGCCCTTAACCATGATCAGGCCACGGTCGGCATCGGTGCGCACAACTTGCAGGTTTTGCGTTGTCACCGCAGCAGCACCCATGTGACCGGCCATCTTCTTACCTTTGAAAACGCGGCCCGGATCCTGACATTGGCCTGTGGAACCATGCGAACGGTGCGAAATCGAAACACCGTGCGTGGCACGAAGACCACTAAAGTTCCAACGCTTCATCGCGCCCTGAAAGCCTTTACCAATCGACGTGCCAGACACATCGACGAATTGGCCTTCAAAGTAATGGTTCGCGGTGATTTCCTCGCCCACCTCAATCAAGTTGGCTGGGTCCACGCGGAACTCTGCGATTTTACGCTTCGGCTCGACCTTGGCAGCAGCAAAGTGCCCCCGCATGGCCTGAGACGTACGCTTGGCTTTCGCCGTACCTGCACCGAGTTGAACAGCTGAATAGCCATCTTTCTCAGCCGTCCGCTTGGCGACGACCTGAAGTTTATCAAGTTGAAGAACGGTCACAGGGATCTGCTTACCGTCATCCATGAACAGACGGGTCATGCCCACCTTTTTTGCAATAACGCCGGAGCGCAACATGAGTAGCCCTCCTTAAACTGAAATCTGGACGTCAACACCAGCGGCCAGGTCGAGCTTCATCAGCGCGTCCACGGTCTGGGGTGTTGGGTCAACGATGTCGAGAAGACGTTTGTGTGTGCGGATTTCGAACTGGTCGCGCGACTTTTTGTCGACGTGCGGACCACGAAGAACCGTGAACTTCTCGATCTTGTTTGGCATCGGGATCGGGCCGCGCACTTGGGCGCCGGTACGCTTGGCGGTGTTGACGATTTCCTGTGTCGATGCATCGAGCACGCGGTAATCGAAGGCCTTCAGGCGGATCCGGATGTTCTGACTGGCAGCTGCCATTGTCGTATTCCTTCTGTTGAGAGGTGGAGACACAATGGCCTCCACATCGAACTTGTTTTTGTTTGGCGATGCGCATGACTGCGCATCTTACGTGGTCGTCGCTTTAAGCGATGATTTTGGAGACGACGCCTGAGCCGACGGTGCGGCCGCCTTCGCGGATGGCGAAGCGCAGGCCTTCTTCCATGGCAATCGGGTAGATCAGCTCGACTTCGAACTTCAGGTTGTCACCCGGCATCACCATTTCCGTGCCCGACGGCAGTTCAACCGTGCCCGTCACGTCCGTCGTGCGGAAATAGAACTGAGGCCGGTAGTTCGCGAAAAACGGCGTG
>CALKXV010000056.1 GCA_938005545.1 uncultured Paracoccaceae bacterium
TCCTCCAGCGAGAACTCATAGCATAAAGCCGCCTGTGCTTCCTGCTTCGATCCCATCATCGCAATCCACCTCCAGTACGAATACCGAAATTGAATCAGCGATCAGCTCACCAAACAAGCCGAGTTTTTCAACAACATCAGCCACCAACCGCATTTGCCAAATGGCGCGGTCTTTGCACTGGATAAAGGTCAGCCCGACTGCCCTGGCGCAGACTGGTTCGCATTCGCCTGACAGCGCCGTCTGTGCTGTTCAGACGCTGGGGTACGTTGTAAACGCCTGTGTGATTGCCAAGAGGTCACGCTTGGGCGACCGTTTGGATGATTGAATGAACGAGGATCATGCCATGCCTGACCGGGAACTGGCTTACGACATCGCCTTCTTCCGTGCGTTTCAGCGACCCGCTTGGGTCGTGATGATGGTTGCGCAGATGATCCTCGGGCTGGCTCTGGCGATTACGCTTATCTTAAAGATTTATATGCTGGTGTTCAGCGCGCATTCCTGCACTCCGGATGGCGAAACGCTTGGTAATATTATTAGGTGCACCGACATGCTTCGGATCATTGCGCATTTTGTGCTGGCCATGGCGGGTTTTCGGTTCGCGGCCTTTATGTTTCAGGATCGGCCGCGCCAGCTTTTGGGCGCGCTGATGATCGGGATCGCGGGGGTCTTTTTGCTCTTTCTTTCGGACGTCTCGGTGGCTGCTGCCAGTTGGCCTGTTGCGGCTGTTATGGTGGTGCTCTTTATGTCGATCTTTGGAATTATTGCCGCCCAGACCGTGCTGAAACGTCTGCGGCAAAGCAAAAAAGAGACGTAATGTTACACCGACGCACTTGGCGTCATCAGCGAAATCGCTGGTCTCGGTCACGCTGGTCCCGTTCTGCTTTCCCGTCTTTTGGGCAAAGCGGTGTCTGATAACAAAAGACGTATGGGAGGACTTTTTATGAAGAGAGCTTTGATGGGATCGCTGTCTGCGTTTGCTCTGACAGCTATGGCTGGCGGTGTAATGGCTGACGGACATAGCGGCCCGGTAAAAATCGGTGTGCTCGCCACACTGGAAGGTACGTTCACTGTTTTGGGTGAAGATGGAGTGCGCGGGCTGCGCACGGCCCTGGCGCAAAGTGACGGTACAGCCGGTGGTCGCGAGATCGAATTGATTATTCAGTCGACAGATGCTTCGCCCGACAGCGCATTGCGCGGCGCGCGTAAGCTAATCGAACAAGACAACGTTAATATTGTGATCGGCCCGCTTTCCGGTTCGGAAGGTATCGCGATCCGCGATTATTCCAAAACGGCACCGGGTGTGACGTTTATCAACGGTATTTCAGGCGCGATGGAGACAACTTATGTCACGCCGTCTGAAAACTTCTTTCGGTTCAATACCGACGGTGCACAGTGGTCCAGCGGTTTGGGCAACTATGTATTTAACGAAAAGGGATGGGAGAGCGTCGCGACAGTAGGTGAGGACTATTCCTTTATTTACACACAGGTCTTCGGTTTTGTGACCGAGTTCTGCGCGGCAGGTGGCGAAGTGACTGAGCGTCTGTGGGTACCGCTGGGAACTAAGGACTTTGGATCGATCATTGCTGCGTTGCCTGACGATGTTGACGCGATCTATCTGGGTCTTGGTGGCGGTGATGCGGTCAACTTCTTAAACCAATACCAGCAGGCGGGTGGTGACGCGAACCTGATTGGTGGATCGATCATGGTCGACGGCACGGTTTTGTCGTCGGAAGGTTCGGCCAAGGAAGCTTTGATCGGCACGCCTTCGGCTGGCCCTCAAGCTGATACATGGGACAATGCCGCTTGGCAGGGTTATGTGAAGGCTTATCAGGATACCTTCCCACCAGAAGAGCGTTTTCCGTCGCCGTCGCTGTTGGCGACCGGCTACTATAACGCGACCAATGCGATGTTGACGTGCATGACTGAAGTCGGTGGTGATCTGTCCGACGGGCAGGCCGGGTTCCGGTCGTGCTTGTCGAACCTGACGCTGGAAGCGCCAAACGGTACGATTACGCTGGACGAAAATCGTCAAGCAATCGGCACGAACTTTGTGTCGGAAGTGGTCGAGCTGGACGATGGTACGCTGGCGACACAAATGGTGTCGATGGCCGAAAACGTAAACCAGACGCTTGGGATCGACAAAGCAGCGTTTGATGCAATCGGGCTTCCAAGCCGCGAAAGCCCAGCTTGTAGGTCGTCTTACTAAGGCTCTGGCCTAGCTTCCGGGCGGCTGTCTAGGTCGCCCGGAACATTCGTGAAATTTTTCTTTCGTCGCAGGATGTGAGAGCCATGACGCTCATCACCTATCCCACCCGTGTGCATTTTGCCGATGGTGTCTTGGAAGAGGCGCTGCATTCGGAACTTGAACGCGTCGGTAGCGGTTCGGCTTTGCTGGTCTCGGACGAGACCTTGGCAGAAAGCGCCTTTATGGATCGTGTTCTGAGCGGCGTGCCAAGTCGGGTTCTGACCGACCATGTGACATTTGTTGCGAGCGAGGATGCCTTGCGCGATGTCGCCCAGGAAACGGCACGCAACAGACAATCACCGGATGTGATCGTCGCATTTGGATCGGCGCAAGCGGTTGAACTTGGGCGAAAAATTCGATTCTCGGTTGATCAAGCGGGTGCTGTAAGACCCGTGCTTTTCGCATTGCCAGCGGTGGATGGCTTGCCCGATCCGTGCAATCGAAACCTTGAAAGCAAACAAGCCGGGCTTCCGTCGGTTGTGATCTGTGATCCGACCGTCAGCATCGGAACGGGGCAGGGGGCCAGCCTGCGCGCGACGGTGATGAGCCTGATCAGGTGTGTCGAGGCGTATCTGTCGCTTGGGTACAACCCACCCGCTGACGGCATGGCTTTGGACGGGCTTAGTCGCTGCATTGCCAGCTTGGAAAAGATCGACAAGGCTGCCGGGCTGGATTTGCACCGCGAGGTGATGGCGGCGGGATTGAATGCTTTCTTGTCGCAGGAAAAAGGGGTTGGCCCTGCGCAGACGATGACGTCCAGTCTTTTGAGCGAAGCCGGCGGTGATCAAAGGGCGGCCATTGCGCGGTTGGTTTTACCGGGCATCATGCGGGCGCGGGCAATGGATGACGGCAAGGCCGACGTCTTGCGCAAGGTGTTATCGGGCGTTGATGAACCTTTGATCGATGCAACCGCGCGCATTCTGGGCGGCGTTGAATTGCCGGGCAATCTGGCAGCTCTTGGGGTACCGCATGCCGCGTTGGATGGAGCCGCGAAAGCGGTCGCTGGGAATGCAGGGCTGACTTATCACAATGCGCGATCCGTTTTGGAAGACGTTTATGAAAGTGTGTAGACGATGAAGCCATTGTTGATTGGTGGCGAGTGGGTGACCACGTCGCGCGGCGTCGAAAACGTCAATCCGTCCGACACAAGCGATATCATCGATCTTTATGCCGAAGCCGGATTGGCAGAGGCCGAGGCGGCGATCACTGCTGCAACGGATGCCGCCTTCGAATGGGGTTTGTCGGGGCCGCAGCAACGCCACGATATTCTGCTGGCGGCGGGCAACGAGATTTTGGCGCGTAAGGCGGAACTGGGCGAGCTGTTGGCGCGTGAAGAAGGCAAGGTCTTGCCTGAAGCCATAGGCGAGGTGACGCGAGCCGGAAATATTTTTCTGTTCTTCGCGGGTGAGGCGCTAAGGTTGGCGGGGGATATTTTGCCGTCGGTGCGCCCCGGCGTCAGCGTTGAAATTACGCGCGAACCGGTTGGTGTTGTGGGCATCATCGCGCCGTGGAATTTCCCGATTGCGATCCCGGCATGGAAGATTGCGCCAGCGCTTTGTTACGGCAACACGGTGGTCTTCAAACCTGCCGAATTGGTGCCGGGTTCCGCTTGGGCGTTGGTTGATATTTTGCACCGCGCAGGTGTCCCGCCCGGTGTGTTGAACCTTGTCATGGGCCCCGGTCGCGTGGTGGGCCAGGCGATGTTGAATGACGCGCGCGTCGATGCGATCAGCTTTACCGGATCGCAAGCAACAGGTGCGCGCGTGGCCGAGGCGAGCTTGCCATTTCTGCGCAAAGTGCAGCTTGAGATGGGGGGTAAAAATCCCCTGGTGGTTCTTGACGACGCTGACTTGGATGTGGCGGTGCATTGTGCGTTGGATGGCGCGTTCTATTCGACCGGTCAACGCTGTACGGCATCGTCACGTATTATCGTAACCGAACGCATTCATGATCAATTCGTGGGCCGTCTTGCGGATGCCGTTTCGACGCTTCGGGTGGGCCATGCGTTGCGCAATGACACCCAGATTGGCCCGGTGGTGGATGCCACACAATTGCAGCAAGACATGGATTACATCGACATTGCCCGACGCCAAGGTGGCGTTTTGCGGGCAGGTGGTGAGAGAATCACACGTGATACCGACGGTTACTTCCTGTCGCCTGCGTTGATCACCGAAACAGGTTCGGACATGCGGATTAACCGTGAGGAAGTCTTTGGCCCTGTCGCCAGTGTTATGCGGGTGCGGGATTACGATGCTGCTTTGCAGCAGGCGAATGACACGCCCTTTGGGTTAAGCGCGGGTATCTGCACCACCAGCCTAAAATATTCCAATGATTTCAAGCGGAAGTGCGAAGCTGGCATGGTTATGGTGAACCTGCCGACAGCCGGTGTGGATTACCATGTGCCTTTCGGCGGGCGCAAAGGATCAAGCTATGGCGCGCGCGAGCAGGGGCGCTATGCGGCCGAATTTTATACGATCGTAAAGACCTCATACACGGCTGCCTGAACCAGTTTGTCTCGTGACAAGGAATGCGCTTAGATAACTCAGAGTATGATTCTTGGGCTGAAAGACTTGTTTGGTTGTTCTTTTTGTGTCCGGATAAGCGGCAGAACCTGCACGGGCCTCAGAGCTTCGGCGGTTAGAGGAGCGGTATTGAGGATTTGGGAGGATCCGAGATATGAGCCAAGCCATTTCAGTTTGCCACGGAGAATTCGGTCGGGCCGCGCTTTATCGGTTGGACAAGGATATTATCACGCACGCGCACCGCGAGGGACATTTGATCTTCTATGTGGATGGCCCCAACGCCACCTGCATAAGCGGTAAAGAAAACTGCGTTGTCGACAATGAACATGCTGTGGCCGTCAGCCCTTGGGAGCCGCACAGCTACCACACCGATGGCAAAGACCCCCAGATCTGTCTGGTGCTTTACATCAAGCCAATGTGGTTTCTGGAAAACTCATCTTCGGCGGAATTTGCGTTGAAGTTTGGACGGCCGGATCTGACGCTGAATGACGAAATCAAAGGATACCTGAACCGTCTGACGTGCCTGCTTTTGGATCATGAGGAAGAGGTGCGGTTTGATTCGCTTTTGTTCGGTCTGACAAAGGAGTGCTTTGATCTGTCATGGGCGGGCGCGGATGAAGATTATCGCGGCCAGATCTATGACAGGTTCAGTGATTTCCGGGTGCGCCGATCTCTGCGGCTTATTCAGGAAAACATGGGCGAAGATGTTGAAATGGAAGAACTGGCGCGCAACGTCGGTCTGTCGCGCCCGCACTTTTTCAAACTGTTCAAACAATACACTGGCGTTACGCCGAATGTGTACATGAACACACTGCGCTCGGAACGCGCGATCGAAGAGCTATTGAACTCGAACAAGACGGTGACAGACATCGCCTTTGATCTTGGGTTTTCGTCCCAAGCCAGTTTCACGCGGTTCTTTTCATCGAACGTGGGCATTGCGCCAAGCGAGTATCGCCGGGTCGCCCATGTCTCGAATGGTGCTTTTCCGATGATGTGAAAACGCAGAAGACTTTGGGGTACGCCCCATCTTCGCAGCAGGTCCTAGCATGATCCCAACGGAGTGGCCCGAAAAGAGGCCGGGGAGATATTGTGACCACATCCAACCCAGTCGGAATGTGCTTTGAAAGCCAGCGCTGTGGGGCTGCCTTATGAGGCGGTTCGCAAATACGCATCCCATTTGGACTGGCATCATTGCGATTATCGTCGTGATTTTATTGTGGCTGATCTTTGCGATCTGGCCACCGGGTCTGGTGGATGTGATCGGGCGGAAGAAAGTGTTTCTAAGCGCCTTGTTCAACGGGATCACCTTGGGCGGTTTGTACTTTTTGGTCGCCAGTGGCTTTACGCTGATATTCGGATTGATGCGAAATGTGAACTTGGCCCATGGCACGCTTTATCTTTTGGGTGGCTATGTCGGGTTTCACGCGGCCAATATCACTGGTTACTGGTTGCTGGCGTTTCCGGTGGCCTTTGTGGTCGTTGGTGTTTGCGGTGTCTTGTTACAGGTACTGGTTTTCCGCCGGATGGAAGGCGAAGATTTGCGCCAGACACTGGTGACCATCGGAATTTCGATAGTGATGGCCGATTTGATGCTCTGGGGGTTTGGCGGCGATTTCGTGAACATTTCGCCCCCCTCGTGGTTGTCGGGCCCGGTTGAAACGTTTTTTGTGACGGCCCAAAAACGTTCCGGCGATCTGGTCTATCTGAAATACCCGATTGTGCGGATCGTGATTTTCGTCGCGGCGGTTGTTCTGGGTGTGGGTATGTGGCTGGCGCTGAACAAGACGCGAATTGGGATGATGATCCGCGCCGGTGTTGATGATCGCGACATGCTGTCGGCGACAGGTGCGCGCATTCAGATCGTATTCGTTGGCGTCTTTGCTTTTGGCGCAGGGCTGGCCGGGATCGCGGGCGTTGTCGGCGGCACGTTCCAATCTATTGCACCCGGCGAAGACATTCGGTTTCTTCTGGCAAGCTTGGTTGTGGTCATCGTGGGCGGGATGGGGTCGATCCCCGGTGCTGCACTTGGGGCCTTGCTGATTGGATTGGCCGAACAATTTGGGTCGGTTTATTTCCCCACTTATGCGGTGGTGTTGACGTTCTTGATCATGGTTCTTGTGTTGGCGTTTCGCCCGCAAGGCTTGATGGGGCAAAGCTAGGCCATGGCGGAGACGTCTTCACCCAGCGTCCTGCGCGCCGAAACCAACAGCTGGTTTGACCGCGTTCCGCCGGCCTATTGGGTGCTGGGTGTTGTCCTGTTGGTGATCCCTGCCTTCGTCAGCGATTTCGTCATGGGCGAGATCATGGCGCGCGCATTTATCATGGGGATCATCGCTCTAAGCTTGATGCTGCTTGGCGGATACGGCGGCATGGTGAGCCTCGCGCAAATGGCGTTTGCGGGCTTTGCCGGGTACATGATCGCAGTCTTCGGAACCAGCGCGATCACCGATATATCCCAAGGGTGGCCCTGGTGGATTGTGATCCCGTTGGCGTTGATCCTGACGATCATTCTGTCTACTGCCGTAGGTTGGTTGGCGGTGCGGACCGAAGGTATTTACACCATCATGATCACCTTGGCGATTGCCGCCGCGTTCTTCTATTTCACCCGCCAGAACTATGATATTTTCAATGGATTTCAGGGCTTTAACTCTGTTCTACCGCCGCAACTGTTCGGCGTGGATTGGCGTGGGTCATATGCGTTTTACTACCTGACGCTGTTCTGGGCCATTTTGGGATATGCGGTGGTTTTGTACATCAGCCGCGCGCCATTCGGGTTGGCGTTGCAAGGTGTGCGCGACAACCCACGGCGGATGTCTGCGCTTGGTTATAACGTGACGGCGCACCGGGTCGCGGCCTATGCCTTTGCCGGGTTGATCGCGGGAATCGGTGGCATTCTTTTGACGTGGCAGCTTAGCCAGATTTCGCCCGGTACTGTGGGCATCGGGGCCGCCATCGACGTTCTGGTGATCGCCGTTGTCGGTGGATTGCGGCACCCGATTGGTCCTTTCATCGGCGCTTTTATTTTCGTGGTGCTTGAAACCTTCGCCAAGGATTTTCTTGTGACGCTGGGCCTGTCGGGTGATCGGTTCCAACTGGTCATTGGCCTTGGATTTCTGATCATAGTGTTTTTCTCACCCGATGGCTTGCTGGGTCTTTGGGACAAGTTCCGCGCGGCACGCAACCGCGATCCCCTGACTGGACAAGACAGAGGGGAGCGTGAGTTATGAGCGATGTTTCCGTTATGACACGCGGCGATCCGCAAACCGGATCGGGCTATGCGCTGGAGCTGCGCGATATCTCGAAGAAGTTCGGCGCGCTTGAAGCCTTGGCTGGTATCAACATGTTGGTCCGTCCGGGCGAACGGCGGGCGGTGCTGGGATCGAACGGTGCCGGAAAGACCACGTTGTTCAATTGCATCACCGGGGATTTCATGCCGACCACCGGGGCGATCCGGTTCTTTGGCGAAGACATTACGGTGTTTCCAGCTCAAGAACGCATCCGACGCGGGTTGCGGCGAACCTATCAGATCTCGCTTTTGTTCACCGGGTTGACAGTTTTGGACAATGTGTATTTGGCCTGTCGCGGTGTGTCGCGCGGTCGGTTTTCGTTTGTCCGGCCACGGCGAGGCGACGCCTTGATGCAGACGGCGGAAGAATTGGTTGCAACCGTAAATCTAAGCGATGCCATAAACACGCCGGTCAGCGAATTGTCTTATGGCCAGCAGCGGCAGCTGGAAATTGCGATGGCCCTGTCCGGCGCACCCCGGTTCATTCTGTTTGATGAACCCGCCGCAGGGCTGTCGCCAACAGAGCGGGTCGAGTTGATCAAGATCCTGACCGGGCTGCCGTCGCACGTTGGGTACATCATCATCGAGCACGATATGGACGTGGCTTTGCGTGTGTCCGAACAAGTGACGATGATGCACAACGGTCGCATCTTTAAAGAAGGAAAGCCTGCCGAGATCGAGGACGACGCCGAAGTTCAGGCGCTGTATCTGGGGGGCAATGCCGATGAGTAGGGGCGGCGCACCTATTCTTGAGGTCCGCGATCTCAACGTGTTTTACGGACAATCCCATGCGTTGCAGGGCGTGAACCTGACGCTTGGATCTGGGGTTCTGTCGGTTGTTGGTCGCAACGGCATGGGTAAAACGACACTGTGTAAGGCCATCATGGGGCTTGAACCCACACGGTCCGGCTCGATCAGTTTTGACGGGCAGAATTTGGCGGGCCGTTCGTCTGCGGAAATCGCGCGGATGGGTATTGGTTATGTGCCGCAGGGTCGCCGGTTGTGGAAATCGTTGACGGTGGACGAACATTTAAAGCTGGTTGCAACGCGTGGCGGAGCGTGGACGCCTGAGCGGATTTACAGCGTCTTCCCCCGCTTGGGTGAACGCAAATCCAATGGCGGCGCACAGCTTTCGGGCGGCGAACAGCAGATGTTGGCGATCGGCCGAGCATTGTTGTTGAACCCAAAATTGCTGGTGATGGACGAACCGACAGAAGGCCTGGCGCCGGTGATCGTGAACCAGGTTGCCGAGATGCTGGTGCGTCTTGGCCAAGAGCGCGACATCGATGTTTTGGTGATCGAACAGAACATTGGCGTTGCCTGCTCGGTCGCTGAACAGGTTGCGATAATGGTCAACGGCAAGGTCAACCGGGTGATGGACGCTGGATTATTGGCAGGCGACCGCGATCTGCAACAAGCGCTTTTGGGTGTCGGACGTCACGCCCATGATGAAACGCCGGATGACGCCGAAGCGGCCAGCGCCGAGACGGAAGCAGCGCCATCAGAGCAACGGCAAACGCGGCTTTACCTGGCCAATCCCAAGTTACCAACACGTTGGAGCGGCGATGTTCCCGTTCGGGTCATTGCTCAATCGGCGCGTACAGTGACGGCTGCGGAAACTCCCTCTGCAGCCGTCATGGGAAGCTGGTCTGAAACTGCGCGGCATGGCGTTGTTTACGTCTGCGGTACGTTGGACACGAAGGGCGATGAGCTGCGCTTTATGCGCGACATTCTGAAAGAACAGGGCGTTCGCACCGCCTTAGTGGATCTATCGACAAGCGGCAAACCATCGGGCGCCGAAGTGTCGCCATCAGCAGTGGCCGGGCTTCACCCACGTGGCGCGGCGGGCGTTTTCACGGGTGATCGAGGCACCGCTGTTGCGGGTATGACACTGGCTTTCGAACGTTGGATCGGTCAGCGCAACGATGTGGCCGGTGTGATCGCGGCAGGTGGATCGGGCGGCACGGCCTTGGTTGCACCAGCCTTTCGCGCGCTGCCTGTTGGGATCCCCAAGATCATCGTGTCGACCGTGGCCAGCGGGAACGTCGCGCAATATGTCGGGCCGTCGGACATCATGATGATGCATTCGGTCGCCGACGTTCAGGGCATCAATTCGATCACACGCGAAGTCCTTGGAAACGCGGCCAACGCCATCGCAGGCATGGCGTCGGCACGGCAAGGAGCCAGACCGGAAGACGACCGACCTGCCATTGGGTTGACCATGTTCGGCGTCACCACGCCTTGCGTTCAACAAGTTATGGCGGAACTTGAAAACGACTATGACTGCCTTGTGTTCCACGCAACCGGCACTGGCGGACGTGCGATGGAAAAGCTTCTGTCGTCTGGGAAACTGAATGCGGTTCTTGATCTGACCACGACCGAGATTTGTGACATGGTGGCGGGCGGCGTTTTCGCAGCCGACGAGACACGCTTTGACGCCATGATCGCCGATGCGCGCCCCTATATCGGGTCTTGTGGCGCTTTGGATATGGTCAACTTCAATGCCCCAGACACTGTGCCGGACAGGTACAAAGGGCGGTTACTCTACGAACATAACCCGCAGATCACATTGATGCGCACAACCCCCGATGAGAACGCCGAGATGGGGCGTTTCATTGGCGAAAAACTCAATCAAATGAATGGGGTGGTGCGGTTCTTCCTGCCCGAGGGTGGCGTGTCGGCGTTGGACGCCGAAGGTATGCCGTTTTGGGATCCTGCCGCGAATGCCGCCTTGTTCAAGACGTTGGAAGAGACTGTGCGCGCCACCGCCAATCGCCAGTTGGTGCGTGTGCCTCACAACATCAACGATCCCGAATTTTCCGAGCTGGTTGTAAAGACGTTCCGGTCGTTTCACGCCCGCCCGTCTCAGCCCCAAAGGAGTGCCTGAACACATGTTTGATCGCAATGAACTGATGACGAAATTTCGCGCCATGCGAGACCGAGGCGAACCGATTATCGGCGGTGGCGCAGGTACGGGGCTTTCTGCAAAATGTGAGGAAGCGGGCGGCATTGATCTAATCGTGATTTATAATTCTGGGCGGTATCGGATGGCGGGCCGAGGTTCTCTCGCCGGGTTGATGCCTTATGGCGACGCGAATGGCGTGGTGATGGAGATGGCTGGTGAAGTACTTCCGGTCGTTTCTGAAACTCCGGTTTTGGCGGGCGTCTGTGCATCCGATCCATTTCGGTTGATGGATAAGTTTTTGGATGACGTGAAATCCGCAGGGTTTTCCGGTGTTCAGAACTTCCCAACCGTGGGGCTTATTGACGGGAACTTTCGCGCCAACTTGGAAGAGACTGGCATGTCGTACCAATTGGAAGTCGACATGATCGCGGCGGCCCACAGGAAAGACATGCTGACCACGCCATACGTTTTTTCGGAAGACGATGCGCGGGCCATGGCGGGGGCGGGTGCCGACATCATCGTCGTGCATTTGGGCCTGACGACGGGCGGTTCGATCGGCGCGGAAACGGGGTGCACGTTGGAACAGGCACCCGCTTTGACTGACGCTTGGGCCAAAGCCGCGCTGGACGTGAATCCGGACGCAATCGTGCTGGTTCACGGCGGCCCCGTGGCCATGCCCGAAGACGCCGAGTTCGTTCTAAAGAACACAAAGTATTGCCACGGATTCTATGGCGCTTCGTCGATGGAGCGTTTGCCCACGGAAATTGCGCTGACCGCGCAAACCAAGAAATTCAAGGAAATCAGCCGCTAAGGCTGAGGAGGAGTGACCCATGACCGGTGAACTGATTGGACAACTGATCCTGTGGCTTATCATGGCCGTGATCGTCATTTTCATCCTGTACTGGGTGATGAACTGGCTTTACCGCCGCTCGACCAAGGAAATCGCATTCGTCCGAACGGGTTTTCTGGGTGAGAAAGTCGTGATCGACGGCGGCGCATTCGTCTGGCCGATCATCCACGATATTACGCCGGTCAATATGAATTCGATGGACCTTCATGTGGTGCGCGAAAAGTCGGATGCCTTGATTACCAAGGACCGGATGCGGATCGACGTAGAGGCCTCGTTTTATGTGCGGGTCGCACAATCAAAGGACGGCGTGACTTTGGCGGCATCAACCCTTGGTCGCCGGACTTTGGAACCCGAACGCATTCACCAATTGCTGAACGGCAAGTTCATTTCGGCGCTGCGCTCGGTTGCGGCTGCGATGACAATGGAAGAGCTGCACGAACAGCGCGGCGATTATGTGCGGCGCGTCATCGAGGCGGCACAGGAAGGTTTGGACAAGAACGGGCTTGAACTGGAAAGCGTCGCCATTCTGGATATCGACCAAGCTGACATCGAATATTTCAACCCGTCGAACCGCTTTGACGCCGAAGGTCTGACAAGCGTGATCGAAGCCATCGAAGCACGACGCAAGATCCGCAATGACATCGAACAAGACACGATGCTTCAGATCCGCACACGCAATCTTGAGGCCGAAAAGGAAAGTCTGGACATTGAGCGCGAGAGCGAAGCGGCTCGGTTAGAGCAGGAGCGCGAGATCGAGTTCCGGCGTGCTCAGCAGCGGGCCGAATTGACCCGTGAGAGATCCGAACGCGAGAAGGAAGCCGAGCAGGCAACGTTGATCAATCGTGAGGCGATAGAGACGGCGCGCATTTCGAACGAGGAACAGATCGCGCAGGCGCGCATTGCCTCTGAACGGACCATTCGCCAACAGGAAATCGAACGTCAGAAGGTCATCGATGAAGCCGAGATTTCGACGCGCGAGACAATTGAAAAGGCACGGATCGCACAGGAAAAATCGCTGACGGAAAGCCGGATTAAGTCGACGAAGGAAACCGAAGGCGCCGATATCGCCGCGAAAGAGGTGATTGAAAAGGCGCGGATTGCTCAGGAGCGGAACCTGACCGAGGCGCGGATCGCCAAGGATTTGGACACGCAGAACCAAGAGATTGATCGCAAACGCACCATCGAAGCGGCCGAAATCTCGGCACGCGAAGTGATCGAGAAGGCACGAATCTCACAGGAAAACGCGGTGACCGAAGCTCGGATCGCATTGGAACGCGAAACCCGAGAACGCGAAATCGCGCGGAACCTAGCCATTGAAGAAGCCGAGATCGGGGCACGTGAGGCCGCCGATAAGCTTCGGATTGCACAGGAAAAATCCGTTTCAGCTGAGCGGATCAGTTCGGATCGTGAAACCAAATCGCTGGAAATTGAACGCCAGAAGATTTTGGACGAAGCACAGATTGCGTCTGATCAGGCCATCGAAGCCGCGCGGATTGCGCGCGAAAAAGCCTTGGCGGCGGATCGGATTGCATCGGAACAAGAAACTCGGCAACGCGAAATTGATCAGCGGCAGTCTTTGGATGCTGCGGAAATTTCAGCGGCCGAGGCCACTGCGGCGGAACGGATCGCACAGGAAGAACGTGTGCGCCAGCTTGAAATCGCGCGCAACGAAGTGATCGATCAGGCCGAGATCGCTAGCCGCGAAGCTGTCGAGAAGGCGCGGATTGCGACCGAGGCACGGACTGAAGTTGAGCGGATCGAAAAGGCCGAGTCGACGCGTGAACGGGATCTGGAACGTGAACGCGCTGTGGCCTTTGCCGAGACCGCAAAGCAGGAAGCCGTCGAAGCACAGCGGATCGCCAAGGAGAAAAAACTGGCGGCAGAGCGCATTGCATATGAGCAGGACATGCGCGAGCGCGAAATTGCGCGGAACCGTGCTGTGGACGTCGCCAATTCCGTCGCGACAGAACAGATCAACGCCGCGCGCATCGCAGAGGAAACCAAAACACGGGCCGCCGAGATTGCGAAAGACGCCGAAGTCCGCGGGCGCGAGATCGAAAAGCAAGAAGCCATTGAAGCCGCCGAAATCAGTTCACGGCGTTTGGTCGACAGCCAACGGATCGAGAAAGAGGCCGAGACAACGACGGAAAAAATCGTCCGCGACGAGAAAATCCGCAATCTTGAAATCGAACGGAACAAGGCCTTGGATGCGGCACAGATTGCCGCCGACGAAGCAATTGATGCTGCGCGGGTGGCGAAAGAAAAGACTGTCGATGCCGAACGCATTCTGGCCGAGCAAGAGATCGACGCGAAAAAGCTGGAACGGCGCAAGATGCTGGAACAATTGGAAATCGCTCGGGTTCAGGCCCTACGCGAAGCCGAGATCGCCAGCCAGGAAGAAATCGAACGCGCACAGATTGCAAGCGAGCGCGGTTTGGACGATGCACGTATTGGCCATCAGACCGAACGCCGGAAGTTGGAAATCGAACGCGAAAAAGTGGTCGAAGAAGCCGGCATGGAAAAGGCTATCGCGCTTTATCAGAAATCACTTGATGAAAGTGCCGCCGCTGTTCAGGCCGAAAATGCCAAAGCTGGCGCAATGGAAGCCGCCGAGAAGGCTAAGACCATTGTAGAGACCGAAAGTGTCAGCCGCGAGAAGGCCATGGACATCTTGCGGGCCGAGAAAGAGGCCGAACGTATTCGCGTGATTGCGGATGCCGAGAAGGTCAAGCAGGCCGTCATGGCAGAAGCACAGCACCTGATCAACGAAGCCGAAAACGTGCTGACCGACGAAGCGCGGCATTCCTTGTTCAAGCGCAAGATGCTGGAACATGTCGAGGGCATCATCGCAGCCAGCGCCAAGCCTTTGGAGAATGTCAGCGACATCAAGATCATGCAGCTTGGCGGATCTGGCACCCAAGGGCTCGACTGGGCCAACGGCGGTGGCGGTTCTGGCGGTGGTGGTGGCGGCGAACCCGCCAGCCCAACAGACGAGGTGATGAATTCGGCACTTCGGTATCGCGTGCAGGCACCCTTCGTCGACAGTTTGATGAAGGACATCGGCATCGATGCCAAGGACATGGGCAAGTCGGATATCTTCCGCAACGCAAGCGACATGACCCGTGCGACATCCGAAATTGCGCGCGCTCAATCAGCCAAGAAGCCTAGCGGCGACAAGAAGGGTGGCAAGTAAATGGCGCGTGTTTTTACCTCGACTGTGATCAACGCCAGCGCGGCCGACGTTTGGGATCGCATCCGTGATTTTAACGGGTTACCCAAGTGGCACCCGCGTATTCGCGACAGCCGGATCGAAGATGCGCTGCCCGCAGACAAGGTTGGTTGCATTCGGAATTTCAACCTTCAGAACGGTGACAACATCCGCGAGCAACTGCTTGGCATGTCAGATTATGACCTGTTCCAAAGCTATGCGATTTTGGAAAGCCCCATGCCGCTGACCGATTACATGGCGACGCTGCGGCTTACACCGATTACGGACGGTGATCGCTGTTTTGCCGAATGGTCAGCCGAGTTTGATTGCGATCCAAGCGACGAAGCCGATCTGACGACTGGTATCGGCACCAACGTATTTCAGGGCGGCTTCGACGCTTTGAAACGGCACTTTGGCGGGTAAGGCGCGCGCATGGTCAAGGTTCTTCGCAGCACGATACTTCCGGCACCCGTCGAGGCGGTCTGGGATGTCTTGCGCGATTTCAATGGCCATGACCGCTGGCATCCCGCTGTGGCGACCAGCCAAATTGAACGCGGGCGCGAGGCGGATCGCGTGGGGTCTGTGCGCAAGTTTCGGTTGGGCGATGGCAGCGAACTGCGCGAACAATTACTGGCGCTGTCGGATGTGGATGCCAGCTATTCTTACTGCCTGCTTGAGACGCCAATTCCACTGTTTAACTATGTCAGTCACGTGCGGCTGATCCCGGTTACCGACGCCGATCACACGTTCTGGCAATGGGAAGGGCAGTTCACCACATTTGCCGAACAGAAAGACGCGTTGGTCGCGAAAGTGGGCAACGACATTTATCAGGCCGGGTTCGATGCGATCCGTGCCGACATGGGGCTAGGGGGCTGAGATGCTGTCAGTGGAAACATTCCCAACTTTGCAGGAAGCCGCCGGTGCTGTCGGCCCCCGCGCAAAGTTTTTGGGCGGGGGGACGCTTGTGATGCGCGCTGTCAGCTATGGCGATCAGAGTTTCGAGAAAATCGTGCGCGCCAAAACGGTGGATCGTGCGATTGGGAGCCATGCCGCCGGATTGCGGGTCGGGGCAGGGGCCACGATGGCGGATGTCCTGGCCGCACGCGATCTGGAATTTCTGCATCCTGTCGCTCGCGCCATCGGTGGCCCGGCAATTCGCAACATGGCGACGGTTGGCGGCAACCTTTTTGCGCCCAATCCATACGGGGATTTCGCGGCTGCGCTGTTGGCCTTGGATGCCTCCGTTGAAATGGCCGACGGGCGGACAATGCCCTTGGCCGATCTGTTGGCCACACGTGATCATGTGACAGGATTGGTGGCCGGCGTCGTATTCCAGCGGCCCGAAAGTAGCGCGTTTCGGTTTCGTAAAATCAGCCGCGTGAAGCCCAAGGGCGTGCCCGTCATTTCGATTGCTGTCCATTTGAAACGTGGGGACCCACGGGTGGTTTTTGGAAACATGGCACCTGTTCCGGCGCGTTCGGTTGGTGCGGAACGGGCTTTGGCGAACGGCTCTGACGGAGCGGCGATCGACGCGGCTTGTGCCGCCTGCCTTGAAGGGCTTGCGCCGGAAGATGACGCCTTGGCGACGGAATGGTATCGACGCGAAGTCGCACCCATTCATTTACGGCGGTTGTTGGAAGATGGAGGCCAGATCTGATGGCAAAGACACCTGTGACCTTCACACTTAACGACGCAGAAACCGCATTGTTCGTCGATCCGGGCGCGAACCTGAACGAGGTTTTGCGGCGTGGTGCGGGTGATCTGACCACAAAGCACGGCTGCGGGCAGGGGACCTGCGGTGCTTGCACTGTGTTGATCGACGGTGTTCCACATTTGTCGTGCCTGACCTTGGCTGAAACCGTGGAACGCCGGCGCATCGACACCGCCGGGGGCTTGGCGGGTGGCCCGAATTTACATGCTTTGCAGACGGCCTTCATGGAAGGTTTCGCCGCGCAATGTGGATTTTGTACGGCGGGAATGTTGATGGCGGCCAAGGGACTGCTTGATGCAAATCCCAACCCGACACGCGACGAGGTTGCCGAAGCGATTTCGGGAAATCTTTGCCGATGCACAGGGTACGAGCCGATCATCGACGCCATTCTGACGGCAGCCGCACGCATGCAAGGGAGGGCCGTCTGATGTCATCCATCGAGTTCCGCAAAGATCTGTTCGCCGATGAGCGCGACGACACGCTGAAGGAAATTGGCAAGCCGACCATTCGTCAGGATATTCTGGGCCACGTCACCGGGCGCACGCCGTTCTATGACGATCATCAGTTCGAAGGCATGTTGCATATGCGCGCCGTCCGCAGCCCGCATCACCATGCCCAGATCCGCTCGATTGATACGTCGGCTGCCGAAAATATGCCGGGTGTTCGCCGCGTTGCGACTGCGAAAGATGTGCCGGTCAACCTGAACACTCTCTTAAGCCTGATCAACTTTGGCCGTGACGACGAACCGCTCTGCGCCCATGACAAAGTGCGCTATATGGGCGAGACCGTTGCTTGGGTGATCGCCGACACGGAACGCCAAGCCCGCGATGCTTGCGCCGCCGTTCGCGTTGATTATAGCGTGCTGCCCCATGTGCTGGACGTGGAAGAAGCCATTGCGCCAAGCGCACCGGTCGTGAACGAGGTCTATCCCAACAACACCTTCGATTATCACGAAAAGTACGACCACCAAAAACTGCGCTTTGGCGATGTGAATGCGGCATTTGCCAAAGCCGATCACGTGATTGAAGCCGAATACCAGATGAGCCCTATCGAGCAGGCTCCGATTGAAACATGCGGTGCGATTGCAGCGCCCGAAACCAACGACCGGTTCGTCTGTCATACCAATACACAGGCGCTGTTCTTTTCGCTTGGGACGACTGCAAAACTGTTGGATATGGCATCGTCGCGATTGCATTTCATTGGCGGCACGGCAGGTGGCGGGTTTGGCGGCAAGGTAGATTCCATCGTCGAACCGACGGCTGTATTGGGTGCTGTTTTGACGGGCCGTCCCGTGCGTTTCGCTTGGGATCGCGAAGAGGAAATGCAGGTCGGCGCCCCAAGGGGTGGCGAACGTTGGCGGATCAAGGATGGCGTCATGGCCGACGGGCGCATTGTTGCGCGCGAATTCACCGGCTTCTTTGACAGTGGCGCTTACATGCGACTGTCGCCCTATGCGATTGTGAAATGCACGGGCCATTTGCCGGGGCCTTATTCGATCCCCAATGTTGCGTCGAACGTTTATTGCGTGGTGACAAACCGAACGCCCGCAACCGCCATGCGCGGCTTTGGGATCACGGCGGCTGATTTTGCCATCGAATGTCACATGGACCGGGTTGCCGAAGCCGTCGGCATGAACCCGGTCGAGCTTCGTATCCTGAATGCTTATCGCGATGGTGACATGAAGGCGCATCGGCGGCTGGCGAAGAACACAGCGCTGATCGAATGCTGTCAGGTCGCGGCAGGGAAAGCCAAGTGGGCGATCTCGACGGACGCGGCGGCGCAGTCTTCCAAAGTTGGCGGCGGCGGCGAACGCGCAGCCATCCCGGAATCAGTGACCGATGAAGAAGGGCGCATTGGAACGCGCCGTGCGGGTCAAACTCAAGGCGCGGCGCCCGCTACAAACAGCACAGGTCGCGTCGCCGCAGGCACTGCCGGAGCCGCAACATCGGGCGCACCTGTGCAAAACTCAGACATGGAAATCGACGCCGAACGGATCGGGCACCGGATGGGATCAACCCCTGTGAGCGCGCCGCCGGTTGCGCCATCGCCCCCCGTTGCCCCGACACCGCAGGCACCCGCTCCAAACCCAGCGGCGAGCGTACCAACGCCGCCTGCAACGCCAACACCGCCGCCTGCGTCCGAACCTTATCAGCCAGAAAAACCCTTTTCCCGTGGGGTCAACCGGCCCGGTGCATCGCGATTCACCTCTGGTTTCAGGAGACGTTGACATGACCATTCACAAAGGCCGCGGCTTCGCCTGTATCAACTATCCCATCGGCATGAACCTTGGTGGCGACCCGTCTCAGGCGCTGGTGCATTCGACGCCTGATGGGAAATTCATGGTGGCCCTATCGTCGATTGATTTGGGCCAGGGCATGAAATCTGTGACCCGCCAGATCGCATCGGAAACCTTGGGCGTTCCGGTCGAAGATGTCTATGTCGACACGGCAGATAGCGACACCGGCCCCCATTGTATGGGGTCTTTCGCGTCGCGCGGAACGCACCGGGTCGGCAACGCTGTGATCCGTGCCGCCGCCGAAGCGCGCAAACAAATGATGGAAGCTGCCGCCGAAGAGCTGGAAGTCAACGCATCGGATCTTGATACCGATGGTGCCGGAAACATTCATGTCAAAGGCGCGCCGTCGCGGTCGATCTCGGTTGCTGAAACTGCGATTGCGGCCCAGTTTAAACAGGGTCGCACGCTCTCTGGGCGGGGTATCTTCCTGATCCCGCCCAGCGACGCCGATCCCGAAACCGGCGAGATGACCCCGGTGACGTGCTTTGCCCATGCCGCCTTGGTCATTGATCTTGAGGTTGACGACGAGACCGGCGAAGTCGAAGTGAAAGAGATCAACTCTGCCTATGAAGTGGGGCGCGCGTTGAACCCCAAACTGGTGGAACAACAGCTGATCGGCGGTGCATGGATGGGCGTCAGCCATGCCTTGTACGAAACGACCGAACCCAATTATCCCGAACGTGATCACCGGCCCGAAGATTTCAACACCTACCTGATGCCGGGGCCCGGCCAGGTGGTGCCGCACAATCTGGCAGTTCTGGAACGCCCCGCCGAGGACGCGCCGTTCGGCGGGAAGGGCCCCGGTGAAATGTGTGCGAACCCCGTTCTGCCCGCAATTGCCAACGCCGTTTACAATGCCGTTGGCGTGCGCTGTGACCGGTTGCCGATCACGCCAGAAAAAGTTTTGCGCGGTATTCGCGCCAACGGCGGCGCACGCCCACAAGGGATGCCCGGTTGATGGCAGTCACGCCCGATATCGCAGGGATCAGCGCGCCGGAAGATCTGCGGCGGGCGCTGACTGATGCACAATATCTGGCGGATGATGCTTTGGCGACGGCGGCGTATCTGGGCCTTGCGCTTGGGAAACCTTTGCTGTTGGAAGGCGCACCGGGCGTCGGCAAGACAGAAGCGGCGAAGGCGCTTGGAGGCGTGCTTGGCCGCAACGTCATTCGCCTTCAATGCTTCGAAGGGATCGACGCGGCAGCCGCGCTTTACGAATGGAATTACCCCGCTCAGATGTTGGCCATCCGGCAAGCGAACGCGGATCATGTTAACCTTTACGCCGAAGATTACCTGTTGGAACGGCCTTTACTACAGGCGCTTCGAGATCCCACGGGCTCGCTTTTGTTGATCGATGAGATTGACCGCTCGGACCATGAATTCGAAGCTTTCCTTTTGGAATTCCTGTCGGATTTCACCATCTCAATTCCCGAAACCGGTACAGTACGGGCGGCGCGTCCGCCGGTCGTTGTGTTGACATCGAACCGGACACGGGATTTGCACGAAGCTTTGCGGCGGCGTTGTGTTTATCACTGGATCGATTATCCCGACGCCACATTGGAAGCCGACATCGTCATGGCTCGGGCCAGTTCGGTGGCGCGCGCGACAGCAGAAGCTGTTGTCGGATCGGTCGGATTGTTACGCGCCGAACCCTTGGCAAAACCACCGGGCGTCGCGGAAACCGTGGAATGGGCGGAAGCCGCGACACTGCTGAATGCGCAGGGCGCACGTTGGCCCGAGGCGTTCAAACGATCCATCGGTGTGGCATTGAAAGACCACGACGACATGACCTATATGGCCGAACGTCTGTCCGCCATATTGCCGGGGGAAGCCGCATGAGCACCTCGCGCGCGCTTCAACCCTTCCTGCGTTTGCCGACGGCATTGCGCGGTGCTGGCTTTGCCGTGTCACCGGATCAAACCATTGATTTCATCGAAGGTGTTGGTCTTTTGGGTCCACGTGACATGACAGACATTTGGCGCGCTGGCCGCGCGCTGTTCGCGATCCCGCAAGAACGATTGGCGGAATACGACGCTATCTTCCGCGCGATCTTTTTGGGCCACATCATTCAAGCCCCCGCCGCCGGGGATGAAGACGACGACGTCGAAGCCTATGAACCCACGGGCGACGCCCAAACTTTGGACGCACCCGACGACGAAAGCGAGGTTGGTGCCGAAGCCGTGACTGCCGAACGTTTGGGTCAGCGCGCTTTAAGCGACGGAAGCGATAGGGCGCTGGCCCGGTTGCAGCGGGACGCGGCGCGAGCGTTGCCGCGCCGGAAGTCGTATCGGCGACGCACGGTTCGCAAAGGGGATCGGTTGGATATGCGCCGAACCTTGCGCGAAGCTGCTCGGCGCGACGGCGATGTCCTGCGGCTTTGGGAAACCAAACGCAAAGAACGCCAACGGCGCGTCTTGTTGTTGATCGATGTTTCGGGGTCGATGAAGGACGGATCGGAAAACTTATTGCGGTTGGCCCATGCGGTTGTGCAATCGGCAGAGCGTGCCGAGGTCTTTACCCTTGGTACCCGCCTGACCCGCGTCACGGAAAGCCTGAAACCCGCGGATCAAAGTTCCGCACTGGCACGCGCTTCAGAAACTATCGCGGATTTTGATGGCGGTACACGGATTGGCGAAGCCTTGGCCGCCTATCTGGCCGTGCCCCGGTTTGCAGGTTTTGCGCGTGGCGCGGCTGTGGTGGTTTTGTCGGACGGGTTGGAACGGGGATCACCCGCCGCCCTGATTGATGCGGCCCGTCGCTTGTCGCGCATGGCATGGCGCTTGGATTGGCTTTCGCCCTTGGCGGCCGACCCGGATTATGTGCCCGCGACCGAAGGGTTGAGCGCTATCCTTCCAATGATCGATCACTTGGGCGACGGCAGCAATATCAACACAGTCACGGATCACATCCTGACCATGGCGAGGGCCGCATGATCGACGCGCATCATCATATCTGGCTCCAAAAAGATCTGCCCTGGCTTCTGGGCGCCGAACAGCCGCGCATCTTTGGGCCCTATAGACCCATCATGAGGGACTATCCCCCTCAGGAGTATCTCGCCGATCTGGCGGGCACGAACATCACCAAATCTGTTTACGTTCAGGCCAACTGGGCCCCGAACTGGTTTGCCGACGAAGTGGCTTGGGTTCAGGAACAAGGCGAAACTCACGGCACCATCAGCGGCATTGTCGGCTATGCCGATATGATGTCCGATGACGTGACACCGCAGTTGGAAAAACTGAAAAATTACAGTCTGATGCGCGGAATTCGCCAGCAATTACATTGGCACGAAAACCCCCTTTACGCTTTTGCGAAAACGCCCGACCTTTGCGAAGATCCAACGGTTCAAAAAAACATCGCAAAACTGGCCGACTATGGCTGGAGCTTCGATTTGCAGGTCTTCCCATCACAGATGACGGGCGCAGCAAGGCTGGCCAAGGCCTGCCCGGATGTCACATTCATCCTGCAACACGCCGGCATGAAAGAGGACGCGTCGAAAAAGGGCGACAAGCTTTGGCGCGACGGCATGAAGCGGCTGGCGGACTGCCCGAATGTGGTCACGAAACTCTCGGCCTTTGGAACGTTCATCCACAAAAACGACCCCGAATTCATCGCTCAGATGATCACCGATACCGAAGCTTTGTTCGGAGCCGATCGTTGTATGTACGGGTCGAACTTTCCGATCGAAAAGCTCTGGACCAGCTACGCACAGCTTTTCAACGCATTCCGCGAGGGCGCCAAAAGCCTCTCGAAGAAGAAACAAACCACAATTTTCAACGATACCGCAACCCGGGTCTACCGGTTGCAAGACACGTAAAGGGAGGGACCACATGGCCTTGCAAATCCACGTTCTCGATTATGGGGACATCGAACTTGAAACCAGTTTTCTGGTGCTGGGCCACGAATGTGGTCGGACGCGCCGTGTGCCGGTGTATGGTTTTCTGATAACCGGCGGCGAATACCCCGTGGTCGTCGACACCGGCTATCGCGACAATGCGATCATGGAAAGCCTTGGTATGCGGGGTCTCCAGTTCCACGATAATATGATCGAAAATCAATTGGCCAAACACGGGTTAAAGATGGGCGACATTCGCTATGTGCTGCATACGCACCTGCACATCGACCACGCTGGTAAAGACGATCTGTTCCCAATGAACACGACCGTCATCCTGAACCGCCGCGAGATGGAATTCAGCGTTTCGGGCATTATGTATCCGCAGTACCCAAAGCCCGACATCAAGCATCTTGTTGATCGCATTTACGAAGACGGCGCGATGCGGTTCATGGACTTGGAGCTTTCGGGCGCCGAAGAAGTGATGCCCGGCGTCTGGTGCGAAGCCGCTGGGGCTCATACCGAAGGGTCGATGAACGTCATTGTCGAAACCGCCGAAGGCCTGGCCTGTATCTGCGGTGACGTTGTTTATGACTTCAACGACCAGATCGTAAACCACGTGCGGGTCAACAACTATATGGAACCGCAGACCACCGGAAACCATTCAGGGTCAAAACGGGCCGAAAAGGCAGCGTTCAAGAAGCTGATGAACAATTACACCTGGGTTCTGCCAACCCACGACAAGGGTGCGAAAATAGAACGCGGTCAGGTTGTTGGGCGCACAGGCATGGTTGTGCCCGGTCCATTGGTTGAAACCCTGCCCAGACGGGAATGGTTTCCGATGTAATTGATTGCGCGCGCCGATGTATCGGGGCGCGCAATTTCGGCAGGACGTGAGGAGCGGAACATGGCGCATGAAGCAATAGACGGTCGGTTCAATGCGATCATCGAAGAATTCGAACCCGTGCGTCAGCTGGGCTCGGGTTTCATTTTCACCGAAGGGCCTCTCTGGCATCCGGTGGATCAAAGCCTGATCTTTTCCGACATGCCCGGCGATGTGCGCCGCAAGTATACGCCGGGGCAGGGGGTGAGCGAACTCGCCCGGCCTTCGAACAAAGGCAACGGCATGACCTACGATGCCGATCTGAATTTGCTGGTTTGCGAACACGCCACGTCTTCCGTCGTGCGTATCCGCCGCGATGGAACCCGCGAAGTCTTATGTACACATTTCGAAGGCAAGGAACTGAATTCGCCCAACGACATCGTCGTCGGCAACGACGGTTCAATCTATTTCTCCGATCCGCCATATGGTCGTTTCCCGGTTTTCGGCGTCGAACGTCCACAACAGCTTGGGTTCCAAGGGGTCTATCGTCTGCCCCCCGGCCACAAACCCGGCGACGAACCCCAGCTGGTCGTCGACCGCTATCTGTTCACCAAACCCAACGGACTTTGTTATTCACCTTGCCAGCGCTGGATGTGGATAAACGACACGGATCAACACAACATCCGCATGTTTGATGTGGCCCCCGACGGCAGCCTGACCAACGGACGCATCTTCGCCAGCGGCATCCACGACACCCTGAAGAAAGGCGTGCCCGACGGAATGAAGGCCGACAAAGACGGCAACGTCTATGTCACCGGGCCGGGCGGCGTCTGGGTTTATGACTTTCACGGGATTCTCTTAGGCAAAATCCAACTGCCCGAAATGGCGGCGAACCTGCACTGGGGCGGGCCCAACTGGTCGACACTGTATATTACAGCCGAAACGTCCTTGTATTCCGTTGAAACGAAAACCAAGGGCCGCGACGAACCCTTCATGACCGCCACGCCAAATATAACCGCACCCAAAGCGCCAACTTATGTCAAACCGCAAGACGGCCTCACCTTTTTGGACCGGCTTGATTCCCGAATTGAGCCTTCCAAGACCGCCATGATCATTCAGGATTTGCAGAATGACGTCATCACCGAAGGCGGTGCCTTTGCGGGCGGCGGCTCATCGGATCACGCCACCTCGCAAAACGTCGTCGCCAACGTGAAACGCCTCGCCGATGCGGCCCGCGCGCGCGGCGTAATGATCGTTCACGTCTGGATGGTGATTGAACCCGGCGCGCCTTACATGGCGCAACACGCCGGGATCCACAAAGGCCTGAAGGGTGAAAACGCGCTGGTCCGCGATACATGGGGTGTCAAGCCTGCGTCGGGGCTCGAACCCCAAACCGGTGATCTGATCGTCGAAAAGATGAGCATGAGCGCGTGGGAAACCTCACGCCTTGACGCCTATCTGCGCCACGGCGGGCGCGACACGATCATCAACACGGGCGCCTGGACAAACATGAGCGTCGAACACACAGCCCGCACCGGTGCCGACAAAGGGTACCACATCATCCTACCGGAAGACGCCTGTTCCACCATGAGCCCGGACTGGCACACGGCCTCAATCAACTTCGTCATGCAAAACGTCGCTACAGTTACGCGAACCGATGCGGTTCTGACCGCCTTGGGGTGATTACGTACGCTGTTTCGAAGTGCGACTCTTCTTAGAAAGCAATGTGTTATCGAGTGATAAGAACATTGTATGGACCCGTCTAAAGGAATCGCCGAAGGTAAGACCGAAGAACGGGTTGGCTATTCCCATGGGCGAAACCTTCTGTTTTTAACCGGTTGCGGTTGAAAGCCGCGCTTTTGGTTGTTAACTACCCGCAGTGTGATTCGAACTACGGGCGCCTCGACAAAATAAAATTTCATATGACTACCCTCTCAAAGTCGGAAATCTCCGGCTTTGACGGGGTTGTCTTCTGTTTCGGGCGGAGGGTCGTGGGAGACCTTCCTAGTATGGAAACAGGGCAATCCAAATCGGGTTCAAAGCGGGTGCCCAACCGCCTTTGCACCTTAGATTGAAACGGAGATCCGTAACCCATGGCAACGTCGTATCTTGGCCAGAAACGTTACCGCAAATATTTCGGCAAAATCCGCGAAGTTTTGGAAATGCCGAACCTTATCGAGGTTCAGAAATCCTCGTATGATCTATTCCTGAATTCCGGCGATGAGCCCATCCCGCTTGACGGTGAAGGCATCAAAGGCGTCTTTCAGTCGGTTTTCCCGATCAAAGACTTCAATGAAACTGCCGTTCTGGAATTCGTCAACTACGAGCTGGAAAAGCCGAAGTATGACGTTGAGGAATGTCAGCAACGCGACATGACGTATAGCGCGCCTTTGAAAGTGACGCTTCGTCTGATCGTATTTGATGTCGACGAAGACACTGGCGCGAAGTCGGTTAAAGACATCAAGGAACAAGACGTGTTCATGGGCGATATGCCTTTGATGACGCCAAACGGCACGTTCATCGTGAACGGCACCGAGCGTGTGATCGTTTCCCAGATGCACCGTTCGCCCGGTGTATTCTTTGACCACGACAAAGGTAAAACCCACGCGTCGGGCAAGTTGCTGTTCGCATGTCGTATTATCCCATACCGCGGGTCGTGGCTGGATTTTGAATTCGACGCCAAAGATATCGTTTTTGCACGCATCGACCGCCGCCGGAAACTGCCTGTTACAACGCTTCTGTACTCGCTTGGTATGGATCAGGAAGGCATCATGGATGCCTATTATGATACCGTCGATTTCAAGTACAAAAAGAACAAAGGTTGGGTAACCAAGTTCTTCCCCGAGCGTGTGCGCGGAACGCGTCCAACCTATGATCTTGTGGACGCCAAGTCGGGCAAGAGTTTTGCCAAAGCAGGCGAAAAAGTAACGCCGCGCTCTGTCAAAAAGATCATCGATGAAGGCAAAATCACAGAACTTCTGTTGCCCTTCGAACAGATCGTCGGTCGCTTTGTGTCAAAAGACATCATTAACGAAGAAACCGGTGCGATCTATGTCGAAGCCGGCGACGAGTTGACGTGGGAACTGGACAAAGAGGGTGAAGTCACCGGCGGCTCGTTGAAAGAGCTGATGGATGCGGGCATCACCGATATCCCAACTTTGGACATCGATAACGTCAATGTCGGCCCTTACATCCGCAACACGATGGCCGCCGATAAGAACATGAGCCGCGAAACTGCGCTGATGGACATTTACCGCGTCATGCGTCCGGGCGAGCCGCCTACCGTTGATGCGGCGTCAGCGCTGTTCGATACGTTGTTCTTTGATAGCGAACGCTATGATTTGTCGGCCGTTGGTCGTGTGAAGATGAACATGCGTCTGGCTTTGGATGCGGAAGACACTGTTCGCACGTTGCGCAAAGATGACATCGTCGCCTGTATCAAGGCGTTGGTTGATCTGCGCGACGGTCGCGGTGACATCGACGACATTGACCACCTTGGAAACCGCCGGGTCCGTTCGGTTGGCGAATTGATGGAAAATCAGTACCGCGTTGGTTTGCTCCGCATGGAGCGCGCGATCAAAGAACGTATGTCCTCGGTCGAAATCGACACGGTCATGCCTCAGGATCTGATCAATGCGAAACCTGCGGCCGCCGCTGTTCGTGAATTCTTCGGCTCAAGCCAGTTGTCGCAGTTTATGGACCAAACCAATCCACTGTCGGAAGTCACGCACAAGCGTCGTCTTTCTGCGCTTGGGCCAGGTGGTCTGACGCGCGAACGTGCCGGTTTTGAAGTGCGCGACGTGCACCCGACCCACTATGGTCGGATGTGCCCGATTGAAACGCCGGAAGGCCCGAACATTGGCCTGATCAACTCGCTGGCCACCTTTGCGCGGGTGAACAAGTATGGTTTCATCGAAACGCCATACCGGAAGGTCGAAAACTCGACTGTGACGGACGACGTGCAGTACATGTCGGCGACCGAAGAAATGCGTCACGTGGTGGCGCAAGCGAACGCGAGCCTTGATGAAAAGGGTAAGTTCGTCAACGAAATGGTCAACACCCGTCAGTCCGGCGAATACACATTGTCGGCCACAGAAAACGTTGATCTGATCGACGTGTCGCCAAAACAGCTGGTATCTGTTGCGGCCTCGCTGATCCCGTTCCTTGAGAACGATGACGCGAACCGCGCCTTGATGGGTTCGAACATGCAACGTCAGGCTGTGCCTTTGTTGCAAGCCGAAGCGCCGCTTGTCGGAACGGGCATCGAGGAAGTCGTGGCGCGGGATTCAGGCGCTGCGATCATGGCAAAACGCGCCGGTGTCATCGACCAGGTTGATGCCCAGCGTATCGTTGTACGTGCAACGGCTGATCTGGAACCGGGCGATCCCGGCGTTGACATCTATCGTCTGCGCAAATTCCAGCGGTCGAACCAGAACACCTGCATCAACCAGCGTCCGCTGGTCAAAGTGGGTGACACGGTTGGCAAGGCCGAGGTGATCGCCGACGGTCCGTCGACTGAGATCGGTGAATTGGCCCTTGGTAAGAACGTCATCGTCGCGTTCATGCCTTGGAACGGTTACAACTACGAAGACTCGATCCTGATTTCCGAGCGTATCGTGCGCGATGACGTCTTCACCTCGATCCACATCGAGGAATTTGAAGTCGCCGCCCGTGACACCAAGCTTGGGCCCGAGGAAATCACACGCGATATTCCAAACGTTGGTGAGGAAGCGCTTCGCAACCTTGACGAAGCGGGCATCGTTTACATCGGTGCCGAAGTTGGCCCCGGTGACATTCTGGTCGGGAAGATCACACCAAAGGGCGAAAGCCCGATGACGCCAGAAGAAAAGCTTCTGCGTGCCATCTTTGGTGAAAAGGCGTCAGATGTGCGTGACACATCCTTGCGTTTGCCGCCGGGTGACTTTGGTACAATCGTCGAAGTGCGCGTCTTTAACCGCCATGGTGTGGAAAAAGACGAACGTGCGCTTCAGATCGAACGCGAAGAAGTCGAGCGTCTGGCCCGTGACCGGGACGACGAATTGGCGATCCTTGAGCGCAACATTTACGCCCGTCTGGGTGGCATGTTGAAAGGCAAAACCGCTGTCAAAGGGCCAAAAGGCGTCAGCGCTAATGCCAAGATTGACGACGCATTGCTTGACGAGTTGTCACGCGGTCAGTGGTGGCAGTTGGCCATCGCCGAAGAAGACGACGCCAAGCAGATCGAAGCTTTGAACGAACAGTACGAGGCGCAGAAACGCGCGCTTGAGCACCGGTTTGAAGACAAGGTCGAAAAGGTCCGTCGCGGGGACGATCTGCCGCCGGGTGTGATGAAGATGGTCAAAGTCTTTGTTGCCGTGAAGCGCAAGCTTCAGCCCGGTGATAAGATGGCTGGTCGTCACGGCAACAAGGGTGTGATTTCCAAGGTTGTACCGATGGAAGACATGCCGTTCCTTGGGGATGGGACGCCGGTTGACTTCGTGTTGAACCCGCTTGGTGTTCCGTCGCGGATGAACGTCGGGCAGATCCTTGAAACCCACATGGGTTGGGCATCGCGCGGTCTGGGTATTCAGATCGACGACGCGCTGGGCGAATACCGCCGCAAGGGTGATCTGACACCCGTGAAAGATGCCATGAAGTTCGCCTATGGCGACGACGTCTATGACGAAGGCATCAAGGATTTGGATGACGACGCCTTGGTCGCGCTGGCTGGCAACGCCACACGCGGTGTGCCGATTGCGACGCCAGTTTTCGATGGTGCAAAAGAAGCTGACGTGAACGATGCCCTTGTTCGGGCTGGGTTTAGCGAAAGCGGTCAGTCTGATCTGTTTGATGGTCGTACGGGTGAACAATTCGCGCGAAAAGTCACCGTCGGCATCAAGTACCTGCTGAAGCTTCACCACCTTGTGGACGACAAAATCCACGCACGTTCCACCGGACCTTACTCCTTGGTCACGCAGCAACCTCTGGGCGGTAAAGCCCAGTTCGGTGGTCAGCGTTTCGGGGAGATGGAGGTTTGGGCATTGGAAGCCTACGGCGCGGCCTACACCCTGCAAGAGATGCTCACGGTTAAATCCGATGACGTCGCTGGCCGGACCAAAGTGTACGAGTCGATCGTCAAGGGCGAGGACAACTACGAGGCTGGCGTACCAGAATCGTTCAACGTGCTTGTGAAAGAAGTCCGGGGCTTAGGCCTCAACATGGAACTCCTGGATTCGGAGGATGAGGCTTAGGGCTGCGGCCCTAACCTCGACATTCCCTCCCATCCTGTAAGGAAAAATCATGAACCAAGAACTGACAAATAACCCGTTCAACCCGATTGCGCCGGTAAAGACCTTTGACGAGATCAAGGTTTCCCTCGCATCGCCAGAGCGTATCCTATCGTGGTCTTTCGGCGAGATTAAAAAGCCTGAGACCATCAACTACCGGACGTTCAAGCCAGAGCGCGACGGCCTGTTTTGCGCACGTATCTTTGGCCCGATCAAAGACTACGAATGTCTGTGCGGCAAATATAAGCGGATGAAATATCGCGGCGTTGTCTGCGAGAAATGTGGTGTGGAAGTTACGCTGCAAAAGGTCCGTCGTGAGCGTATGGGCCACATCGAGCTTGCCTCGCCTGTTGCCCATATCTGGTTCCTCAAGTCGCTGCCATCGCGCATCGGCCTGATGCTGGATATGACACTGCGCGATCTGGAACGTATCTTGTACTTCGAGAACTACGTTGTGATCGAGCCGGGTCTGACCGACCTGACTTATGGCCAATTGATGAACGAGGAAGAATACCTC
>CALKXV010000057.1 GCA_938005545.1 uncultured Paracoccaceae bacterium
CTCTTGCGCATCGAAGAGATCATTGCACCCGATGTCACCTGTGGCTGCGGTGCGGAACGTCACATCATTGGCGAGGACGTCAGCGAACGGCTGGACATCGTGCCGGCGCAGTTCCGGGTCATTGTCACGCGCCGTCCCAAAGTCGCAAAAGAAAAGCGATAACACAGCACGAAGCCAAGTCTCTCCCCTTACGACACTTTGAGAGTGCTCAACCAATTCTCCAATGTCGATCTCATGGGAGAAATGTCCCATCTCGTCTTGGACATTTGGCTGGACTTGGCGCAAACGCTCACTCAGCGCGTCACGCCGTTCGCGCGTATTCTGAAGGTTCTGGAGTGATCTTATCGCGTCTTGGAGGAACGCCGCCTCTAACATTGGCGAGGCGGCCATATCTGCTTTCTGGACGTAGCACTCAGCCGCTTCGATAGAGCAGCGATCCGCGTCTTCTGCCGAACTATTTTGACGGTGTCCACGGGCGGCAAGTCGCCAGAGCCGTTGGCGCGACTCTGGGTTCGCGGTTAATCGATCATGCGAGGCAAGTTCCTCTGCCATTGTAGCGATCTCCGTTGATGGAGTAGCTCCATGGTCTAGATCGAGATCGGCTATCCTCCAGAAGTCGTCCGATTGTCCGCCGACAAATGCTTCCCCTACCAATTCAGCGAGAGTTTCGCGCACGCGAGCCGATTGCGACAAGCCCCATCGTGTCGCGTGTGAAATTCTTGCCGCTCTAGTCAGAGCGTTCTTGGCACCAATTCCCCAAGGCGATGTGTTCTCGTAGGAGAACGTCGCGTTGTCCGCTCTGACGGATTCCACGGAATCACAGTACGCCTCAATCGCCTGCCCAGCGGCGTCTTGTCTTCGACGTTGCATGAACCAAGCAACATCGAACAGCCGCGCTCTCAACCCTAGATGTGCAACTGAGGGAGCAAACTCTGCAATCACGTCGATTTGCTCGTCTGACAGGTCGGACGGTATCAACGTTCGCTGATCTCCATTCTGCATCATTGGCTGAAACGGATCGCTTCGATGATCTGGAACAAAATGATAGTTCACCAGTCCTGTAATCAGTCTGAGTGCCGACCTTTGTTCCTCGGGAACGCTTTCGATCATCGGCGAGATGTGGCGGTTTACATCGAAGCTTTCGACGCTTCGAACGGCCGCCAGAAGAACGTTCAAAGAAACTGCCTCAAGTTCCTCCAGTGTTACGACAAAATCAACACCGGGCACTGGCGCAGTCTCTGGTTCACTTTCGGCTTCTTCCTCGCACATCGATAAACTCCGCAGCCATTGTTTACGTCTTACAACGTTGCAGGCAGATTTGAATACCGGCAAAGCCAATCCACAAGTACGTTTGAAAAACGTTTGAAAATTTCGAAGCCGCCAAAGCATTGCTTGACCACTTTCACTTTAATATCAATCAGTTGAAGTGGTGAGCCGTGATGGGTTCGAACCATCGACCTACTGATTAAAAGTCAGTTGCTCTACCAACTGAGCTAACGGCCCACTGAGCGCCCGCATTAATGGGGCCGACCTGACCCGTCAAGGGCAAAACGCGCCTCCTTGACACGAGGGGGCGTGCGCGGGCACTTTGGCCAAGCTGCCTTCAAAAAAGGATCCCCATGGTGCGCCGGTTTGTGTTGATTTCAATTTTGCTGGCAGGGCTTGCCGGATGTTCGCCTTCGGGCGGGATACTTGTGTCGGAAAAGGCCGAAGATCTTGGGGGCAATCTCTTTGTGGAAACGGCGAATGACGGAAGCCAGTTTCTGGTGCTGGACGGTGAAATCACGCCACAAACGTCGTTTACTTTCCTTGCTTTGGTGCAGCAATCAGATGTCGAAGGCCTGGTCATCGCACAATCGCCCGGCGGCAATCTTTTGGCGTCGCATCAGATCGGGCGCGAGATCAAAAAGCGCGGCATGAACACCGTTGTTCTGGTGAGCTGTATTTCGGCCTGTGTCGATATTTTTGTCGCAGGGGATCGCCGCGAAATGACGGATATTTCCGAACTGGGCCTGCATTCGGCGACGGATCGCGACGTTTCGATCGAAATTGACCGGCGATACTGGCGGGAAATGGGATTTCCGCAGGTGAATGAGCAAGCCTACCAAGTACCGAACAACCAACTTTGGATTGTTTCGCCGAAACGGGCCCGCGAGCTGCGCCTGGCCACCAATATCCTCACGTCGCGAAACAACCCGTCTTAAGGTCGATCCCCGTTGCCGCTTTGGGCAGGGGGCGTTATATCGCCTTCCAACATGGTTCAGACAGCATCATCCGGCACGCCGTTCATGAAAATGCACGGCCTTGGCAACGATTTCGTTGTGATCGACTACCGACATGGTGGGGCGGCGATGACGGCTGAGCATGCGCGCGCGCTTGGGGATCGGCACCGGGGTGTCGGTTTCGATCAATTGGCCGTCATTGAAAGCGATGCCAAGGCTACAGCGGCACTGACGTTTTATAACTCCGATGGCACCGTGTCGTCGGCCTGTGGCAATGCTACGCGCTGTATTGCGCGTCATCTGATGGATGAGACGGGGCAAAGCGCGTTGAGCTTGCGCACCGAACGGGGGTTGCTCGCCTGTGAAGACGCAGGCAATGGCCTGACCCGTGTTAATATGGGCGTGCCCTTGCTGAATTGGCAGGACATCCCTTTGGCCGAAGAAACCGATACGCTCCATCTGCCGATCAAGGGCGATCCGGTTGCGGTCTCCATGGGCAACCCGCATTGTACGTTCTTTGTGGACGACGTGGCATCGGTTGATCTTGTCGCCGAGGGGCGCGCTGTGGAGGTTCACCCGTTATTCCCCGAACGCACCAATGTTCAGTTTGCGCAAGTTATGGGCGAGAACCACTTGCGGATGCGGGTTTGGGAACGGGGTGTGGGTGTTACGCTGGCGTCTGGTTCGTCGTCTTGCGCCGCTGCTGTTGGCGCGGCGCGCCGGGGGCTTACAGGTCGTACCGTCAGCATTGATCTGGATGGTGGGCGGATTGAGATCGACTGGAGCGATGATGGTGTTTGGATGACGGGCCCCACGGCCCATGTATTTGACGGTGTCTTTTTCACCGACGCCCTATGACCGCGCCGCCCAAAATTACGACGCTTGGTTGTCGTCTGAACGCCTATGAGTCCGAGGCCATGCGCGAAATGGCGGAAGCCGCCGGGCTGGAAAAGGCTGTGATCGTCAATACTTGCGCAGTGACAGCCGAGGCTGTGCGCAAAAGCCAAAAGGAAATTCGAAGGCTCGCGCGCGAAAATCCCGACCATCAGGTGATCGTGACGGGCTGCGCGGCGCAGACCGAGCCCGAACGTTTCGCGGCTATGAAAGACGTGAGCCTTGTTCTTGGAAACACCGAGAAAATGGCGCCTGCAACGTGGGCCGGGATCGCGATTGGTGCGACCGAGCCGGTTATGGTTGACGATATCATGTCGGTCACCGAAACCGCCGGGCATTTGATTGATGGGTTTGGGCGCCACCGCGCTTATGTGCAGGTGCAAAACGGCTGTGATCATCGTTGTACCTTTTGCATTATCCCCTTTGGCCGGGGCAATTCGCGGTCTGTGCCGGCGGGCGTGGTTGTCGATCAGATCAAACGTTTGCGGGATCGTGGTTTCAACGAGGTCGTCCTGACCGGCGTTGATCTGACGTCATGGGGTGCAGATTTGCCCGGTGAGCCACGGCTTGGAGATTTGGTGCGTCGTATCCTGAAACTTATTCCCGATCTGCCACGTCTTCGGATTTCAAGCATCGACAGCATCGAAGCGGATGATGCCTTGATGGAGGCGATTGCGACCGAACACCGGTTGATGCCGCATCTGCACCTAAGCCTGCAAGCTGGCGACGATATGATCCTGAAACGCATGAAGCGCCGTCATTTGCGCGATGATGCCATTCGGTTTTGTGAGGATGCCAAGAAACTCCGCCCGGATATGACCTTCGGCGCTGACATTATTGCGGGGTTTCCCACGGAAACAGACGCCATGTTCGACAATTCGATGAGGTTGATTGATGAATGTGGCCTGACGTGGCTGCACATCTTTCCCTATTCGCCGCGCCCCGGAACGCCAGCGGCAAAAATGCCCCAGGTTCATGGCCCCACCATTCGCACCCGTGCCGCCGAATTGCGGACCAAGGGCAAAGAACGCACCGCGCAACATCTGGGCCAGCAATTGGGGAAAACCTTGCGCGTCCTGACCGAAGGCCCGCGCATGGGTCGCACCGAACAATTTGCCGAGGTTGCCTTTGGCACAGATCAGCCCAAAGGTGCGTTGATCGATGTAACCATCACCGGCCACGATGGCCGCCAATTGACCGCGTGAGGCCATGATGAAGCTTTATACAAACCCCGCATCCCCCTTTTGTCGTAAAGTCGAGGTGCTTTTGCACGAAGCAGGGCGCATGGATCTGGTCGAACCGACAGTTGTTGCGGGGCATCCTACCGATACAGGGAATATGCCGATCACCGTCAATCCCATCGGCAAAATTCCGACACTGGCGTTGGACGATGGGCGCGCGCTTTATGACAGCCGCGTCATCACGCATTATCTGGATGATCAGTGCGGAACCGGGTTTTACCCGGAAGAACAGCTTTGGGACGTTCTGACGCTTGAAGCCACCGGTGACGGTATCAGCGATGCGGCAGTTTCGATGATCTATGAAGCGCGTTCGCGCCCCGAAGACATGCAGTATCCGCCCTATGTGGAAGGCCAATGGGATAAAGTCACACGCGCGCTCGATGATCTCGATGCAAATTGGGTTGACCAACTGGACGGCGCGCTGACCATGGGCCATATTGCGGTGGGCTGCGCCTTGGGATACCTTGATTTCCGTCATCCGTCCCGCAATTGGCGCGATGGACGGGCAGGGTTGGCGGCGTGGTACACGCTTTTTGCCAAACGTCCCGCAATGGTCGCCACAGACCCAAGCGCGTGATGCGCGCGATATACTCCGTTCGTCGAGACCGCTGATGCATCCTTATCCCGCTTTCGCCGAGAAATCCGACACCAAAAACGTCGAATTCGCACGAAACCGAGGCTTCGGAACCCTTGCGATGAATGGCGAACATGGGCCAACCGTCATTCAGGTGCCGTTTTTGCTGTCAAAAGACGGAAGCCACGCCGATCTCCATCTTGCGCGTTTCAACCCCATTGCACGGGCCGAACCGGGCGACGCGGTGATCTCGGTTACCGGGCCCGACGGATATGTGTCGCCCGATTGGTACGAGGTGCCAGATCAGGTGCCGACGTGGAACTATATCGCCGTCCATTTGCGCGGGGCGCTGGCACCTTTACCGATTGAGGCCCTTTCCGATCTGATCGACCGCCAATCCGCGTTCTTTGAGGGCCGATTGGTGCCAAAACTACCTTGGACGGCCGATAAGATGTCAGAAGGCGCTAAGGACAAGATGATGAAGGCGATCCGGCCATATCGGTTGACTATCACATCGGTGCAGGGGACGTGGAAGCTGAACCAAAACAAGGCGGACGCCGTTCGATTGAAGGCAGCCGAGAAAATTGGCAATGGCATCGGCATTGATCTTAACCAGTTGGCAGACCACATGCGAAACCCGTGACAAGGGGCGCGATCAACGCGGCCGCTCTTTGATTTTAGCAATGGGACATTAAACCACTTGTTCAGGTTCTTCGTAGATTGCTGAGCTTGGCGCGCGTATCTGGTGCCAAAACCGCAAGGTTGCTAACGAATTGCAAAATTAGGTGCGCCCGAATGTCCGCTGGACGGCGCTGCATCTGGGGAGTATCTAGCGCCCAAATCGGCCAGAATCCGCATCGCGGGGTCGAGCGTTTGGGCGAAATGCCCCCAAGAACAGGAGACGCAAGTGTCGCACGCAGACGAAAGCCATGAAGGCACGCGCCGTGACTTCCTTTATTATGCCGCCGGCGGTGCAGGAGTTGTTGCCACTGGTGCTGCCGTTTGGCCACTGGTCAACCAGATGAACCCATCGGCGGATGTGCGGGCCTTGTCCTCGATCCGGGTGGATATCTCGGGTGTCGAGCCGGGCACGCAAATCACAGTAAAATGGCTGGGAAAACCGGTGTTTATCCGTCGTCGCACAGACGAAGAAATTGCCGAGGCCAACGGCGTCGATATGTCTGAATTGATTGATCCAGATGCCCGGAACGCAAACTTGCCTGACGGATCAGACGCGACCAATGCAAACCGCGCCTTGGATGAAACCGGCGAATGGTTGGTTCAAATGGGCGTCTGTACACACCTTGGTTGTGTTCCTTTGGGTGATGCAGGTGACTTCGGCGGCTGGTTCTGCCCGTGCCATGGCTCGCACTACGACACTGCTGGGCGCATCCGCAAAGGACCCGCGCCTGAAAATCTTCCTGTCCCGCCTGCGGCGTTCGACGGCGAAGACACATTGGTCCTCGGATAAAGGGAGAACAAGACGATGGCTGGTATCCCGCACGATCACTACGAACCGAAGACCAAGGCTGAAACATGGCTGCACAAGCGCCTGCCGATTGCCGGGCTTCTTTACGACACGCTGATGATCCCGACGCCCAAGAACCTGAACTGGATGTGGATCTGGGGCATTATCCTGACGTTCTGCCTCGTTTTGCAGATCGCGACAGGTATCGTTTTGGCGATGCATTATACACCGCATGTGGACTTTGCCTTTGCATCGATTGAACACATCATGCGGAACGTGAATGGCGGCCATATGATCCGCTATGTCCATATGAACGGCGCGTCGTTGTTCTTTGTGGCCGTTTACGCCCATATTTTCCGGGGCCTTTACTATGGCTCCTACAAAGAACCGCGCGAGATCACGTGGATCATCGGTATCCTGATCTTTGTTCTGATGATGGGCACCGCCTTTATGGGCTATGTTCTGCCTTGGGGGCAGATGTCCTTCTGGGGCGCCACTGTGATCACCGGTCTTTTCGGTGCGATCCCTTTCATTGGTGAACCGATCCAGACTTGGCTGTTGGGCGGACCTGCGGTCGACAACGCAACGCTCAACCGTTTCTTCTCGCTTCACTACCTGCTGCCCTTCGTGATTGTAGGCCTTGTGGCGCTGCATATCTGGGCCTTCCACACCACGGGCAACAACAACCCAACGGGCGTAGAAGTGCGGCGCGCATCGAAAGAAGACGCCGAGAAAGACACTGTGCCCTTCTTCCCGTACTATGTGATCAAGGATGTCTTCGCGCTGGCCGTGATCCTGGCGATCTTCTTTGCCGTCGTTGGCTTTATGCCCAACTATCTGGGTCACCCCGACAATTACATCGAAGCAAACCCACTGGCGACACCTGCGCACATCGTGCCCGAATGGTACTTCCTGCCGTTCTACGCGATCCTCAGGGCCTTCACGTCGGAAGTCTGGGTCGTCCAGATCGCAAGCTTTGTGACAGGCGGCATTATCGATGCGAAATTCTTCGGCGTTCTGGCTATGTTCGGCGCGATTGCCGTGATGGCCTTGGCTCCTTGGGTGGACACATCTTCGGTCCGTTCGGGCAAATACCGCCCCATGTTCAAGTGGTGGTTCTGGCTTCTGGTGATCGATTTTGTGATCCTGATGTGGCTTGGTGCACAACCGGCCGAGGAACCCTATGCGACCTTCTCGCTGATCGCTTCGGCCTATTGGTTTGCGTATTTCCTGGTCATCCTGCCAATGCTTGGCGTGATCGAGAAGCCTCTGCCGCAGCCCGAAACCATCGAAGAAGATTTCGATGAACACTACCCGGCGGGCAGCGAAAGCGCGTCCCCTCAAGCCTCCCCTGCGGAATGAAAGGAACAAGACCCATGATCCGTAAGATCACACTTTCCGCAATCGCCGCCCTTGGCCTTGCCGCACCGGCTTTTGCTGCGGGCGACACCGGGCACATTGAAGATCACGCATTTTCTTTCGAAGGGCCCTTTGGAACGTTCGATCAGATGCAGCTTCAACGCGGCCTGAAGGTTTACACAGAGGTTTGTTCTGCCTGCCACGGTCTACGCTACGTTCCGTTACGCACATTGGGCGATGCCGGCGGCCCACAGCTTCCCGAAGACCAAGTGCGCGCCTATGCGGAGTTCTACGAGGTCTTTGACCCTGAACTTGAAGACTTCCGTACAGCCAAGCCGACAGATCACTTTCCGCCGTCATCATTGGCCGAAGCACCTGACCTCTCCCTGATGGCCAAAGCGCGCGCTGGTTTCCATGGCCCCTATGGCTTGGGTATCAACCAGTTCGTCAAAGGTATGGGCGGTGCAGAATACATTTCTGCGATTCTTCAGGGCTATACCGGTGAAGAAAAAGAAGAAGCTGGTACAATCTTTTACGAAAACACGGCGTTCCCCGGCGGCTGGATCGCCATGGCGCCGCCCTTAGAAGATGGCTACGTCGAATTCGATGACGAACACGCCAACGATCTGGCGCACCTTGCTGAAGATACCGCGGCCTTCCTGATGTGGACGGCTGAACCCAAACAGAACGCACGAAAAGAGGCGGGTTTCGTGTCGGTCCTGTTCCTGATCGTTCTAAGTGTGCTGTTGTACCTGACCAACAAGCGCGTCTGGGCCCCGGTCAAGCGCCGCGACGAAGATCAGAGCTGATCACAAAAAATAGTGTAAAACGCCGCTCCGTCCGGGGCGGCGTTTTTCGTTTGATCAACAAGATAATGTCAGAGCGGAAGACTGGAATGACAGACAACAGTGACCCACATAACACATCCTTGCTGCTGGGCACTAAAGGAGAACGGGGGCCAGAAAAGAAAACCCCTGCGTCCCGGGGGAAGGGCGCAGGGGGTAGATAAAAGCGGAAAAGGTCGGGAGGGGCCTTAAGCGCTTTCTAAAAGACCTTTTGCTTTCGCAAGGTCCTGCATTTTTGACTGAAGCTTTTCAAACGCCCGCACTTCGATCTGACGAATGCGTTCGCGGCTGACATCGTATTGGCCGGAAAGCTCTTCCAATGTGACGGGGCTGTCCATCAGGCGGCGCTGCGTCAGGATATCCTGTTCGCGTTCGTTCAAGACAGACATGGCTTCGGCCATCATCTCGCGACGTACGGACAATTCATCGCTTTCCGCATAATCACCCGCCTGATCGGCGTCTTCGTCTTCAAGCCAATCCTGCCATTGAGCTGCGCCTTCGCCGTCAGCAGAAACCGTGGCGTTCAGCGAGGCGTCACCGCCCGACAGACGCCGGTTCATGTTGATGACTTCTTGTTCGCTGACGTTCAGATCGGTTGCGATACGTTCAAGATGTTCAGGGCGCAGGTCACCGTCTTCCAACGCGCCGATGCGGGCTTTGGCTTTACGCAGGTTAAAGAACAACTTCTTTTGCGCCGAGGTCGTGCCCAATTTTACCAGCGACCACGACCGCAGGATGTATTCCTGGATCGACGCACGGATCCACCACATGGCATAGGTTGCCAGGCGGAAGCCCTTGTCAGGGTCAAACCGTTTTACAGCCTGCATAAGGCCAACGTTGGCTTCGGAAATCACTTCGGCCTGAGGCAACCCGTATCCACGGTATCCCATCGCGATCTTTGCAGCCAACCGCAGGTGCGACGTGACCATCTGGTGCGCAGCACCTGTGTCTTCGTCTTCTACCCAACGTTTGGCGAGCATGAATTCCTGCTCTTTTTCAAGCATTGGAAATTTGCGGATCTCCTGCAGATAGCGGTTCAGACCGCCTTCAGGCGTTGGTGCTGGAAGATTCGTATAATTTGCCATCTCTTTGTCATTCCCTGTAAACACCGATGTTCAGGTGCTTAACATATGTGGTGAACTACTTCGTTCAGTTCAAGGCCTGCAAGCAAATTTTTCTACTTGCGATGTGATGAATATAGAATGAACGAACCAACCGAAACGTACCATACACACGGCCGTGCGCTCACGTCCATGTGCACATAGGTTCGCCAAATGCCTTTGATATGTGCAGATTAGGACATACCGCGAAGGGCTTCCAAAAGCCTTTCAAAGTCATCCGGAACCGGACTGCTAAACTGCAAGCTTTCGCCGCTAACAGGGTGCGTAAAACCTAAAGTTTCAGCGTGAAGTGCTTGGCGCGCAAAGGTATTTCCGGCTTCGGCACCCGGTGCAATTGACGACAGGCGTCGGCGTCCTCCATAGGTCGGATCGCCCATCAAAGCATGCCCAATGTACGACATATGAACCCGGATCTGATGCGTGCGGCCGGTTTCCAGTTTGCAACAAACCCGCGCGGCATGGTCGCCGAATGTTTCAACCACATGGGCGCGTGTCACCGCATGTCGTCCACCTTGTAACAAAACCGCCTGCTTCTGCCGGTCGGTTTTGTGACGTCCAAGGTATGTCGTGATTTTGACGGTATCACCGCTTTCAAAACTGACACCGCGCAATCCACGCAACCGCGGATCGCCCGTATGCGGCACCCCGCGGCACAGGGCCATATACGATCGTTCGGCCTTGTGATCGGCGAACTGTTCGGCAAGGCCATGGTGGGCGGCGTCAGATTTGGCAACGACCAGCAACCCTGAAGTGTCTTTATCAATACGGTGCACGATGCCCGGGCGTGCTTCGCCACCAACCCCCGAAAGCCGCCCCGCAAAATGGTGCAACAAAGCATTGACCAAGGTGCCCGAAGGCGAACCCGGGGCAGGGTGCACGACCATGCCGGCGGGTTTGTCGATTACGATCAAGTCGTCGTCTTCATGAATGATTGTAAGCGGGATGTCTTCGGGCGTCATATCCGAAGGTGCCGCGTCTTCGACGGTAAGTTCGTAAACGGTGCCTTCGGACGTGCGCGCCTTTGGATCGCTGACAACCATGCCGTCTGACACCACGCAACCTTCGCTCAGCAATTTGGCAATCCGGCTGCGTGACAGATGCGCCGCCTCTGGCACATCGCGGGCAAGCGCCTTATCAAGGCGCGGCGGCGGGTCTGCGCCGATGGTGATCAGGACAATACGCGACATGGACGAGGGACAAGCTCCGGGCGAAGGCACGGTTAAGTACCTGAAAGTTCTGGTAACGGTGCTGACCGTGACCATGATTTTGGGCTTTCTAACCATCGTTACGCTCTTTGTCATGCGGTTCAGCGAAATGGGGCGGACGGAATTGCCCGATACCATCGCTTTGCCGGACGGAACGCGTGCGACGGCCTTTACCCAAGGCGACAATTGGTTCGCAGTGGTGACCGATACGGATGAAATCCTGATCTATAGCCGTGTCACCGGAAATCTGCGCCAACGCATCCAGGTCGCACCTGATTAGAGCGTGTCAGACGAACCAGCCGGTGGAAATCGCCTGTGCCCAGCTATCGGCACCTTTGGCGCGGGCCAATTCGATCATATGACTGGCATCATAGGGCACCGCGATCAAATCAGCGGTCCAAACACCACCGCGGTGTTCAAGGATGGCATAGCGCGCATCGGGCGCACCGGTTTGATGGACGAAATTGGGGGCCTTGCGGGTATCAAGGTACGCGGGGCAACCAACGGAACCCGGATTCAGGATCATCCGACCACCATTCAGCCGCACAATGCGGGGTGTATGGGTGTGACCGCACAGCATGACGGGATGGTCGATCCCTTTTGCGCGCTCTTCAACAGCCGCCATATCCCGTGCAACCAAGCGACTTTCCGTGCCACGTCGATCAAGCCAGTTTTCGTCGTCGCTTTGAGGCGTTCCGTGGCACAGAAAGACATCGCCTTCGGTTGCCGTCATGGGCAGTTTCTTCAGCCAGTCTATATTGGCATCGGTTAAATCGAAAATCACCCAATGTTCCCAGACCCCCATGTCTTTCACAGGTCGGTCAAACAATTGTCGGTCGTGATTGCCGCAGACAGTCTTTAGCCCAAGCTCAATCAGTCGATCTGCCGTCGCAACCGCATCGAAAGGGCCGCTTAAACTATCACCCAGATTGACGATTTTTGAAATACCGCGCCGTTCAATGTCGCCCAGCACCGCGTCAAGCGCGGCGATATTGCTGTGGATATCGCTGATGACGGCGAGTCTCATTGGCGCGACTATAAATCTTGGAAGGCGGGGTGGCTATGCGTCTTCCAGGATCGGCGGCATCAGGCTTTTTTCCGAGACTTCGGTGACGATCTGAGACAACCGGGTCAATGTGGCACTGGATTGTGAGCGCGACTGCCAGTGCAACGGGGTCCGTACCCTTACGTTGGGCACCAGTTCAACCAAGTCGCCGGCGCTGATAAAAGGATCGACTGTCACCGATGGCATCATGGCCCAACCGATCCCGCGCTGACATGCCAAAAGATGGCCTTCGTAAGACGGGATGTAATGCGATATCAGTTTGCCGGTACTGCCGTAAGCAAGCATCATCCATTGTTGTGGTAGGGTGTCTTTTCGGTCGAACTGAATGGATGGGGATTTGCTGACCGCGCTTTGGCTCGATCCATCCTTCAAGTAAGACGCGGTATAGCTTTTCGAAGCCACCGCCATGTATTCCATTGCGCCCAAGGGGACTGTCAGACAGCCGGGAATAGGTTTGTTGTTTGACGTGACAATCGCCAAGGCGTCGCCGGAGCGAAGGCGTTCTTCTGTGAATTCCTGATCGTCGGGTACGATCTCAAGCAACAGGTTCAATTCGTTCAGCGCGCGTTCGATGACTTCCGGAAACCACGTCGCCAGGCTGTCGCTGTTCACAGCAATCCGAATGCTTGCAGCGGTGGAACCTGCACCTTCGCCGCGCGACGCAAGCTGTTCGCCAAGTTCGTGCTGAAGTAACGTAACTTGCTCGACATGTTGGCACAGCAGCAACCCGTCATCGGTGGCAACGCAGGGTCTTCCGCGTTGCACCAAGATCGATCCGACTTTTTCCTCAAGCTGCTTGATCCGTTGTGAGACTGCGGACTGCGTCACGTTCAACGAATTGGCGGCCGCTTCAAAGCTGCCGGTTCGAACAACAGCGGCAAGTACAACGAGGGAATCGTAGTCATAATCCATTAGACAAACTCCTATGCCATTAGAACGTCTAATAGGTTCATGATCATAATGCAATAAAAAACACGCGATTAGTTAAAGATTGTTAAAAATAACGAGATTTGAAGCGCATTATGCTGGGTAAGCACACATTAGTGAGGCTATTGAAATGGAGGTTGGATTGTGACAATAATGGGGCATTAATGTGGCGGGGGGCCATATTCATGTCTGCACAAACACTGAGGCAGAGGTACAACCGTGCCTTCGCCGGAATGAAAAAACATTCGCGTTTTATGGCTTGGCTGATTGTCGGGCTTTACGTTTTTCAAATGATTCTAGCGGTTTGGCTGGGCCATTTGTTGTTTCAAAAAGAACTGACCGTCTTACGTGGTCTTGGCATCGCGGGGCTTGCTCTCTTTATTGCTACGCGTATGCGGGGCCTGAACAACATCGTTCACGAATGCTCGCACGCGACATTTGCCGCCGAAAGGTCGGATAACGTCGTGATCGGCAAGGTCTGCGCGTCGCTTTTGTTCAACTCTTTCACCGCCTACCGCGATGAGCATCTGACGCATCATAAGCACATCGGTGACTACGAACGCGATCTCGATCTACAGGGCATAAAAAACCTTGGATTGCACGATCGGCTGACGTTCCAGGTGGTTCTTCGACATCTGGTGACGCCGCTTATTCTGCGCCATTTGCCTTATTATCTTAGTTTGAATCTCAGCCGGAAAGACGGTCTTGCGTTTCAGGTTCTGCAATACACATTGATCGGGCTTGTCTCGGTCATTACAGCGCTTGCGCCGCTGACCGGGGTCTTCTTGCTGATCATACCCTTCGTGGTGGTCTATTCGGCGCTCATGTATTGGGCGGACTGTATGGATCATGCAGGGTTGGTTCCGTCGCCGGACGATCTTGAATCTTCGCGAAATCTTTTGGCGCCGCATGTGCTGCGCTGGTTGTTTTTTCCGCGCAATGATTGCTTTCACCTGGTCCATCATTTGTTTCCGCATATTCCAGCGCGTTATCTTGAAAGTTCGCACCATGCCTTGTTGGAGGATGACATCTATGGATCCCTTGACAATGCCGTCCGAGGATTGAGGCCGAGTGTCAGGCGGCCGCAGATGGACGTCACCCCGGCCGAATAACACCGTGTGATTTTCTGAAAAGAGCCCGTGCCGTGATTCTTTCACGCGCGGGTTTTTCTTGCGCATCGGCTATTAAATTCCCAACTTTCTCGGGCTTTTATTGTTTCGAATGTGGCAATTGTTCGTTTCCGACTCGTGTGAGGTTGAGCAATTTTTCGCATTTCTAGGCGGAATACCGCTGAAAATCAAAGGTGTAGCGAAGCATCTTGCATCATTGCAACGGGTGGAACTGTCTGCCTCGCATTTACGGTTTAATCATTGCTAATGTCTAATTAGTCATGCTAATTTACGTGAGTGAGTAACGAGTGTTTTGTGTGGTCCTGGGGCCTTTTGGGGGCAACATGGTGTGAGTGTATTTTCCAAGACGTTGATCTTGGAATGTTGATTAAGAAATGAATCACAGTGGCGTCGCTCTGAAGAGCGGCGCCACATGTGTTTAGGACTGTGAGTGAGTATTGGTCGGCGAACCGGGATTTTCTCGCTGGTGAAACAAGGCATCAGTTCGTGTGAGTTCAAAATAATCTTCTGAATTTGTCAAAATTTGGCCAGTTGGATGGCAATTCTGGGTGCACGGCTTGTAGCGCGCAGCAAAGGTGTCGGTTTTGACACCGTTAAGCGGCCCAAAACCGCTGCTTATCGCTGTTCTTAAGGGGAATGGTACCACCTCCTGGTCTCGAACCAGGGACCTCTTGATCCACAATCAAGCGCTCTAACCAACTGAGCTAAGGCGGCACGGCGTTCTGATTAGCTCCGGCGACTTCTGATTGCAAGTGTCACGACAGGTCCAATTCCCAAGTTTGTTCGACTAAATCGACGCCAAAGGATGTAACTGGCGCAGAAGCAGTGAGTTTGAAGCCGTTTTTTGTGTAAAGGGCGCACGCCGCCTTGTGACTTTCGTGTGTCCAAAGCCGAAGCGTGTGATGGCCGGTTTCTCGGGCATGTGTCGCACAAAGGTCTAACAACCGCTGGCCCAGACCAAGCCCGCGCGCATGAGGCTCAATCAGAAATAACCGGAGTTTCGCGATGCCTGGTTCGCCGGACTTGACGCAAAATACCGATCCAAGGCGCGTGTCGCCCGATGTGGCGATCCAGGCGCGTTCCACGTTCGGATCGCGGTTGTTCATGAAATCTACCAGAATGGACGCAACCAGAGGCTCAAAACTGGCATCGAACCCCTCGTGTTCGGCATAAAGTTCGCCGTGGCGCTGGATCAGCCAACCCGCATCTCCAATGGCAAGATCGCGAAAAGTGATGTCATCAGCCGAAATAGTCATTGTTTCACAAAGCGATGCAGGAGCCTTCTTGTCAACGCCGCGCCGTCACGTTACCCCGGCACTGGATTTCGAAAGGCACCGACGATGGGGATCGACAAAGAAAGCGACATTGAAGCCAATATACAGATTGGGCCGACCAATCTTGGAATGGTTCGGATCTATATAGAAGGTCAAGGTATTGAAATTCCAATGGATTTCGAACCGGAAGAGGCTGAGGATATCGCGGAAGAGATCAAAGCTGCTGCCAGCCGTGCGCGCGCGATGAACAAGAAAAAGCGTTAGGAACCGGGCGACCGAAATCCGGGGTCGCGCGCGGTGTGCCAACGCATGGCCGCGTGACGCGCGAATTTCTGAACCATCACTTTGCGGCGCGCCGGCGCCAGTTTGTCTTCGGGCGCCATTCGGATGATTTCCGCGTCATAGCTATCGGCAATAATCAATCCGGTGTCTTCGGGCAAAAGGTCTGTCGGAAAGTCTTCATCGACGGCCCAGAAATACCGGTCACACCATTCCAGATAACCTTGCCATTTTTGATCGCCTGCGAAATCGGCGCGGCTGGATTTGCATTCGATGATCCAGACTTCGCTTTTTGGCCCCAAAGCCATGACATCGACACGCAAACCGCGGGCAGGGATCAGCTCTTCGACCGAAACGAAGTCGTGCGCGACCAGATAGCGGCAAACGCCACGTGCCAAAAGCTGGCCGGGTTTCATGGGGGGCAGATCATCGCGCATGGGTGCAATGGTGAACAAAACGTAAACAAAAATCAAGCCTGGAGCGATGATTGAGCGGCAGTTCGTCCTTGTTCTAAGCACCGCCGGGCCCTACATCATGTGTGTGGCGGGTTCTGCGTAGCTCGTGCCGGGGCCAAATTCCGGTGGCCTTAAGCATTTCTGAGGGAGCTGGCTCTGTTCGGATCGTGGTCCGTTTATCTGGCGCCCACCTGTACATACAGGTCCTCGGGAATTAGATTGCCCTTACGGTTGCTGTGGTCCCGTCACACCATTTCGCGTCTTCCGGCGCGCGCCTAGACCACGACTTCCATTTCTTCCTGTTCGCCGACGCCGAAGACGCGTTTGTATCGTGCAATTTCCGATGCCGGCCCCATTGCTTTGCGGGGGTTGTCTGAAAGTTTGACGGTGGGTTTGCCGTTTGCGCTGACGGCTTTGCAAACCACGCTGAACGGGGCGAGCGTGTCGCCGGGCATCAACCCGCGAAAATCATTGGTCATCATCGTGCCCCACCCAAAGCTGATGCGCAGTGTGTCCGAAAATTTTGCGTGGAGTTCGGCGATCTTGTCGACATCCAGACCGTCCGAGAAGATGATAAGTTTTTGCGACAAATCCTCGCCGCGGCTTTTCCACCATTCAATCGCCGTTTCGGCCCCGCGCGCGGGATCACCGGAATCGATGCGAATACCTGTCCAGCCCGCCAACCAATCGGGCGCATTTTCTAAAAAGTTCTCGGTGCCATAGGTGTCGGGCAGGATGATGCGCAGGTTGCCATCGTGCTCGTCCTGCCAATCGGACAACACGCGATAAGGCGCTTGGGCCAGTTCTTCGTCGGTTTCCGCGAGGGCTGAATAGACCATGGGCAATTCATGGGCATTGGTGCCAATGGCTTCCAAATCCCGGTTTTTGGCAATGAGACAGTTGGACGTGCCGACGAATGCATCACCCAGGCCTTCGGTCATGGCCTGAACGCACCAGTCTTGCCACAAAAACGAATGCCGTCGTCTGGTTCCAAAATCAGCAAGTGCGAGATTGTCGAGTTCGCGCAAATGTTCGACTTTCTGCCAAGTGCGGGTCATGGCGCGCGCATAAAGAACCTGAAGTTCGAATTTGCCCATGTCTTTCATCGCGGCACGGCTTCGCAGCTCCATCAGAATCGCCAAAGCCGGGATTTCCCAAAGCATGACCTCGGGCCAAGCGCCTTCAAAGGTCAGCTCGTATTGGCCGTCGCGTTTTTCAAGGTGGTAGGGTGGAAGCGAAAGATTTTCGAACCACTCCATAAAGTCCGAGCGAAACATTTGGCGTTTGCCATAAAACGTGTTGCCGCGAAGCCATGTGCCTTCGCCACGGCTGAGCGAAAGCGAACGGACGTGATCCAGATGTTCGCGCAATTCGCCTTCGTCGACCAATTCGGCAAGGCGAACGGACTTGGTTCGGTTGATCAGACTGAACGTCACTTGAGTTTTCGGATGGTTGCGGAACACTGACTGACACATCAGAAGTTTATAGAAATCCGTGTCGATCAGAGACCGGACGATCGGGTCGATCTTCCACTTGTGGTTCCAAACGCGCGTTGCAATGTCGACCATCGGCCTTCTCCCTTAGGTGAGGCTTTGTGCCAAGGCTGGGGTGGGTTTGTCCAGCAACCTTAGGGATTTGTTGTCGTTTTTCGCCACTTGGGCGCCATTGCTCATGACGCACCGCTGGTTTGCCGCCCCTTGCCCCCGATCAGGCGCGCGCGTTACTTCAATGTGCCCAGATAGCTGTCGCTTGGCACGTTGGGCACTGTTGAAGCCTTGGGCGTGCCCTTTGGCGTTGGAAATTGCATCGAAGGGGGCAGCGCGTTGGATGCGGCGGCTGCGGCTTGGTGAGCACGTTGGTTTAGCCACGAAACGGCGTCTGCAATAGGTCGGCGTTCGCTGCTTCCGTCATATGCAACACCACAGTTCACGGCATGAACCGTGGAAGGATTGTCGAACCCACGTCCGGGTGGGCGCGGCGCAAAAGTTGCGCGGCACCCTTGTGTATCAGATGAATAAGCCCCCACGGCCAACCCATATTGGAAGGCGACAACAACGAACTGGCCACTATTCCCGAATTGGGGTGCGTAATACCCAGTTGGATTTTTTGTGTTGCGATAGACATAGGACACTTGCGCGCCTTCGCGAATTTTCTGGGTTGGATTGCCCCATTGGTTGGCAAAACTTTTTTCGCTCATCCCAAGCTGTACGCTGGCCAGCATTGCCTGCCGGACCTGAGGGTGGTCGGCCACCGTTGTGTTCCAAGCCAAGCCACCACAGCCTGCCAAAAGCAAAAAACCCAGCAAAAGTCCAAAGCGCATGATCGCCCCCTTTTCTCGTCAGCGCGTCCGGCGTATCCAACTGGAACGAATATTTGGTTTACAGAAGGCGGACTGGCGAATGCGCGTTGTCTTGGGGGCGATCCTTTTGGCTAAGGACATTGGTATATGATCCTTGGTATCGGCACTGATATCTGCAACATCGAACGGATCGAAAGCACTTTGACCCGCTTCGGCGACAGGTTTCGCAACCGTGTGTTTACGGACATCGAACAGGCCAAAGCCGAACGTCGCAAAGACACGGCCGGAACCTATGCCAAACGCTGGGCCGCAAAAGAGGCCTGTTCAAAAGCGCTTGGAACCGGGCTGGCCATGGGGATTGCGTGGAAAGACATGTCGGTGACCAATCTGAAAACCGGGCAACCCGTGATGCATGTCACCGGGTGGGCTGCCGAAAGACTGGCCAAAATGACGCCTGAGGGGCACGAGGCCGTCATTCACGTCACACTGACGGATGATCACCCATGGGCGCAGGCCTTCGTGCTGATCGAGGCGCTGCCTTGTGCAGACACCAATGCGTGATCTTGGGCGACCGCCGGACGGATTCCTCTTTCGCACGCCTTGACTTGCCCACCTCTGACACCCAAAAAGCGCGGACGCATTAAAGGCAGGGTAAATGACCGAAGAAACCGGCACTTTCATAGATGGCATCGTCGAGACCGTCAAAACGATCGTCTATGCACTTTTGATAGCCGGGGTCTTTCGTACATTGTTCTTCCAACCGTTCTGGATCCCGTCGGGATCTATGAAAGACACGCTGTTGATCGGCGATTTCCTGTTCGTCAACAAGATGGCCTATGGCTATTCCAGCCACTCCTGTCCGTTTTCGATCTGTCCCATCGGCGGTCGTCTGTTTGGCAGCGAGCCCACGCGCGGTGATGTGGTGGTGTTCCGCCATCCGGTGAACGGTCAGGATTTCATCAAACGGGTTGTTGGTCTGCCGGGGGATACGGTTCAGATGCGCTCAGGCCAGCTGTTCTTGAATGGCTCGCCCGTGCCACAGGTCGCCGATGGCAGTTTCATCGAATCCTTCGAACGCCAAGGCCCGGTTGGCACTTTGCCCGCGTGCATTGAAAACCGCCCCGCCACTGGATCGACCTGCACCAAAGAAAAAACCATCGAAACGCTGCCCAATGGCGTTCAGCATTCGGTTCTGAACGTGACAGAGGGGCGATTGGATAACACCGGCGTCTTCACCGTGCCCGCAGGGCATTTCTTTTTCGTCGGCGACAACCGCGACAATTCCACAGACAGCCGGGTTCAAAAAGAATTCAACGGGGTTGGCTTTGTGCCCTATGACCATTTGATTGGGCGTGCGGATCGCGTGATGTTCTCGTCAGCCGGACGGTCTTTGTTTTTCGTCTGGACTTGGCGGACAGACCGGCTTTTCAAAAAGATTGAGTGATGAAGATTGGGTCTGAATTACTGGCGTTCGCGACCCGCTTAGGACATCGCTTTGACGACCCTGAAGTGTTGGTGCGCGCCGTGACCCATGCGTCGATGTCGTCAGTCACCCGCTCTGACAACCAACGGCTTGAGTTCCTTGGGGATCGTATCCTTGGATTGGTGATTGCCGAAGCGTTGTTGGCTGAGGATCTGAACGCGCCCGAAGGCCAGTTAGCGCCGCGCTTCAACGCTTTGGTGCGCAAAGAAACCTGCGCCGATGTGGCTCGCGATATTGGCTTGGGCGATGTCCTGAAACTGGGCCGGTCCGAGATGAAATCAGGCGGGCGTCGCAAAGAAGCTTTGCTGGGCGACGCGATGGAAGCGGTCATTGCAGCGGTTTATTCGGACGCGGGGTTCGAGGCGGCGCGCGACATCGTTCTGCGGCTTTGGCGGGATCGGATTTCAACTGTTGCGGTGGATGCACGCGACGCCAAAACCAGTCTTCAGGAATGGGCGCAAGGGCGCGGGCAGATACCGCCATCTTATGTCGAAGTGGCGCGCGAAGGCCCGGATCATGCGCCGGTGTTCACGGTTGAAGTGCGTCTTGCCAGCGGCGAAACGGCCGTGTCAAAGGCATCTTCAAAACGCGCGGCGGAACAGCAGGCGGCGAAGGCCATGCTGGACGAGTTGGAAGGTTAAAACCCAACCGCCGCACCGTCGCTGCGCGGATCAGTGGCACCTTCGATGAGACCGGTCGGATGGCGCACCAAAGCACCGGCATGGCCCATCATTTCGTCAAAAGGCCTCATCATTTCAACAACGTGGCCTGCGTTTCTCATCCAATCTATCACGCCTGCATCCATGCGATTTTCCAACTTCAACGTCGTTGTTTCCTCGCCCCAGGTTCGGCCCAGCAACCAACGCGGTGCCGTTACGCTGTCCTGCAAATCCATCCGGTGCAAAACGTGGCGCGCAAATATCATGGCTTGGGTTTGCGGTTGGCCTTCGCCGCCCATCGTGCCCCAGGGCATCACACGACCATCCGCCAAATGGGCCAAGGCGGGGTGGATGGTGTGAAAGGGGCGACGGCCCGGCTGAAGGGCATTGTGATGGGCCGGGTCCAGCGAAAAGCTGGTGCCGCGGTTCTGCCAGGTGATGCCGGTCTCATCCAGAATGACGCCCGACCCAAACTCCCAATACAGGCTCTGGATCGCGCTGACGGCGATGCCGTCACCATCGATGGCCCCGAACCACACTGTGTCACCTTGCCGCGACGGGTGGGGCCATGGGGCTGCGCGATTGGTGTCGATTTCGGCGGCCATGGCGTCCAGGGCGGCTGGTGTCAGAAAACTCTCGGGCGCGGTCGTCATATAGGCCGGATCAACCACATGAGCATCGCGGACGCGGAAGGCTTGTTTCGTGGCTTCGACCAAGGCGTGGACGAAAGGTGCGGTTTCGGCGTCTTGCACGCCCAATCGGTCATATAGCCCAAGGATGATCAGGGTCGCCAAACCTTGGGTCGGGGGCGGCATGTTGAATAGACGGTGCCCCCGAACATCTAACGACAGAGGGGTGACATCCAGCGCTTGGTGCCGACCAAGGTCTTCTGCGCTGATCGGGCTTCCTGCGCGCGCCAGATCGGCGGAAACACTGCGGGCAAGGTCGCCGCGATAAAAGCTTTCAAGGCCGTCGCGGGCAAGGCGTCTCAGGGTTTCTGCAAGACGGGGTTGGCTCAGGCTGTGGCCAGGTTGCAGAGCCTCCTGATCACTATAACCGTAAGCTTCGGAAAATCCGGGAACTTTGGACAATTCCGCGCGTTTGGCGGCAAGGTTCCGCGACAGTGTCTTTGTAATCGCAACACCGCCGCCCGGAAGATTGCCGTCGGCAAAATGAATGGCGTCCTCGAAAAGCCGTTCAAGGGGCAGACGGCCATTCAACGTTTTGGATAAGTCCAAGACACGCGCCATGCCCGACACCGCACCGCCGACAGTCAAGGCCGCAAGTGGGCCGCGCGACGGGATCGCGTCGTGCCCTTTGGAGCGGTAAAACTTGAGGTCCGCCGCACTGGCCGCAGCGCCGCAGGCATCAACGGCAGTGACAGTCTTCGCCGCATCACTGATCAGCCAAAAATTATCGCCGCCAAGCGCATTCATATGGGGATAAACCACCGTCAAAGTGGCTGCCATCGCGACCGAGGCTTCAATCGCGTTGCCGCCGTCGCGTAAGACGCGCAAGCCTGCCTCGCTGGCCAAATGGTGGGGGCTGGTGACCATGCCGCGATAGGCGCGAGTGGTTTGCAACATGTGGCGTTCCTTGAGTTTATGCGGCGACCTTGGCAGACGCCGCGATTTCCGCGCGCATCACAAGGACAAACCCCGCAAAGGCGTCCCAGCCCGAGGAATGGCCAATCTGGTCTAAAGGGGCAAGGGCTTTGGGCAGGTTTTTGGTGGCGGGATCGAAGAGTGCGTGCACTGCGTCATGCAAAGGCGCATTGCCGAACCCTTGGGACGCGGCGGCTAAAAGAGCGTCGGAAATCGCATTTGTCCGTTGGCTGGCATGAGGGGCGAGCGTCGTCCAAAGCGTTTGGGCCAATGCGGCTTGCCCAATGTAATGAAGCGCGATCATCATACCGCCGAGGACATCATCCCCCGCCGGTGTCAATCCGGGGCCTCGCCCCAAAAGGGACACCAATTCTATTGGATTCGCGGGTGTGTCGGTGCTCTGCGAAATGATCCAGTGCCATGCGCCTTTGATTTCGACAGGCGCAATATGCGGCGTGATCGTGCAGCGCCCATATCCGATTTGGGGGGGCAGAACAATGGCGCTATCAAACCTGTTGATGGCACGCGTGACGTCAGGCAACGATCTGATTTCTGTACGTGGCAGCCATGGTTCGCACAACGTTAAGTCAAGCGTTACTTGTCCCGGAACGACCATCAAGCCATTGAACAGATGAACGGTTTTACCAACTTTAAGCCCGATCTTCAGCCAATCTGTCGTCGCGTTCGTTGTGACGTTCAGAGGCCCTTGTGGCACGTTCTGATTTGCAACCGCGATCATGTCGCCGTCAAAATCCACATAAAACACAGATGAAAACACAGCCCCGATCCGCCCTTTCCGACCGGGATTTACGACCCGAGATGCGACAGGCCCAATGCTGACAGCCTCAGCCCGTAAACCGCCATCAGCCATGATCATCCGCCGCCACATGGGTTCCCGCCGCGCCGCGAAGTGCGGCGCCTGCCTCCTCAAGATGCGCGATAATCACGCGCTTTCCGCCACCGTCGATGAACCGCAAAGCCGCGTCGATTTTGGGGCCCATACTGCCGGGCGGGAATTGGCCGTCGTTCATATGTCCACGCATTTCGGATGCGGAAACATGATCCAGCGCGCGTTGTTGCGGCGTTCCAAAATGGATCGACACCTGTGGCACGGCGGTCAGCACCATCATCGTTTCGATGCCGAGAACGTTTGCCATATGCGCCGTCGTCAAGTCCTTGTCGATCACGGCCTGCACCCCGAAACGGGTGCCATCGGGGTTGCGCACAACAGGAATACCACCACCACCACCAGCAATCACAATAGACCCGCGGCGAGACAGTTCCTCGATCAGGGAAATGTCGCAGATGTGTTGTGGGGCAGGCGAGGGGACAACGTGACGCCAGCCGCGCCCTGAATCTTCTTTCATCTGCCATCCCATTTCGCGACCCACATTCTTAGCGTCGTCTTCGGAATAGAACGTGCCAATCGGTTTTTTGGGGTCTTGAAACGCGGGATCGTTTGGATCGACCTCGACTTGGGTCAAAAGGCAGGCCGCATGGCGTTCGCTTCCGGCGCGGCGAAGTGCGTTTTCCATTTCCTGAACCAGAAGATAGGCGATCCCACCTTGGGAATGGGCGACACAAATATCCAAAGGCATCGGCGCAATTCGGTCGCGGGTCAACGCTTGGCGCATCAGGATCTTGCCTACAACGGGACCATTGCCGTGGGTGATGATCAACTGATTTTTTTCCAGGGCCAGCGGCAACAAGGCTTCCGCCGTCACGCGCGCAATGTCCTTTTGCTCGCGCGAGGTCCCTTCGATGTCCTCGGGGTGCGTGGCATTGCCGCCAATGGCGACAACGATTCGATTGGGGATATCAAACTGCGCGCTCATCGGATCACGTCACCAAAGCACGCGCCCAATACACGGCCTCTGCGTTTGACGGCGCGACATGGACGCCCGCCTGCACCAATCGGTTGAGCTGGCTTGAACGCACTTGCCTATCAGCTTCGGTTCCGGTGACGCTGGTGATCAGATGCGGGCTGGCATCCGTGCGATGTTCGGCAATGATCTGCGCCAAGTGCTGGGCGGGGTCATCATGAGCACCATATCCGATCACAACGTCCAGAAGAATGACGGCAATATCCGTGCGTGATAGCGCTTCGATCAGGGGCGTGTCCCGCACGCCGGGGTCAATCATCGGGTGCGGACGCCCGCGCGTATAGACGTCGTCGCCCAGATCAAGGATCAGATGGCCCGTGCCATCTTCGTTCGAAACGCCGGGGATGGCTGCATTCGATCGTAAGCTATCCCCCTGACCCAGAAGAATAACCTGAGCCTCTGCCGCCAAAGTCCCGCCAGAATAAAGCCCGAGAATTTCGCCTTCGCGTGCAGGTTCTGATGGAGCGGTGGCCATCGGCGCGTCCAACCCCAAAGCCCCAAAGGCGGCATCGCGTAGCGAATAAACCTGGGTGACATTGCTGGGAAGGTCCAAAGGCTCCGCCCCCATCAAGCATAGTGTCGCTGGCTTGCCAGCGTCCGCTAACCTGGACAGTACCTTGGCCGTTACATCCGCACCGGGTGGTTTTGCGACCACAACGATGTGCCGGGTGGCCGGGTCGTTGCGCAAGGCGTCCAGCGCCATCAGGGTTGAAATTCCACCGACTTCCGATTTCAGATCCCGTCCGCCGACACCAATCGCATGGCTGATGCCACCGCCCGATTGTGCAATCAGGCAACTGATTTCCTGAATGCCCGTGCCTGAGGCGCCGACAATCCCGATGTCGCCCGTTGGCACGACATTTGCGAAGGCCAGCGGCGTGCCCGCAATGATCGCGGTGCCACAGTCGGGGCCCATGACGAGGCGACCGAGGTTTGCGGCTTCGCGTTTTAGCGCGGCTTCGTCGTCCAGGCTCACGTTGTCGCTGAAGATCATTGCGTCTAACCCGCGCCGGATGGCTTTGCGTGCTTCGGCGGCTGCGAAATCGCCGGGCACCGAGATCAATGCAAGGTTGGCCCCGGGCATCGCGGCAACAGCAGACCTGAGCGTGCGAGCTTGCCAAGCCTGTGCGTCTTCGCTTTTCGCCGTGGGCGCTTCAAGCTGGGCTTCGGCGTCTTTCAGGGCGGCCTCGGCGACAGTTTCGCCGGTGGCACGGATTGCAATGACCAGATCGCCGCCGCCAGCGGTGCGGCCTTCGGCAGCCATCAGCCCGGCGTCTGACATGATTTCGTGATTGGCGGGCGTGCCCATCATCAGGGCGGCTTCTTCGACGCCGTCGATATCGGCAATGGCGCGGCTGAGACGCATCAGTGCAACCGAATCCAAATACATCGCCCGGCGGACTTTGTTCAGAACAAAACTCATGCAACCCCCAACGTGCCGGCAAAGGCGGTAAGTGCATCCCGGAAGCACCCCATGGGCGCGCGGACAACGCCCGCACCGACTTGTCCGATGCCGGGTTCGCGGTGCGCAATACCGGTGTTGATGGTTGGGGCCAGACCCGTTTCCACAACGTGGCGAATGTCGATGCCGGTGGGAACGCCTAGATAATCCATCGCCGGGATGGTCCACTCCGGGTTCTCATCCGTCGTGATTTCGCCCATGCGTCGGGTAAAGTGGCCTGCTTCCGAAGCCGCACCCGCGCCAACAAATCCGGCAACAGCAGGCGCGGCCCCCATGGCGAAGCCGCCCAGTCCGATGGTTTCCACAATGGCACTGTCGCCCATGTCGGGATTGGCGTCGGCTTCGGAATAGCCCGGAAAGTAAAGCCCGTCTGGCATTTCCACCGGTGCTGTGAACCATTGATCGGATGTCCCGGATACAAGAACGCCGAAGTCCGTGCCATTGCGGGACATTGCCGTGACGATCGAGCTGCCTTTGATGCCGCGCGCCGGATCCGTGATGGATTTGCCCATGGCCATTGCGATGTTCAAAAAGAACTGGTCGTTGCTGGCAATGAAGGCCAGAGCTTTCGAAAGTTCCGTTGTGTTATCTGACGTTTCGGCCAAGGCCGGAGCCAGCGCACGCAGGGTCAGACCCGAGCACGCCACGTTCCGTTGATGCATCTCGTCGCCCATGGTCAGCCCGCGCGCGATGATGTTTTTCAAGGGCAACCCGCCCAAGTGACGGATCGCTTTGCCAAGGCTGGGGCCAAAGTCGTCGCGCAACCAGCGCAAACGATCCAGCACCTCGGTATCATTGCCGCCAAAGCGCATGACTTTGCCAAGGCCTTCGTTGATCGCGCAATAGGCACGGTTGCCGAAGGCGCGGTTTTCAACAACCAGCATGGGCTGGGAAACTGTCGTCATGCCCGTCATAGGACCAACGGCATCGAAATGATGGTTGGGATGAAACGCGAAATCCCCGGCGGCGGCTTTGGCATCGGCATCGTTTAGATCACCGGCCCAGCCTTCCAGCACGGCGATGCCTTGGATCGCACCGCGCATGGGGCCGCACATGCGATCCCATGTGATCGGCGGGCCCGCATGCAGGATCATGCCGGGTTCCAGCGTCGGGATCGCTTCGTGGGCGGGGATGACGTCGATCAAAACAGGATCACCGGTCAGCATTCGTTTCACGGTTTCGGCGTTGGCAGTTTCGATAAGCTCCACGCTTAACTCCCCAGTTTCGAAAGGAGTGCGGCCATTCGGGGATCGCCGCTCGCTGGTGGCGACCAGTCGACGTTCTGAACCTCAACCCCTTGGGATTTCAATTCGTCGGCAAAGCTGTCCAACCCGATATTGACTACCTTCAATGGGCCTTGAAGCAGGTTTGATTTCTCGCTCATTGGTCTACCTCGGCATAGACATTATAGGCCGCGTCAATCCCGGCGTTGGCCGGTGGCGTGACACCGTTTCTGCGCAATGTGGCATCCAAAGACGCCAGACAACGCAGCACGTTTGCTTTGCGACAGACATAGCCCATCGTCCCAATCCGCCAGATTTTTCCAGCGAGCGGACCGAAGGATGTGCCGATCTCGATCCCGAAATCGTTCAGCATTTCGGCGCGCAGTTTTTCACCATTCCCGCAGGCATCCGGGATAATCACGCCGGTGACATTGCTCATCCGGTGGTCTGGATCGCCAAACAGGGAAAGCCCCATGGCTGTCAGACCCGCGCGCAAAGCGCGACTGGTCAGACGGTGTCGCGCGATGCAAGGCTCCAACCCTTCTTCCAACACCACACGCGCACTTTCATGCGCGGCGTACAGCATTGAGGTTGCTTCGGTATGGTGGTTCAGGCGCTTGTCGGACCAGTAATCCATGATCATCGCCAGATCGAGGTAATTGGTCGAAATACGTGGCCCGTTGCCTTGGACGTAACCATCAGGGCGAATACCGCCTTCGATGTGTTTGCGCGCGGCAATGTGGTCGGCGGCGCGATCCGACAATGTCACAGGCGAGGTTCCGGGCGGTCCTGCCATGCATTTTTGTAAACCAGTGGAAACCGCGTCTAACCCCAGTTCATCGACATGGAACGGATTGCCGGTCAGCGAGGCGGTGGTGTCAGAATAAAACAATGTCCCGGTTTCACGACAAACTGCACCCAGACCTTCGAAAGGTTGCGCCATGGTTGTTGAGGTGTCGCCATGAACCAGCGCCAGAACTTGCGGTTTATGTTGGCGCAGTGCGTCGGCGATTTGGCCCGGGTCAAAGACCTGACCCCAGTCCACTTCAATGGTGACCACGTCACCACCCGCGCGGGATGCGATTTCTGCCAACAGATGACCGAAACGCCCGAACATCGGCACCAAGACCTTGTCGCCGGGTTGGATCAGCGACGAAAGACAGGCTTCGATGCCCGCCCGCGCTGTTCCGTCGACCAAGAAGGTCCAATGGTTCTGCGTTTGAAACACATTCCGATAAAGCACCATGATTTCGCTCATGAAGCCGGTGAATTCAGGGTCGAACTGCCCGAGCATGGGCGTCGACATGGCGCGCAAAACACGGGGGTACACGTCAACGGGGCCGGGGCCCATCAAAAGCCGTGGGCTTGGGTCCAGCGTTTTAATGTCGCGAGGATGCGTCATGGGTTTCGGCCTCCGATCTTTTCAACCGTGCGCAAAAGCAGTTCCGCTCCTGCAATGGCATCGGCCTTTGTGATGTTTTCAGCCGGATTGTGGCTGATGCCACCTTCGCACCGCACAAAGATCATGCCGACCGGCGCGATCGCTGAAATGGCGGCAGCGTCGTGACCAGCGCCGCTTGGCAAACGAAAGGGGCGGTGGCCAAGCTCTTCCATGGCGGTTTCGATGGTTTCGACGATATGCGGCGCACATACGACGCCGTCACTGCTGTGGGTTTTGTCGCGGGTGATGGTGACGTTTCTTTTGGCGGCGATTTCATCGAACCGGGCCAGCAGCTTGGTTATTGCAGTCTGGCGCACGCCATCGTCTGCGGCGCGAAAGTCGATAGAAAACGTGGCTTCTCCGGGGATGACATTACCAGCACCGGGCAAAACGCTGAACTGTCCGACTGTGCCGACGGCGTCCGCGTGAGAGGCGGCGGTTTCTTCGACGGCCAGCGCACATTCGGCGGCCGCAACCAATGCATCCTGGCGCGTGGTCATCGGAACGGTGCCCGCGTGGCCAGCATGGCCCGTAACCGTAACAGTCATTCGATTGGCGCCCGCAATTGCGGTTACCGCAGAGACGGCCAGACCTTCGGCTTCCAACACGGGCCCCTGTTCAATGTGCACTTCCAGATAACATAATGTGCTGCCGGGTTCGCGTTTGGCGTCGCCAATGCGTGCCGGATCAAGGCCGAATTCCGTCATGGCTTGGGCTAGCGTGATGCCGTCTTTGTCAGGCCGCTCAAGCAAGGCGTGATTGAAGGTTCCCGCAAGACCCCGACTGCCTAAGTAAGTTGACTGAAACCGCACGCCTTCCTCGTCGCAAAAACATGCGACTTCGACAGGGTTTCTGAGCCGGATGCCTCGCGCATTCAACGCGCCAACCACATCAATTGCCGACATTACACCCAAAGGCCCGTCGTATTTTCCAGCCATAATGACGCTGTCCAGATGTGACCCCAAAAGGATCGCGGGGGCATCCGGGTCAAGCCCTTCATAACGGCCCATGACATTGCCAACGGCGTCTTCCCAGACGTCCATTCCGGCCTCACGCATCCATTTGGCCGCCAGATCGTTGGCCCGGCGATGTTCAGGCGTATAGCTGCGCCGTGCCAGAAATTCGTCGCTTTCGCTGATCTCGGCCAGTTGGTCGAGCCGTTCCATGATATCGGCGCTGGTGCTGTCCTGAATGGTCACCCGGTCCCTCGGTCTTTGGTGTGGTCGAGCGTGATTATCAGCATGTTGAGACAGAACACCATCCCTTGTTGGCGAAATTAGCGTGGCACAGCTCGCGACACTTCAATCTAGTGGGATCACCAATCCGTCGTGGCCCAAATGAAATGTGCCATCAAAATGCGGTGCGACGGCGGCGTTCCAATCGGATGCCGCATAGGCCATGTCACCCGATGGGATCAGATGATGCAGAGCCAAAGCCGTCACACCGGCCTCAGCTGCGATTTTCGCCGCATCCGAGGCCGTTGTATGCGAGCGCAACCAATGGCGCATCAACCGGTCGTCCGCATTGGGAATCTTTGCCATGAGTTCGGGCAAAGCCTCTTCCAGCATGGCTTCGTGGATCAGGATGTCCGCGCCCTTGGCGAAACCCGCCAGCTCGGGGAAATGTCTGGTATCGCCCGAGAAAACCACATGGTGTTTGTCGGATTGGAAGGACAACGCGAAGGTGTCGATCAATGGGGGATGCAGGTTGCGAAGGGCGCTGACGCTTAAGTCGCCCGCTTGGAAAAACGGGCCTTCACCGATGGTCCTGATCGAGACCAAATTCGCCAAATCCGGGCGGCCTTCGTCATCGATCCGCAGATCAATGTCGGCTTTCATCGAAGCCAAAAAGGCTTGCCAATAGGCGTCGAGCCCATCTGGCCCCCAAATTTCAATTGGCGAATTCAGCCCTGCGGTCCATGCGGTGTGAAGTAAGGGCCCTAGTTCAAGGTAATGATCCGAATGCATGTGCGTGACGAAGATCAGGCTTACGTCTTTCAGGTGCATCCCCTGATCGACCAACCCACGGGTTACGCCCAATCCGCAGTCCACCACGATCTGATGACCGTCCAGAACCAACAGGCTCGACGTCGGATTGGAGGACCCGGGACGAATGGAAGGGCCGCCTTTCGTTCCAAGCAAACACACCTTGTTCACAGCGCCGCGAACCCCGCATCAAGCGCCGACAGAATTATCGCGGCGTCTGCTTCGCTTAAGATCAGCGGTGGCGACAGGATGATGTTCGGGCCGGAGGCGCGCACCATAGCGCCGTTTTTATATGCAACCTCTTGCACCTGCGCCGCGATATCTTTGTCCGGCGTTTTTGCGCTTGGGTCCGAGACGCATTCAAGTGCTGTCATCAAGCCATGACCGCCACGCACGTCGCCGATCTGCGCATATTTCTCATTCAACGCACGCACGCCGTCGAACAGCTGCGTGCCCCGTGCGGCCGCGTTTTCGGTGACGTTCAGTCGTTTGGTTTCCGCCAAACAGGCCAGAGCCGCCGCCGCCCCGACAGGATGACCGGAATAGGTATAGCCGTGCCCGATGAACCCGTTTGGCGAGGTGTCGTTTTCAAAAGCCTCTGCAACCTTTTCGCCGATCATCGTGGCACCGAAGGGGAAATATCCGTTGGTAATCGCCTTCGCAGTGGCCATCATGTCGGGTTTCACGCCCCAAAGACGCGCACCCGACCAAGCGCCCGTGCGGCCATATGCGGTTATAACTTCGTCTGTGATCAAAAGAATACCGTTGCGGTCACAGATCTCGTGCACTTGCGGCATGAAACTGGCGTGGGGCGGAATAACACCGCCGGCACCCAAGATGGGCTCCATAATGAAGGCGGCGATGGTGGATGGGCCTTGAAACGCAATCTCGTCTTCAAGGGCTGCGGCACACAAACCCGCAAGGCGTTCGGGGTCGGTTTCGTTGAACGGGTTGCGATAGGGGTAGGGGGCAGGGATGTGATAGCACCCGGGCAAAAGTGGTTCGTAATTCGTGCGGAAGTTCGCGTTTCCGTTGATGCTGGCACCGCCGATGTGTGTGCCGTGATACCCTTTTTTCAGGCTGATGAATTTGACCCGTCCGGGTTCGCCGCGCACTTTGTGATACTGGCGCGCCAGTCGCAGCGCGGTTTCCACAGAATCCGATCCGCCGGATGTGAAGAACGACCGGGTCATACCGTCGGGGGCAAAGAAGTCGGCTAGCTCGTGCGCGAGTTCGATAACCTTGTCGTTGGTTGTCCCTCGGAAAGTAGAATAGTACGGTAAATCAGTTAGTTGCGCCGCGATGGCATCTTTTACGGGCTGGCAGGAATAGCCCAGGTTGACGTTCCACAAACCGCCCACGGCATCAACGGTTTCATGCCCGTCGATATCTTTGATGGTGACACCTTCGGCCCCGGTGATGATAACGGGCGGGTTCGTTTGACTATCGGTCGGATGGGCCATCGGATGCCAAAGTTGCCGGGCGTTGTGTTCTTTCAGGAAGTTGGAATCTTTCATTGGCGCGGCCTTTCAAGCAAAAGCGATATCGACGGAACCAAAAGCCCCATAATCGGCGTGTATGTCAGTTCCGGGCGGACATTCCAGCGGTCGCACAAAGGAGCCTGACAGGATCACGTGACCAGATTTGACCTGTTGGCCATAGGCGGCCATGCGACGGGCCAGCCAAACCACGCTTTCGACAGGATCGTTCAGAACGCCAGCGCCAAGACCGGTTTCTTCAACCGCGCCGTTTTTGAACACGATGGCGGGCACCCATCTTAGGTCGTGGGCGTCAAGGTTATGGCGCGCATCCCCAAGCACAATTCCCGCGTTGGCTGCATTGTCGCTGATCGTATCGGTGATGATCCGTGCCTGTCCGGTGGCGGGATCCTGGCGCAGGATGCGGGTGTCCAGAATTTCAAATGCGGGGGCAACATATTGGGTCGCCGCAACCACGTCGGCACGGGTGACGGCTTCGCCGCCTAGATCTGCGCCCATGACGAACGCAATTTCAGCTTCGATCCGGGGTTGGATAAAGCGCGCTTTTGGGACAGTCGCGCCAGATGCGAACATCATGTTGTCAAACAAAATGCCGCTGTCAGGAATGTCGATGTTCAAAGCCGCCTGCATGGCTTTTGAGGTAAGCCCGATCTTCCAACCGATCACCTTGCGTCCCTCGGCCCGTTTCCCTTCTAAAATCGCCTTCTGGATCGCATAGGCGTCGTCCATGGACATGTCGGGGTAGGCGAGGCTGAGAAGCCCGATCTGGGTGCCGGTGGCTTCGGCGTTCAACAGGGCTTTCGCGGCAGCGGCATGTTCTTCGGGCGTCATACTTCATCCTCGATCGTGTTTCGAAGGATGCCGATGCCCGTTGCCTCGACTTCCACGATATCGCCGGGCTTCAGGAACTGGGGCGGATCGAGCCGGGCCCCGGATCCCGTGGGCGTGCCGGTGATGATCACGTCGCCCGGTTCCAGCGTTGTAAATGTCGAGATATAGGCGATTTCCTCGCGGATCGGGAACATCATATTGGCCAGATGATCGTCTTGGCGCACCTCGCCATTCACGCGGGTGATCAGATGCACGTCGTCCAACTGGGCCGCATCTATGAACGGCACGATCCACGGCCCAAGCGCGCCAGAGCGATCCCAGTTCTTGCCTTGCGTGACGTTGAATTTTGCATGGCGCACCCAATCGCGGATCGTTCCTTCGTTGCAAAGCGTGATCGCGGCGATGTGGTCATAGGCAGCTTCGGCTTTAATGCGTCGACCCGCTTTTCCAATAACAATCGCCACTTCGCCTTCATAGTCGAGCTTTTCACTTTCCGGTGGGCGGATCAGCGGTTGGTTGTGGCCGGTAAAGCTGGACGGAAAGCGCGGGAACAGGCTCATATGGGCGGGCTGTTGCGAGCCGTCTTTGTATTCTGCGTTCCGGTCGGGAAAGTTCACACCGACACAGATGATCCGACGCGGACCCGGAATGGGCGGCAGAAACGTGATGTCAGTTTGTGAGGCGGTGCGGCCCCTCGCGGCGTCGCCTAGGGTCGCCAGCTCGCCTGCCGCGATCACCTCTTTCAACGTTGGCCAATCGGGGAAGTCCGGCGAAAGCGGGATCGCACCGTCGTCTGTGACGGCCCCATAGAACGCCGTGCCGCCGTGGGTATAGCTAGCGAATTTCATAGTAACTCCCCGATCACGTCGTGGATCAACATGACATCTGCTTTGGTTGTATCGAATTGTGAAACCTGCACACGGATTGCGATTTTGCCGTCCACATTGGTTTGGGTCAGGTAAATCCGTCCGTCGCTGTTGATCCGTTCGACAAAATCCAACTGTCCGGCGTCATCCAGACCTGTTGCGCGAAACGAAAACAGCGACAGGATCGGGTCGGTCACAATTTCAAAGCGGTAATCAGCGCGGATTTTTTCGCATAAGGTTTCGGCCCAAGCGATATGATTGCGGATGCGGTTGCGCAGGCCATCAAGCCCATAGGCGCGGATCAGGAACCAAAGTTTCAACGCCCGGAACCGGCGACCCAAAGGCACCGACCATTCGGAATAGTTGATAAACCCGTCCGCCCCGTGAGTTTTCAGGTATTCCGGGTGATAGGCCAGTGTGCGCGTCAGGTCTTCCGGCGAGCGGACAAAATGCACCGAACCGTCGAACTGCCCGCCGATCCACTTATAGGGATTGAAGACGATACTATCGGCCAGCTCGGACCCCGCCCAAAGATCGCGAAGTTCCGGGCAGAGCATCGCGTTCCCGGCCCAAGCGGCATCGACATGCAGAAACAGGTTCTGGCGTTTTGCGACAACGGCAACATCCGAAACGATATCGCAAGCGCCCGTACTGGTGCCCCCGACACAAGTGATGATGCCAGCCGGTAACAAGCCCGCAGCACGGTCGGTTTCGATGGCCGTGTTCAAGGCGACGGTGTCCATTGATTTAAGCGGCCCGGATGTTGGGATGCGGATCAGGTTCTCCTGCCCGATGCCCGCGATCCAAATGGCTCGGTCGATCGACGTGTGGACTTGGTCGGTTGTATAAATGCGAAGGGGGTGTTGACCCGGCAATCCGGCCTCGTTCCCGGCCCATCCCAAGGTGCGTTCCCGCATTGTTAGAACGGCGGCCAAGGTGGCTTCGGATGCGGTGCCTTGAATGACGCCGTGGAAACCATCCGGCAAGCCAAGCGCCTGGCGCAGCCAGTCCAACACGCGGGTTTCCAATTCGGTCGCCGCCGGAGAAGTTTGCCACAACATGCATTGCGCCGACATAGTGGCGATCAGATAATCGGCTACGACGGACGGCGGCGTGGCATTGGTGCAGAAATAGGCAAAGAAGCGCGGGTGCTGCCAATGGGTCATGCCGGGCATGATGATCTTTTCGAAGTCGTCGAAGATCGCCTCCATCGCCTCGCCATTTTCCGGTGGCGCCTTTGGCAATTGTGCTGCGATGTCACCGGGCGCAACTTGGGCGCGGACGGGTAAATCGCGCTTGGAGCGATGGTAACCAACGCCCCAAGTAACCGCGCGCTTGCCCCAGGTTTCAAGGTCGTCCCAGGTTGGCTCGCTCATGGCGCGATGATCGGCGTTGCGTTCAACGTCGCCTGTGCGGTTTCGACGCCTGTGAACGACGTTCCGTATTCAAACCAGCTTTTCGGAGCAGGTGCACCCCAAAGGGTTTGACGTTGCGGGTCTTTCAGATCCCACCGGATCGGTTCGTGGTCGGGGTCCAGCGTCTGGTAGTCGGAACAATATATCTCGGTCCGGTGTCCGTCAGGGTCGAGAATGTAAAGGAAAAACGCGTTGGAAATGCCGTGTCGGCCCGGTCCACGTTCAATGTTGTCGAGATATCCGGTTGTGCTCATCAGATCCAACAAGTCGATAATGTTCAGCGGCGTTGGCACCCAAAACGCGATGTGATGCAACCGTGGCCCGGTGCCATTCGTAAAGGCCATGTCGTGCACGCCGCCTTTTCGCTGCATCCAGGCAGCCCAAAGGCGCCCGGTATCTTCGTCTTCGGTGTATTCGGTCACCCGAAAGCCAATGTCGTTGTAGAACGCGACACTTGCGTCAACGTCGGTGGAAAAGCAGTTGAAGTGGTCGATCCGCAAAGGTTTTACACCACGGTAAAGTTTGTAGTCCTGATGGATGGTCGGCAGGCGATCCATCTGGTGGTAGAATTCAATCGGCACGCCCAAGTTGTCAGACGTCAAAAGGGTGCGTCCTTGGTGTGCGCGGTCGACCCATTGAGTTGGGCGACCTATGGCGCGGAAATGCGCATCGGCGCGGTCAAGATCATCTTCGGAAAACACTTTAAACCCCAGCACGTCTACCGTACCGGGCGCGTCGGATTTTTGCAGAACAAGACAATGGTGGCCGCGTTCTTCCATGGCGCGCAGGTACACATGGCTGGCGGTTTCGCCGCTGATCTGAAGGCCAAGCGTGTCCACATAAAAGGCCTTGGATGCGGTCAGATCGGCCACGTTCAACACGCAATGGCTCAGACGGATGGTGTTGAAAGGTGGTGTCAGAACAGAAGCGGGAACAGGCATCAATGCGCTCCCAATCTGGGGATTTTATGCGCGCCGGTGGCAAAGCCAATGTGTTTTTGATCCATGTAGAATTCAAAGCTCCAATCGCCGCCGTCACGTCCGATCCCGCTTGATTTGACGCCCCCGAAGGGCGTGGGCAAATGGCGGACATTTTCCGAGTTCACCCAGATCATTCCGGCTTCCAGTTTATCCGTAAACCGCATCGCGCGGGTCAGGTCGTTCGTCCAGACATAGCCCGTCAACCCGTATTGGGTATCATTCGCTATGGCGAGAGCTTCGTCCTCACTTGAAAACGGGATCGAGGTCAGGACCGGCCCGAAAATTTCTTCCTGAGCGATGCGCATGTTATTGGTCGCATCCGTGAACAAGGTGGGTCTGACGAAGTACCCGCTGGGGTCCGCCGTACCGCCGCCCGCTGCAATTGTGGCCCCGTCATTGCGGGCGATGTCGAAATAGGATGTCACTTTGGCAAAGTGTTCTTTCGAAATCAAAGGCCCGACTTCTGTTGCAGGGTCCAAGGGATGGCCCACTTTGATGGAGTTTACACGCTTAACCAGCCGCGCTTCGAAGTCTTTGCGGATCGTATCTTGCACCAACAGGCGCGACGATGACGTGCAACGTTCGCCGTTGATCGAATAGATCATGAAAATCACCGCATCCAAGGCACGGTCTAAATCAGCGTCATCAAAAACGATGACAGGGTTCTTGCCGCCCAGCTCCAGATGCACGCGTTTCAACGTGTCGGCACCTTGTTTCACAATCAACTTTCCGGTTTCGCTTTCGCCAACAAAGGCGACGGCTTTCAAAAGCGGATGCTCGCAAAGTGCTTTGCCTGCTTCTTCGCCAATGCCGTTCACGGTGTTCAGAACGCCCGGTGGCAGGCCAGCCTCTTGGACGATTTCCACCAACAACCGAGCGGTCAGGGGGGATGCTTCGGCGGGTTTGTGAACAACCGTGCAACCCGCAGCCAACGCAGGCGCAATTTTCCACGTCGATAACATGAAAGGCGTATTCCAAGGAGTTATGACGCCGACAGGGCCGATGGGTACCCGCGTTGTCACGTTCATCAGGGTGGAGGATCTCAGGTTCTTACCATCGCGCGCGGCCTCAACCTGATCCGCGAAATACCGGAAATTCTCAGCTCCCCGAAGCGCTGCTTTGGACATAAAGCGATAAGCTTGGCCGGTATCCCAACATTCACAAAGCGCGATCTCTGCTGTGCGCGCTTCGATACCTTCGGCAATGCGGATCAGGATGCGTTTGCGATCTTTTGCGGGCGTGTCGCGCCAATCGGCAAATGCGGCGTGGGCGGCGCGCGCGGCAGCGTCGATATCTTCCGCGGTGCCACGCGCGACGTCACATATTTTGCTTTTGTCCACGGGCGATGTGTTGGTAAAGGTGCCCCCATTGCCGGGGCGATCTTCGCCGCCAATGCGGTTCGGAACACCGGTGTTTTGAAAGCGCGCAAGATAAGGGTCGAGCGCTGCCAGATTGGCCTCTAACGTCATGCGGTGCCTTTCAGATGATCGCGAACAGTGCTGGATTTTGGTGCAAGGTCAGCGTCGATGTCCCGAATTTCAAGCGACAGGGCAAGGGAGTGCGAGGCCATATAATCGCGTGTGAAATCCGTGGCGGCGGCGAACATGCGGTCGGCAATCTCGGCTTTCACGGTTTCGCTGCGCCCGGCGCGCATCCGAAGCGAGATGTCGATGAACCCGTGTTTTGGGTTTCCGTCGGCAATGGCATAGTGATCCACCTTGACGGCACGCACCCGTATGCCCGCTGTGGGCAAGGCGTCGATCTCGGTGGCTGCCGACAACAGATGCTCACAAAAGGACTGTATATCCAGAGGGCCATCGAGGTTGGCCGTATATTCTGCGATCACATGGGGCATGTGATTTCCTTGACATGTTAATAGTTGCTTTGTTAAGCAACCGCCTATGTCCCGTCAAGACCGTAACCTTAGACCCAGCGATCTGCCTTCGACCCGGCGATCCTTGCCAATTGCGTTGATACGCGCCCGTGAAGCGGTGATGACACCCATACGTGACATGTTGGCTGGCACCGGTTTGACCGAACAGCAATGGCGGGTTTTGCGGGTTCTCGATGAATTTGGGCCATTGGATTCATCCGAACTGGCGGGGCGTGCGGGCCTTATGGCTTCAAGTCTTACGCGGATCGTCCAGACGATGACGGGGGCAGGGCTTTTGAAGCGCCACACACCGAAAGCCGACCGCCGCCGTCAGGTGATCGCGGTGACGGATGCGGGGCGTGCCGTTTTGCAGGACAACAAAGCGACCGCTGCCTTGATTGCGGCCAGCTATCGGACTCGATTGGGCGCGGCGGATTACGAACAGCTTTTGGACCTTTTGGAACGTCTGTCCGACCCCGAATAAACAACAGGCGCGCAAATGTTGTGCGTTGGGCCCGAGGTCGCTACTGTGACGACCGATTTACAGCTCCAGGAAAGATGGGCTTGGCATAATGAGCGATCCGCTTGTTCAAAACACGCGCAAACCAACGGTCAATGATATTGCCCGTGTGGCGGGTGTGTCGTTGGCGACGGTTGACCGGGTTCTTAACGGGCGCTCTGGTGTGCGCGAAGCCACGATCGATCGGGTGAATTGTGCCATTGCCGAACTTGGATATGTGCGCGACACCGCAGCGGCCAATTTGGCGCGGGGGCGAGTCTATCAACTGGTGTTTTTGCTGCCCGAAACCAACAACGAATTCGTGGTTTCCCTGGAGCGCGAAATTGATGACCAGACCATACCCATGGCGCTGGACCGCACGCGGGCCCGCAAAGTTCTTCTTCCGCCGTTTGAACCCGAAGCCTTGGTGGCCGCCCTTGATGATCTGGACGCAGCAACCAACGATGGGGTCGCTGTCTTCGGCCCTGAAACCCCGGCGGTTTGTGAAGCGGTGAACCGAACGCGGGCGCGCGGCATCGCTGTTGTGGCCTTGGTGTCTGACTTGCCAAGTTCTGAGCGGGACCATTTCGTAGGCATCGACAATGTTGCTGCGGGTCGCACTGCGGCCCAATTGATGGGGCGTTTTCTGGGTGGCGTGGGCGATGTGCTGGTCATTACCGGATCACACCTTGCGCGCGATCACGTTGAACGACGCACTGGATTTGACGCTGTGATTGCCGAGGCGTTTCCAAATCTAAAGGTCGTCTCAGTGATCGAGGGACGCGACGATTCCGATGCGGTTCGCCAGCAGTTGCCGGGCGTCTTCAAGACCTTTCCAAACCTGAGCGGGATTTATTCGTCTGCCGCCGGAAACCCGGGATTGGTGGACTTTTTAAATGACACAAGTGCCGGGCATCGCCTGACAGTTATCGCCCATGATCTGACCAATACCGCGCGCAGCGCTTTGGAAACGGGCGTGTTCGACGCTCTGATCTCGCAAAACGAAGGCCATTTGATCCGCTCGGCGACCCGGCTTTTGAAGGCGACCGCCGACAATAGACCCTTTGATCACACACAAGAACGCATTCGCACCGACATTTACCTGAAAGAAAATATGCCACCTGTTTGAGCGCGTGTTGAAGCCATGCAGATGGCGCGCGAACAGCCGCTCATGTCAGTGACATTTGGCCATAAAGCATTGAATCTGGGTCGTTAATCGTTTGATTACAACTCGGCAACACCCTGTTTCTGCCCCAATCCCATCACATTGTTGACGTAAAGGTCTTGTTTACAATTCGTGTCCAAAGGGGCGAAAAACAACTCATTAAGCTTGATACATGCACAAAAAAAAGGTCGTAGACCTGCAAAACTATCGGGATGAAGAGGTGGCGCAAGAACCCGCCTCTCATCCGTACGACCAGAATCTGCGTCCGGGCACCGGATTGTTGTTCGGCCAGTATACGATTTCGAACCAGATCAATGCTGGCGGTTTTGGAATTACGTATCTGGCCAAAGACAGCCTTGGTCGCAATGTGGCGATCAAAGAATGCTTTCCAAGCGAGTTGTGTGAGCGCGCTGGCAATGAAATGCGCCCACGCAGTCTGTCTTACAAAACCGAGCTGGATGACATCGTCGGTCACTTTCTGACCGAGGCTCAGCGACTTGCCGCGCTAAAGCACAAAAGCATCGTGCATGTGCATCAAATCTTTGAAGAAAACGCCACGGCCTACATGGTGATGGATTACATCGAAGGCTCTGACCTATTGGACCTTATCGATGCGTCGAGTGACGGTGCTTCGATAACGCCCGCGTCCATTGAGGCGCTGACGCGTGATGTGCTGCAAGCGATCGCCTATGTGCATGGCCAAGGTATTTTGCACCGCGATCTTGCGCCCGATAACATTATGGTTCGCCAGAACAACGAACCTGTTTTGATCGATTTCGGGACGGCAAAGCGCCTCTCAGACAAAGAATCCGCGCGTCCATCGCTATTGAAGTTTGTGAAGGACGGTTATTCGCCACAAGAATTTTATGTCTCCGGTCATGCGCAGGGACCGTCGAGCGATCTTTATTCTTTCGGGGCAACGCTTCACCACATTATTTCGGGCACACCGCCCGAAGATGCACAAACCCGCCTTGCCGCTGTAATGGCTGGCGAACCTGATCCGTATCTGCCACTTGCTCGACGTTTTGAAGGGTTTTCGCCGCGTTTCCTAAGTTCTATCGACGCGGCACTTGAGGTTCTGCCTGAAGACCGCATTCAACAGGCCGACGATTGGTTGGCGCTGATCCGCAGAAGCTGGCGAAACCGTGGCGTGCCAAGACTTGCGACTATTGCCATCGAAAACCTGAGCGCCACACTGGTCAGCGGACCGGCTGCAAACAATCCTAAACTTGTCAAAGGTGCCGTTGCGGCGCTTGCGGTTTTGATTGTGACCGCTGTGGGGTTGGCCGGATTTGGCGGCAAGGATCACGTTGGCGATTTTGCGGCGGCACCCGTTATCGCTGGGGATGCGCCGGACCAGCCATTTATCGAATTGGCCACAATCGAACCCACTTCATCCCTTGGAGAAATCGCGCCGGTTGATACGGTTGTTTTAAGATGGGTGCCTGTTCCGGCACCGATTGAAAATGACGCAACACCTGCCGCTGTTGTCGATATCGCCAAAATCAATGTCGCGGTATCCGACAACATCGCCACACAGGTGCCACCCGCGATAGATCAAGACATCCTGACGGGTTTCGCCAGTGAAGCCGCGCTGCCAACCTTTAGCGACGTCGCGGCCTTGCCCGAAATCCGCGATATCTCGAACGACGGCCCGCGCCTGATTGGGCAAGCGCCCGTTGCCGCAGCACCGCCAGCAATCGACACTGTTTATACGGCAAGCATTCAAACCGCCGATGCAGACATCGCACCGCTTGCCGCGCCATTGAAGCCTTTGGTCCCAATAGCCATCGATACCCAAAATGTGGATTTCGGACGTCCTGCACCATTGCCAGAAGTTACTCTTGTGTCGTCCTTTGTCGATCTGGCTGCACCAGCTTTGCCCGAAGAGACGGTGTTGAACTGGGAAGATCACGCTTCGGTTCCCGTCATTTCGGACGCTGCTGAACTGCCTGTCATCTTCAGTGAAAAACTATTTGACGGCGATGTGACGCCGCCGGCATCCCTCGAAAAGCTGACTGCTGTTCTAAAGATTCAGATCGTGTACTCGAATTGGTTTGCTGAAATGCCGTTTGCGAGCAGGTTCGAAAAAGGCCGTAACGCAAACACCGCAACGATCTCGCGCGTAAACGAAAACGCGAACCTTGAAGTGTCGGGAAACTGGATCAAAGAAGGCGTGGTTATCTATTCGTTCAATGGAAAAACGCTGAAGCCGGACACACCGATTTCGGGGCATGTCTTAAACGATATGAACATTGATCCCGATGGCTATGCACGTGCATCTGTGCGCTACCGCGATCCTGACACCGGCAACGTGGGCCGCGGGCTTTTGGCTGTACCCATCGTGCGGCGTATTGGTCTGATCGATGGCAGCCGCATTGTCGCGCGCGTTGTTGATCAGGAATGGACGCTGACGGTTGATAAGGCGGCACCGGGAAGTGGTTTTGAAGTGGGCGATACGCTTTTTAGCGAGACAACGACAGGTCTGGCGTTGAACGCCCACCAAAGCCTTGCAAGCGTCCTGCGCCGTTTAGTCGCCGAGAACGCGAAAGCTGCAACGTTTACAGTCAGTCGGGATGGGCAGACACGCCAGGTGCCTTGGACCCTGGCGCGCGCTAACTAGGTCTCAGGCCCTCGGTCAGTGCAATCGGCCCGGTCGGCAAAGCATCCGCCGGGCCTTTACTTGGCGACGGGTGCCAGCAAGGCGACAAGACTTTGCTTCAGGATCGCAAGTCGCTGTTCAAGATCGGTGCGGTTGGTGACGTTTGATTTTGCATTCAAAGAGGTCGCATACAGGTAGTCCGCCAATGCTGGCACGTCCAAAGTGGTGGTGTCGAAAAAAGTTTCGATCAGTGTCGCAAAGTGGCCTTTCCAGCGAACAGCGGCTTCTGCCATTTCAACTGCCGCGACCCGGTGAATGCCCTCAATCAGGTCTGCGGCATCCGGTGACGCTTCGATGGCGTCGTACCAGCCAAGCGGGCCGAGTTGGAAATAAAGCTCAAGCTTTTCGTCAAACCCTGTCGCGGTTTCCCAACGTTCAAGTACCTTTTCTTCCGTCATCAAAGCGTTTGCGCGGATAACAGCGCAGAGCAATTCATCTTTGTTTTGATACGCATTATATAACGTCTGACGCGCAACACCGGCTTCGGTCGCAATGTCGGCCATTGTCGTCTTATTGATACCATACCGCGCGAAAATGCGCGTGGCGGCCTCAACAATCGACTGGTTACGTTCGTTCATGGTGTTTCGATAGACTATTGCAATTTCCTGTCAACTTGGACATATATACGAAAAATGTCCAAAAATACAAATCTGCATTGCAGAGGAGATGTCGATGGAACTCACCGTAAATGGTCAGACACACGAGGTGGATGTCGAAGACGACATGCCGCTGTTGTGGGTGCTGCGCGATGAATTGGGACTTACGGGCGTCAAATACGGCTGCGGCATCGCGCAATGCGGCGCGTGTACGGTTCATATCGACGGTTTGGCGGTGCGATCCTGCCAAATGCCGGCGGGTAGCTTGGACAGCAAAGCCGAGATCACAACCATCGAAGGGCTGGGCACACCCGAGGCGCGACACGCCGTCCAGGCAGCCTGGATCGAACATCAGGTCGCGCAATGTGGGTACTGTCAGTCAGGTCAGATCATGCAGGCCGCCGCGATGCTGGACTTAAACGCCAACCCCACCGACAGTGAAATCGACGCTGTAATGAGCGGAAACTTGTGTCGCTGTGGCACGTACTCCCGCATCCGCGCCGCCGTTAAAACCGCCGCTGCCAAATTGCAGGAGGGATAAGCCATGGGACGCATCAGAACCATCGCGCGACGAAGCTTCCTCATCGGCTCGACTGCTGTTTTGGGTGGTGTCGCTTTCGGCGCCTACTTGGTAGCAAAGCCAACCGACAATCCGCTGGCCGCCGATCTGGGTGCGGGTGAAGCGGCATTTAACCCTTGGGTCAAGATCACCAGCGACGACATCATGCTGATCGTCCCTCACGCCGACAAGGGGCAGGGGGTGGCATCGACCCAAGCCATGCTGATCGCCGAAGAACTGGATGTGGAATTGGATCAGGTGACACTGTCCTTTGGCGCGCCGTCAGCAGCCTATTACAACACCGCCTTTGCCGACGAAGGTGTTCCGTTCATGTCGTTTGACGAAAGCGTTCTGGCCGAAACCATGCGTCAGGTCGTGGGCGGTGTGACCAAAGTTTTGGGCATGCAGGGAACGGGTGGGTCCACGACAGTGCCCGACAGTTTCGACAAGCTTCGTCAAGCAGGGGCTGTAGCGCGCGAAACGCTGAAACTTGCGGCGTCAAAGCGTACGGGGATTGCTGTGGGTGACCTGAAAACCGGGAACGCCCGGGTGATCCTGCCGGATGGCGCCACGATCGCCTATACGGATTTGGCGGTTGATGCGGCCGAACTCACACCTGTCACGGATGTGCCCTTGCGCGATCCAGGCGAATGGCGGTTGCTCGGAAAACCTATCGAGCGTGTTGATATCGTTGCGAAATCCACAGGAACACTTACCTACGGAATTGACGTCACTGTGCCCGGAATGGTTCATGCCAGCGTTCGGACAAACCCGCGCAAGGGCGGGCCCATCAACGGCTATGACGCCAGTGCGGCGAAAGAGATGCGCGGCGTGGCCCAAGTTGTCGATGTCACAAACGGCGTTGCGGTGGTGGCCGACAATACATGGCGCGCGATCCAGGCGGTCAACGCCATCGAGGTTGACTGGGGCGACGCGCCCTATCCCCACGAGATGGACGCGCACTGGGATACCCTTGCATCATCCTTCACGCCCGAGCGTGTCGACAGCGAATGGCGTCACGACGGGGATGTTGATGCGGGGCTCACCGGCGATGTCATTAGTGCTGAATACCGCGCACCTTACGTAGCACATGCACCGCTGGAACCGATTTCGGCCATCGTGCGCGTCGCCGAAGACGGGGCAAGTGCCGAGGTTTGGTCAGGGCACCAATTGCAGCAGTTTTTGCAACAGCGTGTTGCGGGGATTGTCGGGTGTGAACCCTCAGCCGTGGCGCTCAACAACCAGTACATCGGCGGCAGTTTTGGTCATCGGCTGGAGTTTGAAAACATCACCACCGCCACCGAGGTCGCCAACCAGATGCGCGGCACATCGGTCAAGCTGACGTTTTCGCGCGAAGAAGACATGGCACAGGATTTTCCGCGCCAGATCGCCATGGCGCGATCAGCGGGCGTTGTCAGCGGCGGCAAGGTCGATACTTGGGATTTGGGCATCGCAATGCCGTCGGTCATCTCATCACAAATGAGCCGCACCGGACTTTTTGTCCCCGGACCGGATGCACAGATAGCGGCGGGGGCCTGGAACATGCCCTATGACATACCGAACTTGCGCGTTACCGCTTACCGCGCACCCGAACTTGCCCCGATATCGTCCTGGCGCTCGGTCGGAGCATCGTCCCAAGGGTTCTTTGCCGAAGGATTTCTGGACGAATTGATCCATGCCGCAGGTGCCGACCCGCTTGAAGAACGTCTGCGTTTGGTGAACTTGGATGTGCACCGCAAGGCGTTGGAAGCTGCCGGTGACATGTCAAACTGGGGTAGTGATCTTGGCCCCAACCGGGGCCGTGGCATCGCGATGGTCGAAAGTTTCGGCGTGCCGGTTGTCGAAGTTATCGAGGTGACGAACACCGATAGCGGTATCAAAATCGACAAGGTCTTTGTCGTGACGGATGTGGGTCGTGTTCTTGATCCGGTGAATTTCGAAAACCTTGTTCAAGGCGGTGTCATCTGGGGGTTGGGTCACGCGATCAATGCCGAAATCACCTATTCCGACGGGATGGCCGAGCAGACAAACTATCATGCCCATGAAGGTATGCGGCTTTATCAAGCGCCCGAGATCATCGTGCGTGACATGGGCAACGCGCCAAAGATTCGCGGGATCGGTGAACCTCCGGTGCCACCCGCCGCACCCGCTTTGGCGAATGCGATCTTTGCGGCGACGGGCACGCGGTTGCGTGAAATGCCGTTCAACAAATTCATTGATTTTGTGTGAGGCACTGATGCGCATTTTTCGAACCGGTACTCTCGCCATTGTGGTCTTCCTGACAGCTTTCACGGTATGGGCCGAGGGCGAAAATACGATCATAAATCCGCCCGCCGAAGGGTCCATTAGCCGCGAAGAGGGCCTTGCCGCATGGGCGCGCATTTACGACGTCACCAGCCATCCCCGTTGTTCGAACTGCCATGTCGGGGCCGCCAACACGCCTATGTGGTCGGGTCCGACCTACGGCAAAACCCGTCCGCACGGGATGAACATCACCGCAGGCGACAGCCGCATCGGTGCCGAGACGTTGTTGTGTTCGACATGCCACGTCGAGCGATCCGGCTTAAACGACATTCCCCATGCTGCACCACAGGTTGCAATGGCGTGGCAATTGGCACCGGTCGAAGCGGAATGGTTCGGAAAATCGTCCGTTGAGATCTGTGAACAACTGCGCGACCCAGGCCGAAATGGCGGACGGGATGCACTGGCTCTGGCCAGCCACTTGGATCACGATCTGATCCTGCACTGGGCGTGGAACCCGGGCGGCGGGCGCGAACCGGCACCCTATAGCTTGCAGGAACACATCGACGACGTGCTTCGGTGGGGCATTGCCGGTTTTCCATGCGCGTCGGATTAGGGAGACGTTGAGATGAGTCTTGAAGGACCGTTCCGCACCGCCATTTTATTCGTGGCCCTAAGCGCCATATTGCATCTGTTGGCGCCTTTCGTCAGCGGTTTTGACCGGGACGGCGTGATGTTGGCGATGGCCTTGCCGCTTTCCCTGTTGATGATCTGGGGATTGGCCCAGAACTGGCGCTGGTTCGCATATCTGTGCTTCTTAATCACGGGTATCGGCGGCATTGTGGCGCTGTCGTTCATCTGGTCGACAAACCCGGTGCCCGCTTGGATTTACATCGGTATCTTGGCGACCAACTGGTTTGCCGCCGCCGTCTTGTTCGTGGCACTTTGGCGCGCACCGCCCGTGTCTGAGGTTTAGGGTTAGCCGCCAATCACATCGGATCTTGCGTCGTCTGGCAACTGACCCAGATCACCCGTCGCAACACGATATTCCCCGAAATCTTCCGGTGAAAACGGGGCGGGCACTTTATCCGGGATCAGTGTGACTTGGCCGTTCGTGCTTTTGGCAAAAACCTGATCGGAATTGGGTTCCAGAAATAAAACCTCTGGCAGCTTTGAGATAATCCGGCGCGCAAAAGCCATGGCTTCGCTGGTTGACAAAACACGGCTCAGAACGTCATCGGGGCATTTTGCGTCAACGTTCACATGTCGAAAACGTTCGATGTCGCAAAGCTTGTCCAGATCGGCCACGACAAAGCAGGCGTTTTGACCAAAAGCGATTGTGCGGGGCTGCTTGCCCAATGGCACTGAATTGTCGAGGAATTCGTAATGCGCCCAACGATCTGTGCTGGTGGCCCAGGTGAAAAACAGATCCGGCATCCCGGTATAGGCTTCGATGTTGTGATCCAGAAGGTCGTCAACCGCTTTGAAACGGCCGGTTTCCAGCCCGCGATACCAGGCACGTGGCACGGTTTCTTCGGGCGGGGTCACGAGGAAAAACATATAGACCCGCGCACCGAACCGCGTCAGCAAAGCGCTGCCGTTCGAACGACTTGGTCCACTTTGAAAGCTGTCGAACCGAAACCGGTCGATCAACATATGGGGGACGTTTCCGGCCTTGGCGTTTGCTGCCATCAAAGCATCCAGTTTGCGGTCGATGATCTCAAGTTCTTGACCGGTCATCATGGCCCCGTATTTGAAATCCTCACCTAAGCCGTCGTAATCGATCATCATTTTGCGCCAGTAGTCGGGGCTGATGACCGCGAACTCGGTCCATGGGATGTTGAGCTTTTCGGCAATCCGGCGTTGTTGCCCGCGGATTGTGCTTTTGCCGCTGGCCGAAGCGCCCTTGGCATTCAAAACCACGGGTTCCGATTGGGCGGGCAGGCGTTTCAGGCCGTGATTGCCGATGGCTTTGTCGAACAAGGGCGCGACCGCGGCACCAACCTGATCGCAGCCATAAGTGTTTGACACAAGATTAACGGCGATATCTGTCAAAACATCACGCGGCACATGCAAAGCACCCCGGTGGGCCAATACCGCGCCAACGACGCGGGCAAGTGCGCCGGTGACGGCCCGGCGAAGCGGGTTGTCTGTTTTGCTCGCCTCATCCCAATGCTTGTGTGCAACAAGGGCCCGGTCGTGGATCGAAGGTTCGGGCGGTGGTTCCTTGGGTTTGCTCAGCCATGACAAAAGTGTTTTCGGCGGTTGTTCGACCGGGCGGGTTCCGAAGATATGTGTTTGAAGTTCCTCATCAACAAGCGCGCGGGCCTCAACTCTGGCGGTGTTGAAAACCATGTCGATGGCATCGCGCGCATCATGGATTTCGCTCGCCAAAATGTCGGCGGCCATCTGGCGAAGGCTGATCCCAAGGGCGGCGTAATCTTGTCCGTCGGGCACGTGCGTTTCGGTTGTCACCCGGATCAATACGTGGTGCATGGCAAGCCGTTCTGGTCGGAATGTCGCCAGTTCCTGAGGTTTTAAACCGGTCATGTCAGACAGATTTTTCGCAGTTTCCCAAGGCACTAACCCATGAACAGGATCATAAAGCGTGACTTTCGGCATAAGGCGCGACGGGATGCTTGAGGTCAAACCCGGGGACCAAGGCCCATCGTCGCAGTCTTTTGCCATGTTCCATCGCTCCATTGGGCAGAACCTTAGGTTGGTCATCTGGGACTGGCAACTGTGCGCCGGGGCCTTGCAACTTTGGCACGGGTGGGGATCATGACCAGTAAGCCGGACGTATCGTGAGGAAGTTAAATGTCTGATACTTGGGAGATTTTTGCCGTCAAATATGCCGAGCGGAACGAACGAACCCGTGCCGAAAGTTTTATCGACGATCATCAACCAGCGTTGCCGCATGGCATGGATTACTTCGTGTGGATGTTGGTTCGCGGGGATCAGCGCATTCTGATTGATACCGGTTATGAGGCTGAGGAGGCAGCAAAGCGAGGCCGACCGATCCAGCGGGACCCGGCTAAGGCATTGGAGGCGTTGGATATTCGCGCGGATGAAGTTGAAACCGTGGTGATTACACATCTTCACTATGATCATGCGGGCGGATTGAACCGATATCCGCAAGCTCAGTTTCACGTTCAGGAGGCGGAAATGTCCTTTGCAACAGGGCCTTGCATGTGTGATCCGACGTTGCAAATGCCCTTCACGGTCGACCATGTGTGCGACATGGTGCGCCATGTTTATGCGGGCCGTGTTGCCTTTCACGCAGGCGATGCCGAGGTTGCGCCGGGTGTTACGGTGCATAAAATAGGAGGGCATTCCAAAGGATTACAGGCTGTCCGTGTGATGACGGCTGAAGGCCCGGTTTGTCTGGCCTCGGACGCGGCACATTATTATGAGAACTTTGAAGACGGGAAACTGTTCCCTATCGTGGCGGATCGCGACGAGATGATGCTGGGTTTCAAGCAAATTCAAGAACTTGCGGACAGTCCTTCACGTGTCATTCCAGGGCATGACCCAATTGTACGGGATCGATACCCGGAATTCGGACAAAGCGGCTTTGTTTGGAAATTGGCTTAACAGCATTTATCTCCCCCACCGAAATGGGCCTCCGCTATGATAGGGAAATCGGAGGAAACACAAGGCAAACAAGCGACAGAAACCCGAAGAGAATGTCACGAAGTTACGGCAGGTTGAGGTTCTGACGGGGCAAGGCAAGCCGCGCTTGGATGCGAACCGACGTTACTTAGAATGGCTTGGAAGACCGACTTGTCGGTCTGGTAGATGTGCTGATACGCTAGGGTAATCCTCATTAAAATCCTCCCGGAGTAGTAAGGGTGATCTTTGGGTCGGGCGGCAAATGACCAACCTCCTAATGAATTCTCGGCGATCAAATGGCAGAAAGTTGCGTTGCAAAACAGCTACATCCAGACGTCCTTCGCCATGGCACGGGTCGTGTTGGCGCAGTCGCAACTGGACAACCCGAGGATTCAAACCACCGGCATCTTCAGCCTTGCTCAGAACGAAGCCACGGTTGTTGTGCGTACTCGGTATCGGAAGCCCCAAGTGTTCGTGGGAACAAAAGACTTCAAGGGGTCTGAGGGCAATACCCCGTTGCGGCGCAGGCACCAGGCTCCGCCCGTTTGACCCCCAAAAGCTCTACCGGACTATTCGCCCGTAGCCGGGTCCAAATCATCGACGGACGGCCGGCACCTGGTTGGTCGGCAATGATCTGCATCCTTTCGCGGATCTCGATTGTCGCGCGTCTGGCAATAATGCGCGACAAACAGAGGAAAAATCAGAAAACGGTAACAATTCCCAAGGCAAGCCCCATTCATGCCATAAAGACTGGTCAGACATTGGATACTTTTTCGCTCGCCACGAGATGTCATGAAACTAATTGTTCAAATTCCCGCGCTGAATGAAGAGGAAACGCTCGCCACCGCCATCAGAGCCATTCCCCGCGACATTCCCGGCGTCTCAAGTGTCGAGATTCTGGTCATCGATGACGGGTCCACCGACCGCACGGTCGAGGTCGCGAAAGAGGCGGGGGCAGACTATATTCTGCGCATGGCAAGCAACGTGGGCCTAGCGCGCGCCTTTACTGCCGGGATCGAAGAGGCCCTGTCGCTTGGCGCGGACATCATCGTCAACACGGATGCCGACAATCAATATTGCGCGGATGATATTCCGTTCCTGATCCAGCCGGTTCTCGACCGACAGGCGCAGATCGTCGTAGGTGCACGCCCGATCTCCGAGATCGAAAGCTTTTCGCCCCTCAAAAAGGCGCTGCAAAGGTTGGGAAGCTGGGTTGTCCGGCAGGCCAGCGGCTCCACTATTCCTGACGCCCCGTCCGGCTTTCGTGCCTATGCCCGCGACGCGGCGGCGCGGCTTTGTGTGATCAATACCTATACCTACACGCTAGAAACCATCATTCAGGCCGGGCGAAAGCGTATTCCGATGACGTCGGTGCCCGTGCGGGTCAACACGGTAACGCGCCCCTCACGGCTGTTTTCGGGGATGCGCGAATACATTCTGCGCTCGGCCAAGACCATCCTGCGCGTCTTCGTCATCTATGCGCCGCTGACGTTCTTTTCCACGATCGCCGCGGTCGTGGCGCTGCCCGCATTGATCGTCATCGGCCGGTTCTTAATCCTTTATGCCAGCAACGACGGGGCCGGTCACATTCAGTCACTGATTCTTGCCGCAGCGCTTCTGGCCATGTCGGCGGTGTTTCTGGCGGTCGGCGTGCTTGCAGATCTGATCTCGGCGAACCGGAGCCTGCTGGAAGATATCCGCGCGCGGGAACTTCTTCGTGCACCGCGCAATCGCAGTGATGCAGTGCCGATCCGCATTGCCGAGTTGGCCGATGCCTCCTGAGGCGACGCAGTCGGGCGCCACACCCGCGACCAACCCATCCGATATGCTGACTTCATCGGGGCTGGTGCGGGGCACAATCCTGATCGGATTTGCGCTTCTCGTGGTCCTGAGCTGGACGCGGAACGTCAACTGGGACGAATTCTATTTTCTCTCGCTTATCCATGAAAATCTCGCTGGCCGTCTCGAAACCCCGATGCAGACCTTCCATGTGCATGCCTTCGGGTGGCTTGCGCATGTGCCGGGCAACGAGATGATGCAGATTTTCGTGGCCCGGCTGTGCATGACCGGGCTTTTCGCCTGGACGGCCTGGTCCATTCACCGGATCGCGACGCATCTGGGCGACCGCCGCACGGCGGATATCGCCGTTCTGGCGTTCCTGGCCTCGGGTTTCGCACTGGCCCATGGCACCAGTTTTCGCGCCGACCCAATCGCAGCGGCCTGCCTGATGGGGGCGCTCTCGATTATGATGACAGGGCGCATGTCGTTTTGGCAGATTATCGAAGTCGCGGTTTTGAGCGCGCTTGCCCTTCTGGTGACGATCAAGGCGGCGCTTTATCTTCCGGTGTTTCTGGGTGCGCTGGTCTGGCGGTCGGATCGCATCGCTGTCGCTGGACGGATCGTGTTGGCCGGTATGATATCTCTGGCCATCACGGCTGGTCTTTTCGCGCTTCATGTCACTTCGCTGCCCGCGCCACCCGAGGCAAGCGCCTTGGACAACGCCAGCGCCGCCGCCAGCAAAACACTGGTGCAATCGGGATTTTTCCCCAGGTCCGGGACAGCGCTTTTATGGGCGGTTCTGTCGCTTGGCCCCATCACGCTGGCAGCTATCGGAATGCTTCGCGCCGGAAGCCTGCGACGGGGTATCATGCTTGTGTCCTTTGCATTGCCGCTTCTCGCGTCAGTGATTTTCTATCGCAACGCATTCCCGTATTTCTTCCCCTTTATCGTGCCGCCCTTGATGGTGGTCGTTGCATTCGGGGCCAGGTGCGTCGGGCGTGGTCCGCTTCTGGCAGGCCTCATCGCCCTTTCGCTGGTAAGTGGCACCTGGCAAGGCATGAAGGCGCTTGGCGAGAATGCCAAGTTGCAGCGTGCGACTATTGCCGAGGTCCATCGCCTGTTTCCCGAGCCCGTCTATTACATCGATCACAATGCGATGGTTTCGACCTTCCCACGTGATCTGTTCTTCATGTCGAGCTGGGGAATCGAGGGCTATCGTAGCGTGGGCGAACCGGTCATGGCCGCCTATCTCGAAAAGCATGCGCCGCCGCTTCTTCTGACCAATCGCTGGGCGCTCCATCAGACGATGACCGCACCTGAGATAACCAATCTCCCCCACGCGCTTTTGCCCGAAGACCAGGCCGTATTGAGGGCATCTTACGTTCATTACTCCGGTGTCATCTGGCTTGCGGGTCTTGAGATGACGCTTGGGTCCGAAACAACGGCGCGCGCGCTGCCTATCCCGGGGCGATACCGTCTGGAAAGCCCGGTTGCGTTGATGATCGACGGCAGGCGCGTGTCGGACGGGGACATTATTGAGGGGGGCGGGATGGTCGCGATAAGCGGCCCCGTTGGCACTGATGTTCGCCTGATCTGGCATACGGACGCAGTTCAGGACGAAGGCGCGCTGCCCCACGGACGGCTTTATGCCGCGTTCTGGCGGCTTTAACGGCTACCCACCGTTTACATCGGCGGGACTTGTGAGGGGCGGCGTGCCTCCCCTTCAAACCCCAACCAGACGCGCGAGGAGCGCGTCAAAGAAGGCCTTTCCGAGACTGTGATTTTTCGATGCACCGTTGCGGAGAAGGCCGCGCTTGTCGCCAAGGCGGACGCCGCTGGACTGCCCAACGCCACGCTGATGCGTGAGGCCTTACCGACCCTTTCCAGCACATAGCGGTGCTGGTGATCTAAGGCGAGAGAGAAACGGAGTGGGGGATCGATCGGCTTGGTCTCAGACCCCGCCTCACAGGCCGCAGGATCGCCCGTGTTGCGTTTTTCAGCTAAGGGTCGGGGTTTGCTCCGTTTTGCACCTTTACTGTTCGTCACGGGCGTCTCAGCCCTTTGCTTGCCTTTCTTTGCTTTCGTCGATTTGCCGGTTTTTGGCGGTGCCAGGTCGCAGCCCGATAGTTCCGCCACCAACGTGGCCCCTTCGCGCACAGGATCGCCACTCAACAGTGCGGCAAAGTCGATAATCGAGCCGCTTTCTTTGCACCCAAAGCAGTGCCAGGTGTTGGCTTTGGTCTTGGCGGTTCTGGTTGGGATGACCAAACGTTTCGAGACACGGACTAAAACCTATCAGGTGTGGATTTCAGTTTTGAAATTCCACCGTCACCTGGTGCGGCAACGGTCACACGTCATTTCTGGTTTGAACCGCCCCGTGTTTGCCGGAGGCTCCAACTCATGAGTAGGATGGAGCATCATGACAAAGACAACGAACAAGTATTCACCAGAAGTGCGCGAACGCGCTGTGCGGATGGTATTGGATGGCGTGGGGCAGCATGAA
>CALKXV010000058.1 GCA_938005545.1 uncultured Paracoccaceae bacterium
ACAAATCCATGGTCGACCAAGGGAAACCCAAAAAGATGGCCCTCACAGCTGTCATGCGCAAACTCATTGAACTCGCAAACGCCTTGGTGAGAGCGGATAGGGAATGGCTGCCAAATGGTACTTGACCAAGACGGATACTCATTGCCGTCATCCAGGGCTTTCAGACGGACAAATTCGCCCGAGTGAGGCCCTCCAGGGCCCGCTCAGCGGACTGAAGCTGGCGTTCCAATGATGAATTAGTTAGGAAAGGACCTCTTCCAACTCAAAGAGGTTTCCCCAAGGGTCCGCGAAAAAAGCCAACTTGCGTCCAATCGCTTCGACTTCAAATGGCTCGGTAACAATGGTCACGCCGCGTGTTCGAAGATCTTCTAACGTTTCGTCAACCGAAGACACGGTGAAACAAAAGTGATGAAATCCAGTTGTAGAAAATGAGCCCGGAAAGTCGGTAGAGGCCCGTTCTCCAATAGCTGGGTCGTTTCCGCCAACAATTTCGATGACGCAGCGATCATCATTTGCAGCTGCAAAATAGCCCATGTCGACGTTTAGCATTGCTTCGTGCCATTCATGTACGACACGAAAATCTAGTTTGTCGATAAACCACTGTTTTGCCTCGGCGAATTCGGGTACGCGCAAACAGAAATGGCTGGCGCGCAATGCGGCCAATGGCGCGGTCGGATTCGTAGGCGGCATCACGAAATTCGGCATCTGAATTCTCTCCATCAGACAGCGTTTTAGGACGCTGCCAAAGCAACATGCACTTGTATGGCGCACTGATCAATTCAGGTGGCGCATTAGACCGTTAGAGCGCGACAGACTTAAAGTAGTCGGTTTGGGCTGCGGTTTCATCGTTTTGCCCAGCTTTCCCGGTTATACTCCCGCGCCAGGCGAAAGCGACATGAAGACCCTTACGTAGTCCCCGGGGCTTGATCCGGCCCAATAGATCCAAAGCCGGAAGGGGTCGCGTTCGTCCACCCAAACGGAATCGCCGGGTTCGAGGCCGCGTAACTCGGTTCCGATGTAGTTGATCGAGGTATTTGCCAGAAAATCCGTGTCTCCCATGATGTCTTTGAAAGCTGCAACCCCCAGAATGGGGCTGTCGAAGAACACTTGGTGGCTGGCCACGGTTGATCCTTGCGAGATCACGCCGTTTTCGCCGCCGATGTCGACGCGGATTGGCAGTGGCAGAATGATGTTCTGAACTTCGTCGAAGGCGTAAAGATTGTCGTCGTCGAAATCATCTTCCCCAACTGAAAACGGCTGGTCTGTTGTCAGTTTCGCGAACTGCCCGGTGCCGGTTTGCTTTTCGATTTTCCCAAAATCTGGACTGCGGGCCGCGCGCCATAAGACGTCTGCGGCAAGCCCGCGCAAAACTATTCGCCGAGGCAACGCGCGAAGCGCAGACATTAACCATTTGGTCATTCTTGCGCCCGCAAAGACGTACAAACCAAAAAAAGGCGGCCAGATAGCATGTACAAAACGGAACCAAATACGCGATTGGCGCACCGATGCGTAAGCTGTTGTTAACGAAACGGGGGCCATCTGACACTTGGCCGAGCAGATTGGAGAGGTTAGATTGGAAACATTCGAATTGTGATAGCATGACGTGTTCCAGAGCCCGGCAATTGGCGATTTGTTAACTCGGGCAAGTCAAGGAATTGTAAACTTGACGCGACTAGGGCGTGACAACCGAGTATGTTTTGTTATTACGACACCAGCAGTTATCACTGTGCGAGCGCACCAGAAGGGAGCTATCCATGGCTGACGTGAACCGGGGCAATCGCCCATTGTCGCCGCATTTGTCGGTGTACCGGCCGCAGCTGACGTCCATAACGTCGATCCTGACACGCATCACCGGAACAGCATTGTTGCTTGCCGCCTTGCTGACGGTCTGGTGGTTTCTCGCCGCAGCCTCATCGCCAGAATATTTCGCAGTTGCAGATGGGCTTATCACATCTTGGCTGGGTGATCTGATCATGACGCTGTCGGCTTGGGCGCTCTGGTATCACGCGTTGGCTGGTCTGCGTCACCTTGTCTGGGACAGCGGACGCGGGCTTGACGTTGAGGCGGCCGAGAAGTCAGGCGTTGCGATCATTGTTCTGTCGATCGTGCTGACCATTTTAACCGTGCTGATCGTATAAAGGAGAGCGCAGATGTCATATATGACCGATCTAAAACGCGCCACAGGCCACGGGTCCGCCCGTGAAGGCACGCGCCGCCATTGGGGTATGACGAAATCCAGCGTTGCGCTGTTGATCTTGTTGCCCTTTTTCGTCTTCACATTCGGACCCATGCTGGGCCAACCCCATGCCGAGGTTATTGCCTACTTTGCGCGCCCATTTCCCGCCATTGTGGCGGCACTGATGATCGTTGTCGGCTTTATGCATTTCAAGAACGGCATTCAAATGGTGATTGAGGATTACGTGCACGGGACAGCTCGCGAATACACAATTATCATAACGACTTGCCTGTCTTACGGCGCAGCGGCAGTTGGCGTTTTCGCCATTGCCAAGATCGCACTCTGAGGAACCAACATGGCCGCTTACGACTACGAAACGCATGAGTACGACTGCATTGTGATTGGCGCCGGTGGTGCCGGGTTGCGCGCCACACTTGGCATGGCAGAACAAGGCCTGCGTACGGCTTGCATTACCAAGGTTTTCCCGACCCGGTCGCATACTGTTGCGGCGCAGGGCGGTATCGCTGCATCGCTGTCGAATATGGGCCCCGATCACTGGCAATGGCACATGTATGACACCGTGAAGGGCTCGGATTGGTTGGGCGACACGGATGCGATGGAGTACCTTGCCCGCGAAGCCCCGAAAGCTGTTTACGAATTGGAACACTATGGCGTTCCATTCTCGCGGACCGAAGATGGTAAGATTTACCAACGGCCCTTTGGCGGGCATACGACCGAATTTGGCGAAGGCCCGCCAGTTCAGCGCACCTGTGCCGCAGCTGATCGGACCGGTCACGCGATCCTGCACACGCTATACGGCCAAAGCCTTAAGAACAATGCAGAATTCTATATCGAGTATTTCGCAACCGATCTGATCATGGCCGAAGATGGCACTTGTCAGGGTGTGGTCGCTTGGAATCTTGAAGACGGCTCGATGCACGTTTTTTCCGCCAAGATGACCGTGCTTGCGACCGGCGGATACGGCCGTGCCTATTTCAGCGCGACGTCTGCCCACACTTGCACGGGCGACGGCGGCGGTATGGCTGCACGCGCAGGATTGCCGCTTCAGGATATGGAGTTTGTTCAATTCCACCCGACCGGCATCTATGGTTCGGGCACGCTGATCACCGAGGGCGCGCGCGGCGAAGGCGGGTATCTGACAAACTCTGAAGGCGAACGCTTTATGGAGCGGTATGCGCCAACCTACAAAGACCTTGCCAGTCGGGACGTGGTATCGCGCTGCATGACGCTGGAAATCCGCGAAGGCCGTGGCGTTGGTGCCGATAGCGATCACATCCATCTACACCTGAACCACCTGCCACCTGAAACCCTCGCGTTGCGGCTACCGGGCATTACGGAATCTGCGCGCATCTTTGCGGGCGTTGATCTGACCCGCGAGCCGATCCCAGTTTTGCCGACGGTGCATTACAACATGGGCGGTATCCCCACCAACTATTGGGGCGAAGTGTTGAACCCGACGGCGGACAATCCCGACCGTATCAGCCCCGGCCTGATGGCGGTTGGCGAAGCAGGATGTGCGTCGGTGCATGGGGCCAACCGACTTGGGTCTAACTCACTGATTGACTTGGTGGTCTTTGGTCGCGCTGCCGCGATTAAAGCGGGCGAAGTCGTGGATCGCACAGGCGGAAACCCGGCGCTTAACCAAGCTTCGGTCGACGCCGCATTTGATCGGTTTGATCGCTTCCGTCACGCAGATGGCGCGGTGCCAACGGCGGATTTACGTCTTGAGATGCAGAAAACAATGCAAGAAGACGCAGCCGTTTTCCGCACCGACAAGACCCTTGCCGAAGGCGTCAAGAAAATGAACGGCGTGGCGGCGAAGATGAGCGATCTTAAGGTGTCAGACCGTTCGATGGTCTGGAACTCTGATCTGATGGAGACGCTTGAACTCGACAATCTTATGCCAAATGCTTTGGCCACGATTGTCAGTGCCGAAGCCCGTAAGGAAAGTCGCGGTGCGCAGGCGCACGAAGACTACCCGGATCGCGACGATGTCAATTGGCGCAAGCACACGCTGGCCACGGTGGATGACAAAGTGACGCTGACCTATCGTCCGGTGCATCTTGATCCCTTGTCGAGCGAAGCCGAAGGGGGGATCGAGATCAAAAAGATCGCACCCAAGGCACGGGTCTATTGATCCAGCACCTGACATATCCAGCGCGCACCGCCGCTTTTATGTCTTTTGCGGCTTTGGCGGCTTGTGGCCCATCTTCACCCGAACAGGCAGCAAAGTTTTGCGAAGATCGGGCGCGATCTGCATTGGGCCCAACTGGGTTTGCCGGTATATCGCAACGCAGTGACGGCAGCACACGGCGCCAACTTGAACTTTCCGTCACTAGCGACTTCTTGCTCGGTCGTGATCCATACCAAGTCTACGACAGTTGCGTTCGCCAACAATCGGGGCAGGGGCCAATCCGGCCACTGATTCTGGACGAAGAATATTAGGAGCCGCATGATGATCCGCACTCTGACGCTTTCGTCGCTTGCTCTTGTCTTGGCCGGTTGCTCGTCTGAGTTTCAGGACGAACTGGCCCGTGATGCTGCAAAATCCGCCGTTCGCCCAGTGTTGCAAGAACGCTTGCCCGGTGTTCCAATAGAACCAGCAACGGATTGTGTGATCGACAACGCCACATCCGGCGAAATTTTGACGCTTGCCGCAGATGCCGTCACCGGACCAACCGCAAGCACGGTCGAAATCGTTTCAGAAATTCTGGTGCGACCCGACACACTCACCTGTCTGGCCACCGAAGGCCTCCCGTCTTTGTTGCGCGGTCTTTAAGAAAGGTTCCATCATGGTTCAGCTGACCCTTCCCAAGAACTCCACAATCCGCGTGGGAAAATCCTGGCCCAAGCCGGACGGCGCCAAGAACACGCGTAAGGTCCAGATTTACCGTTGGAACCCGGACGATGGCAAAAATCCCAGCGTCGACACCTATTTTGTCGATATGGATACCTGTGGCCCAATGGTTCTGGACGTGCTGATCAAGATCAAGAATGAGATTGATCCAACCCTGACGTTCCGTCGGTCGTGCCGTGAAGGCATTTGCGGGTCGTGCGCAATGAACATTGACGGGATCAACACCCTGGCCTGCATTTACGGTCACGATGAAATTAAGGGTGACATCAAGATTTACCCGCTGCCGCATATGCCGGTGATCAAAGACTTGATCCCAGATCTGACCCATTTTTATGCCCAACACGCGTCAATCATGCCGTGGCTGGAAACCAAAACCAACCGTCCGCAAAAGGAATGGAAGCAATCCGTTGATGATCGTGAGAAACTCGACGGGCTTTATGAATGTGTGATGTGCGCTTGTTGTTCGACGGCTTGTCCGTCGTACTGGTGGAATGGTGATCGTTACCTTGGGCCAGCCGCGCTTTTACATGCTTACCGCTGGATCATCGACAGCCGCGACGAAGCCACAGGCGAACGGTTGGACGAGTTGGAAGATCCCTTCAAGCTATACCGCTGCCACACCATCATGAATTGTGCCAAGACCTGCCCAAAGGGTCTGAACCCGGCCAAGGCGATTGCGGAAATCAAAAAGATGATGGTCGAACGAGTCGTCTGATCCGCTTTGCCTAAGTCGAAACAGGCGTACTGACGATGGGCCCGCTGCTCATTTTGTTGGCGGCTGGCGTGTTTGGCTATCTGTGGTGGAAATACCGATACACAACCCTGACACGGCTGTGCCTGTGGCGTGAAGATCGTGCCGCTGGCGATTGGCGTTGTGCATCCTGCGGTGCCCGATGCCAACCAAAACCCGGACAAGGCCCGCGTCATTGTCTACGCAATCCCTGACGACGTTTGCGCAATTTCTGACCGTTCCTTTCACGTGTGCCCCACGGGGTCTGCCAGGTGCGTGCCATAGACCGGCATAAACCACGTCTTTGAAAGGATTTGTCATGACCCGATCCGCCGGGCTTCGATTTATTATTGTAGGCCTTCTGGCCTTTTTAATGTTCATCCCGCTAAGCCTTGTCAGCGATGTCGTGCGCGAACGCGCGGATTACAGTAAGCAAACCATCTCTGGGCTAAGCCGCGAGTGGGGCGGAAAGCACCTTTTCTCGGGCCCGTTGATAGAAATCCCGGTGACCGAAGAGGTCACATATGATCGGCGTCGCGAGGCGGTGGACAGCGTCACCGGGCTGACGCTGCGCGACGAAAAAGGCAATCCGATCTTTGAGCATTTCGAGGAAACGGTGACCGAAAACCGGGTTCCGGTGTATCTTTACCCGGTCCAGTTGGACATCAACGTTGCCAGCGAAAGTACGACGCGAAGCCGTGGTGTTTTTGTTGTGCCTGTTTACACGGCTGATGTTCAATTAGCGTTCGATTTTGATGCCGAAGCCGCAGAAACCACACTAAAGGGGCAGGAGGTATTGCACTGGGATGACGCACGACTGTCGGTTTTTCTGACGTCAAACCGTGGGCTTCGCGGCGAAGCACAACTTTTGGCGGACGGTCAAAACTTGGCGCTGGAACCCGTGTCAGGCAACAATAACGAACGAACCGGTATCACAGCGGAACTGGGTGATCCGCGCGAGCTGCAAAAGTTCAAACTGATCCTCGCCGTCAATGGGGCCGAGACGTTCGCCGTAACCGCGACGGGGCGAACGACACGGTTTTCCCTGACCAGCGATTGGCCCGATCCGAGCTTCTTTGGCACCTTCCTTCCCGACAGTCGCGAGATCACGGATGAAGGTTTTACGGCAAGTTGGACCGTCCCGCATTTGGCGCGTTCCCTGCCACAGGTTGGCCGTGACTTCCCGGACCAAATGGCACGCAGCCAAGCGACCATGGGGGCAAGGTTCATTACGCCGAACGATTTCTACCAAAAAGCATGGCGGGCTTCGCGCTATGGTATCTTGTTCATTTCGCTTACGTTTCTGACTATCTTGTTGTTGGATCGCTCCAGCGCACGTCCGGCACATCTCGTTCAGTACTTGATGGTTGGGTTGGCGCAGTCGGTCTTTATCTTGCTGATGGTGTCTTACGCCGAACAAATTGGCTTTGGCGCTGCCTATCTTGTCGCTGCTGGCGCAACCATCGGACTGTTGGTGATGTTCGGTGCAACGGCCCTGAAGCTTGGCAAGCGCGTCGGGTTATTGGCGGGCATGTTGGTGACTGTCTACGGCGTACTTTACTTGACGCTTCGTTCAGCCGACCACGCTTTACTGGCAGGCTCAACGCTCGCATTCATGGCGTTGGCACTGACGATGTGGTTGACGCGGAACGAAACATGGCACGGACCCGAGCGTCCCAAAGGCTGGCCGTTCCAAAGACGGGCCACTTCCGACGCGCCGCTCGCTGAAAAGCCCGCTTAACTTGGAAAGGCGGCGTGAAGCGCAATGTCGACCATGTCTCCAAAGCTCTGCTCTCGGTCTTCCGAGGGCAGGGCTTCACCCGTTTGCAGGTGATCGGAAACTGTCAGAACAGCAAGCGCGCGTGCGCCGTATCGCGCAGCCAGTATATAAAGCTCAGCTGCTTCCATCTCGACGCCAAGAATTCCGTGGCGCGTCATTTGTTCCGTAAGATCGGGGCGCTCGTCATAAAAGACATCCGAAGAATAGATCCCGCCCACATGGGTCGCAACATTCTTTGTTTTGGCGGCCTCAACAGCGGCGGACAAAAGGCTCCAGTCGGCAGAGGGGGCAAAATTAACCTCCCGAAAAATTTCCAGTGAGGGTGTCGAAACCGAGGTCGCCGTCATCGCGATAATGACATCGCGAATTTTCACTTTTGCCTGCATGCCGCCGCAAGATCCGATACGGATCAAGGTCTTTGCGCCAAAATCTTTCAGCAATTCGTTGGCATAGATCGACAAAGACGGCATCCCCATGCCCGACCCTTGAATGGTGACCGGATGACCGTTCCAAGTCCCTGTAAATCCGAACATTCCGCGGACTTCGTTGACGAGCTTTGCGTTATCCAGAAACGTCTCGGCAGCCCATTTTGCACGGTAAGGGTCGCCGGGCATCAACACGGTTTCCGCAATCTCGCCCGGTTTCGCTCCAATGTGGACTGTCATAGAATGGCTCCTTGGTTTCCGCTGGGGGTCTAGCCCAGGTTCAACGAAATCACCACCCGATGCAATTTCTTGCTGTGCTATTCAGCCGCGACAGATTTGCCATCCACCAAAGCCACGATGTCGAACATGATGCGGTTCAATTCGAAGTCTTTGGGTGTGTACACGCGGGCAACCCCCATGGCTTGAAGGCGCTCAGCATCATCGTCGGGAATGATCCCACCCACGATCAACGGCAGATGACCAATTCCCGCGTCACGCATTTCGCTCAGCGTTTCCTCGATCAATGGCACGTGCGAGCCTGACAGAATAGACAACCCCATCACATGCGCACGCGCGGCCTTGGCTGCTGCAACGATTTCTGTCGGCGTCAATCGAATGCCGTCATAGGTAATGTCCATGCCGACATCACGGGCACGAGCGGCGATTTGCTCGGCACCATTTGAGTGCCCGTCAAGGCCGGGTTTGCCCATGATGAACCGTATCCGTTCGCCAAGTTTGGTGGACACCGTGTCGACTGCATTGCGGATGTTGTCCAATCCTTCCGTTCGGTTCGACGGTGCGCGAGCAACACCCGTAGGTGCCCGGTATTGCCCAAAGACAGACCTGACAACATCGCCCCATTCGCCAGTTGTTGCACCGGCTTTTGCAGCGGCGATCGACGCTGGCATGACGTTGGTGCCGTCTTTGCAAGCGGTGCGCAGGTCTTCCAGTTTGGCGGACACAAGGATCGCGTCGCGCGTCGCGCGCCATTCTGTAAGTCGCGCGATCTGGTCGGCTTCCGCGTAAGGGTCAGCGATCATGATCGCTTCGGGCCCCGAGGTTAGGGGCGAGGGTTCGCCGTTTTCGTATTTGTTAACGCCCACGACAGTGGTTTCGCCGCTTTCGATACGCGTGATGCGCTCGGAATTTGCTTCGACAAGGCGGGACTTCATGTATTCAATCGCCGAAACCGCACCGCCCATGGCATCGATATGGGCAAGTTCGCTCCGCGCGCCGTCTTTCAGAGCTTCAACCTTAGCCGCAACCGCGGGGTTGCCGTCAAAAAGGTCGCCGTATTCAAGCAGGTCGGTTTCAAACGCCAGAATCTGTTGCATCCGAAGCGACCATTGCTGATCCCAAGGCCGCGGTAACCCAAGGGCTTCGTTCCAAGCGGGCAATTGAACGGCACGCGCGCGGGCGTTCTTTGACAGGGTCACCGCAAGCATTTCCAGCAAGATGCGATAGACGTTATTCTCGGGTTGTTGTTCGGTCAGCCCAAGCGAATTCACCTGAACCCCATAGCGGAAGCGGCGAAATTTCTCATCCTCAACGCCGTATCGCTCGCGGCAGATTTCATCCCAAAGTTCGGTGAAGGCGCGCATTTTGCAAAGCTCGGTCACAAAGCGGATGCCTGCGTTCACAAAGAAAGAAATACGTCCCACCATGGCCGGGAAATGTTCGGGGGGCACTTTGGCCTTCAAATCGTCCAAAACCGCCTGCGCGGTGGCCAGGGCAAAGGCCAATTCCTGCTCGGGCGTCGCGCCTGCTTCTTGCAAATGATAGGAACACACGTTCATCGGGTTCCATTTAGGCAGGTGTTCGCGCGTGTACGCCGCCACATCGGTGATCATGCGCAAACTTGGTTCGGGCGGGCAGACATAGGTGCCGCGCGACAGATACTCTTTGATGATGTCGTTCTGAACAGTGCCTTGAAGCTGCGTTACGTCAGCCCCTTGTTCCTCGGCGGCCGCCACATAAAGCGCCAAAAGCCAAGGCGCCGTTGCGTTGATCGTCATCGAGGTATTCATGCGTTCAAGTGGAATGTCATCGAACAATGCGCGCATGTCGCCCAGGTGGGTTACCGGAACGCCGACTTTTCCAACCTCGCCCCGCGCCAATCGATGGTCGCTGTCATACCCTGTTTGCGTGGGCAAATCGAAGGCCACCGAGAGCCCGGTTTGGCCCTTTGCGAGGTTCCCACGATACAACGCGTTCGACGCAACTGCCGTAGAATGCCCTGCATACGTGCGAAACAGCCAAGGGCGATCTTTGGTCATGCGGGCGACTCCGGTAAAGCAACAATATTACAACTCTAGTGGTTTAGGCGAAAGGAAGTGGCTCTGTCAATTCGCTGCGGCGCGGCGCGATTCAAGTGAGGCCAGCTTGCAACCATACGATGGCAACAGCTTAAAATGCGTGGTGGGTCCGCAAATTTCTTCCGGATTGAGTGAATTGCGGAGTCAATGAGTGCTATCAAGTCATTTAATTTCAAAAGAAGGGAAAATTTGTTTGTAATATTGCGCTGTCGATTTATATCGGCCATACCGTGACTTGTGATTCTGCAACGCAGCGTATTATCATTTGAGGGGGCTCGTATGGCTTTGGATAAATTGGACGTAGAAACCGGGAATTCGCCTATGAAGAACCTGTATGACGTGGGTGAAATGCCTCCTTTGGGGCATCTGCCCGAAAAAATGCACGCTTGGGCGATCCGCCGCGAACGTCACGGTGAACCGGACCAATCCTTCCAACTTGAAGTGGTCGATGTGAAAAAGCCGGACAGCCACGAAGTCGTCGTGCTCGTGATGGCGGCTGGCGTGAATTACAACGGCGTTTGGGCCGGGCTTGGCATTCCGATCAGCCCTTTTGACGTTCACGGTGCAGATTATCACATCGCCGGCTCCGATGCCTCGGGTATTGTCTGGGCCGTCGGTGACAAGGTTAAAGCCTGGAAGGTTGGCGACGAGGTGGTCATCCACTGCAACCAGGATGATGGCGACGACGAACACTGCAACGGCGGCGATCCAATGCTGTCACCCAGCCAACGGATTTGGGGTTATGAGACGCCGGATGGGTCTTTTGCGCAATTCACGACCGTGCAGGCGCAACAGTTGATGCCGCGCCCCAAGCACCTGACGTGGGAAGAAAGCGCCTGTTACACCCTGACTTTGGCAACGGCTTACCGGATGCTTTTTGGGCATCATCCACACGAGTTGAAACCCGGCCAAAACGTTCTGGTTTGGGGCGCTTCCGGCGGTCTTGGGTCTTATGCGATCCAGTTGATCAACACGGCTGGCGCAAATGCGATCGGTGTGATCAGCGAAGAAGACAAGCGCGAGTTCGTCATGAGTCTTGGTGCCAAAGGCGTCATCAACCGTAAGGACTTTAACTGCTGGGGCCAATTGCCTGAGGTGAACACGCCAGAATACAATGACTGGTTCAGTGAAGTCAGGAAGTTCGGCAAGGCGATCTGGGACATCACCGGTAAAGGCGTGAACGTTGACATGGTGTTCGAACACCCCGGCGAGGCGACGTTCCCAGTTTCAACGTTCGTCGTTAAAAAAGGTGGCATGGTTGTTATTTGCGCCGGTACGACAGGGTACAACCTGACGATGGACGCACGCTATATCTGGATGCACCAGAAGCGTATTCAGGGTAGCCACTTCGCACATCTCCAACAGGCAGCCGCCGCAAATAAGCTGATGATCGAACGGCGTCTTGATCCCTGCATGTCAGAAGTATTCCCTTGGGCGGATATTCCGGGCGCGCATGTGAAAATGCGCAAAAACCAACACAAACCGGGCAACATGGCCGTTCTAGTTCAGGCGCCGCGTACCGGTTTGAGAACCTATGAGGACACTTTAGAGGTGGATGTTTCCAAATAGGAAACAGTTTGTTTACCGATTCGAGTAAACCGCCATCTGCGTCGGCCCAGTTTAGGAGATGGTCTGTCCATTTCGGCAGGCCATCTTTTAATTTCAAGGGGTTATTTTCCGCGCACTCCCCATAAATGGGGAAGTGAAATTGGTGAATTTCGGAGATTTTTCACTCGTGCTAGGGTTGTGTTAAGGCTTCGTTAACCAATCAGGAAGAAAACCGAATGGCAAATGACTGGATGCTCGATGTTCTCGCAGACCTAAAATCCTTCGCTGAAAGCAATGGATTAGGGGCGACTGAACAACAGCTTGATCGGACGATGATCACTGTTGCTCACGAGTTGGCACTGACGCGGGAAGTCACGCACGGGACGGCGCAGGGCGTGGGGCATGTTAGAGAGTTTCATAGATCGGTTACAGGGAGTCGCAACACACAGCGACCTTGATGACGCCATCCTTTCGCTGTCGCGAGAGATGAACGTCGAACATGTTGTCTATCACTCCGTCAGCTCCAAAGGCGAACAATACGCGGTCACAACATACAAGCCGGTTTGGGTCGATCAATATCTGGGCAATGACTATGCCCGCATCGATCCTGTCGTCCAAGCTTGCTTGCGCCGCTTTCATCCCATCGACTGGAAACGATTGAATTGGTCCGGTAAATCAGCGCAACAATTCATGCATGAGGCCATTGATTCAGGCGTCGGCAATCAGGGGTTCTCAGTTCCAATCCGAGGACCATCAGGCCAATTCGCCTTGTTCACGGTAAGTGGGAACGAGAAAGACGATCTTTGGGCCAAATACACCGCCGAGTTTTCGCGCCCTTTGATACTGGCGTCACACTACATCAACCAAAAAGCGCTTGAGATCGAGCTGGGATCAGATCAGGCTGAGATTGCGAGGCTTAGTCCGCGGGAAACAGATGCCTTGACCATGCTGGCCCTAGGTCACAGTCGGGCTCAGGCCGCGAACAGCCTGTCGATTTCCGAACATACCCTAAGGGTTTACATTGAAAGCGCGCGTTTCAAGCTGGCGGCGATGAACACAACACATGCGGTCGCGCGTGCCATAAACCAAGGTTTGTTAAGTATTTGATAATCCCACGGAACGGGCCAATTAAACGCGGCTAACCCAGACGCTCGGGTAGATCCGGGCCCCTTAACCATGCGAAATTACGACTCCCAACCGTTACTGAACGGAAGGGAACTCCTATGCTTCGCTATATTTATGCTGACGACCTGAAAGCCATGCCACGTCTGCGCGACACAATGTTTCGGGACCGCGCTGCGCAATTTCACACCCGTCTCGGTTGGGAAGTTGAAGTCGACGACAAAGGTTCGGAACACGACGATTATGACGAGATAAACCCGATGTACATCATCTGGGAACAGCCCGATGGCTGCCACGGCGGGTCACTTCGTTTGTTGCCAACAACCGGCCCGACGATGCTGGGTGATTACTTTTTGAACTTGACCGACGGTGTTCACATACAAAGCCCATTGATTTGGGAATGCACGCGGTTCTGCCTTGCACCTGGCGCCAGCGCGAATGTGTCAGCCGCGTTGATGTTGGGTGTGCTTGAGGCGGGATTGGCTGCAAGTCTGACCCATGTTGCAGGTGTCTTTGATGCGCGCATGATCCGTGTTTACCGGCGGGTGGGGTGGGGGCCGACCATACTTGGAACGGATGGCGACGGGCGCGATGCCATAAGCGCGGGGCTTTGGCCGTGCGAAATGGAATATCGCGACCGCTTGCTCGAAAAGGCCGGTGTGACATCAGAGATGTCGGCGACTTGGTACGATCAGTCCTTTGGCGCGCCTAATCAGGATGTCGCCGACGTCGCCTGACAGAAGACGATTTCTACCACCCAACGCACTGGCGGGCGGGCAAGCGACGGGCTAAGGTCCTGCCAATGTCGCTTCCCGTCACCGTTTTCTCTGATGATCAGGCCGAGGCCTTTGACCGCATCGCCGAATTGCTGCGGTCGGCTGGTATTGATATCGAAGAAGGTCTGACAACGCCGCGGTCGCAGGCCAATCAAGGCGTCATGGCGGTGATCGGCAAGGCCGGGTCTGGCAAGACGATGCTGCTTGCACGGCTTGGGGAAGCGCTGGCCGAAGCGGGTGTCGAAACGATCAGCGGCGACTATGAAAGCAAACGCCGGAAAGACAAACGCACGTTGGCGATTTTAGCCCCGACTAACAAAGCTGCCAGCGTGTTGCGCAATCGTCGGGTGCCTGCGACGACAATTCACCGCATTCTTTACACGCCGGTTTATGACCCCGAATACGAAAAGATCGCCGAATGGTTGGCAAACAATGGCGAGCGACCGGACATCGAAGGGCTGACCGATGCCGCTTTGGATCGCGCCGAAGCCTTCTTTAAAACCAACCGTTCCGTGCCCGGTGCCTTGGCCGCAGCAGGGCTGAAGGGGTCAGATTTCATCTTGGGTTGGAAGCGGCGGGAAGACCCGCTGGACATCGGATTTGTTGACGAAGCATCAATGTTGGATGCACGTCAATTCGATGATTTAAAAGAGATATTTCCAACACTGGTTCTGTTTGGAGACCCCGCGCAATTGGCGCCTGTCAATCAATCGGGCGCTATGGTTTTCGAAAGCCTGCAAGACCCGAGGAAACTGGTTCTGAACCGCATCCATCGCCAGGATCTGGACAATCCCATTCTTGATTTGGCTCACGCTTTGTCGCGCGATGATCTCAGGTTTGAGGACTTTGAGCGGATGATCGAAGACGCTGCGGGTTCGGATAACCGTGTGATCGTGGCTCCTCGGGTCGAATCCAGTTTGATGGCGCGCTCACCTGTTCTGGTCTGGCGAAACGCTACTCGCATTCGTTTGTTGCACGCCTTTCGCGCGGCCTACGGTGCGCCAAGCGATGCGCTGTTGCCCGGTGAGCCGTTGATTTGCGACGGGATCGAATTGCCCATGAAGCATCGTAAAAAGCGACTTGATCTGGAAGCACGTGGTTTGATTAAGGGCGCACAAGTCGTGTACCTTGGGCCTGGGCGTCGCCCCGGTTTTTCGCGGCTGCACGTGGTGGGCGCGGTCGAGCCACAGGTTTCGGCGGCTTCGATCGTCAAGATCGAAATGCCGGGCGAGGAAGAACCCTTTATTCCATTTGCCGCCAATATGGGGGCGGCCTTCCTCCATGGTGCTGCTGTGACCATCCACAAGGCACAAGGGTCGCAGTGGAAAGACGTTCAGGTCTTTGGCCCCGATCTTTATGCCGCCGCGCAAGCCGGCCGCATAGAAGCCGGGCTGCCTTTGTGGAAACGCCTTGCCTATGTGGCGATCACACGGGCCGAGGAACGGCTGCACTGGGTGACACGGTATCGCTTGGGCAAACCAGACACGCCCTTGACCACCAGCGATTTGGAAGTTGCACCCGCGCCATTCGCGTTAACGACGGACGAGGAAGACTAGGCTCGGAAAATACGGAACGCCGCTGAGGCAAGCCAGCCAGCCGAGATTGCGATGGCAAGAGACATCAACCCATAAACCAAGGGTTTTTCGCGTGAGAGCCGGAAAAAAAACCGTTCCAGCCCGACCTTTTGCACATCAATCTTCGTCTCGAAAGTATCGACCACCCGGCCTCTTCGGGTCAAAAAGAACCGCGCGCGATAATCGCCTTCGTGCAAGTTTGCCGGAAGACGAACGGACGTCGAAAACAGCGTTTGCTGATCAAACTGAACTTCGCCGATGTTTGTCTGATATAGATCGTCGGCATTGCGGATACGGATCAAAGCGTCGGTGAAATCTGCGCTCCCTCGAATGTTCGCGCCGACTGACCGGATCGCGCGGGGCGTCGACACATGGTGACGCAGGTCTTCGACGTCAGTGATCATCTGATCCCAGGGCGCCGTGGTCGCAATCGCATAGAAACTGGGCGCGGCATCGATCTCGACGGCGTCGACGTTGATCCAGATGCCGAACCGCTTTTCCTTGCGGCGCACCGTGATCGGCTCGTTCGGTCCCTCAACGGTCACCAAAACCTGCAAAGGGGCGTCATCGTCAATCGGACCGTCCCGTTTGATCGCCCCAAAGATCAGGATTTCCGAACCGTCGAAATCCGTGGTGATGGAAATGCGGCTTTGGCTAAGGTCCGCGATCACCTCTTCCGCATAGGCGGGCGCGACGAACAAGCTCAACAGGGTGATCAAACGCAGCATCAGTGACCTCCGTTCGAGCCAAGAGAGTAAAGCTCGGAAGGTTGAACCAGCAGATCGAACGCCAGCTTGCCGCAAACCAACAGAACCATCAGCGCCAGCAAAATGCGCAATTGCTCTGCCTTCAGTTTTGCCCCAAGACGCGTGCCGATTTGCGCCCCGATCACACCACCGACCAGCAGTAAAACCGCCAGAACAATGTCGACAGTGAAATTTGTCGTCGCGTGCAACAACGTCGTGAACCCGGTTACAAAAATGATCTGGAACAGTGACGTTCCGACGACCACTTTGGTCGGCATGCCAAGGATATAGATCATCGCGGGCACCATGATGAACCCGCCGCCAACGCCCATGATCGCGGCCAGAATACCCACGAACACACCGACGATTAAGGGTGGAATGGCCGATATATAAAGCCCCGAAGTGTTGAACCGCATTTTGAACGGAAGCTTGTGTACAAGCCCGCGTTTCTTGCGTCGTTTCGCAGGGCTCCCCGAACGGGTTTTACGGATCGCGTTCAGGCTTTCGACGAACATCAAGCTTCCGATGATGCCAAGGAAAACCACATAGGACAGTTTGACGAGAAGATCGACCTGTCCCATCGCGCGGAGCGTGTTGAAAATCTGAACCCCGAAGGCCGCGCCGATCAAGCCGCCGATCAGCAAAACAGTGCCCATTTTCAGATCGACAGTTCGGCGTTTCAGATGCGCCAAAACGCCAGAAAAGGACGAAGCGACGATTTGGTTAGCTTCGGTGGCAACAGCCACGGCGGGTGGGATTCCGATAAAGAACAACAAGGGTGTCATCAAAAACCCACCACCCACGCCAAACATGCCCGACAATACGCCAACCATTCCGCCAAGGCCCAACAAAAGAAAGGCGTTGACCGAGACTTCGGCAATGGGAAGATAGACGTTCATGGCGTCCCTTACGCCTGTGGGGGCGGGGTCTTCAACGCCCAAATGCTGCAACTGCATAGGTCCAGATGCGACAAATCGGAACAGTCTGTACTAGCGTTCTTTGACGTAGGGCTCGCCACCAGCGCGCGGTGGGATCGCTTTGCCCACGAAACCTGCCAGAATGACCACAGTCAGGATATAGGGCAGCGCATCCATCAACTGTCCGGGGATCTCAAACTGAAGCACAGCTTTGACCACGTCGGGGCGGAAAGACAGCGCTTGGAAAAACCCGAACAACAAGCAGGCGAACAATGCGTACCATGGCCGCCATTTGGCAAAGATCAGAGCGGCCAGCGCGATGAAGCCTCGGCCCGAGGACATGTCCTTGACGAACCCCGCTTGTAGACCGGTTGCAAGGTAGGCACCCGCCAACCCGCAAAGCACGCCACATATACCAACCGCGACGAAGCGTAGCCAGATGACGTTGACCCCTGCTGTATCGACGGCTGCTGGATTCTCACCCACGGCGCGCAGTCGTAACCCAAACCGGGTGCGGAACAGGATGTACCAAGTCAAAGGCACCGTCAGGAAGGCGACATAGACCAAGATCGAATGGCCCGAAATCAGTTCGGAATAGATCGGCCCAAGGTAAGGCACATCGGCAAGCGCGCTTTGGAAGGGTAGGTCGATTTCGTTGAAACGTGCGGCTCCGGCCAGTGACGGCGTACGTCCGCCTTGCTGAAACCAGTCCTGCGCAATCAAAACGGTCAGGCCTGCCGCCAGAAAATTGATCGCAACGCCCGAGATCAGCTGGTTCCCCCGGAATGTGATCGACGCCAACCCGTGGACTGCTGACAGGAAAAGCGATGCGCCCATGCCCGCCAAAAGCCCCAGCCAAACCGATCCTGTGATGGCTGCGAAAGCTGCGGAAAAGAACGCCGCCGCCAGCATTTTACCTTCCAGACCAATGTCGAAAATGCCCGCTCGTTCTGAATAAAGCCCTGCAAGGCAAGCGAATAACAGGGGTGTCGCCAGTCGGACTGTGGTGTCGAGGATTTGGATTAGGGTGAGGAAGTCCATGAGCCTAAACCTCCTCGCTACGAGGTTTGCGCAGCAATAAGAACAGTTTTTCCAACGGCATCCGTACCAGATTGTCGAGCGCTCCGGTGAACAGGATCACAAGGCCCTGGATCAGGATGATCAATTCGCGCGGGATGCTGGCCCAAAGCGCCAATTCACCGCCGCCCTGATACAGAAACCCAAACAGCAGTGCCGCCAGAAAAATACCCACAGGATGCGAACGCCCCATCAACGCGACGGCTAGCCCGATAAATCCAGCGCCTTCGACCGAGTTCAGAACCAGACGGTCAGTGGCCATAACGCTGTTGATACCCATCATGCCTGCAAGACCACCCGAAATCATCATGGCAACAATGATCATCTTGGTCGGCGAGATGCCCGCATAGGCAGCGGCAGATTCGCTGTGACCATAGGCGCGCAGCTCGTAGCCAAGCTTGGTGCGCCAGACCAGCAACCAGAACAAGTAACAGGCCAGAATGGCGATGAAAAAACTGATGTTTGCGGGGGCTGCGTCCGAAAATTCAATGGCGAACAGCCCAAAGATGTCTGAAAACTTTGGAAGGGCAACGCCGTCGCCGAAGCGGCGGGTTGCCGGGTCCATTGAACCTTCTGGTTTCAGAACCTCGACCAACAGAAAAACCATCAAAGCCGCGACGATATAGTTGAACATAATCGTTGTGATAACGATGTGACTGCCGCGCTTGGCCTGCAACCAAGCGGGGATAATGGCCCAAGCCGCCCCAAACAAGGCACCACCCAGCATGGCGGCGGGCAGGGCAAGCGTCCAATGGGGCCATGGCACCGCAAGACAGACAAGCGCAACACCAAGCCCGCCAAACGTGGCCTGACCTTCGCCACCAATGTTGAACAGCCGTGCATGGAATGCGATGGCGGCACAAAGACCGGTGAAGATGAAGTTGGTGGTGTAATAAAGCGTATAGCCCCAGCCATAGGTCGATCCGAGCGCGCCGGTCACCATGAGCTTTAGCGCTTCAAAGGGGTTCATGCCCAAATACAGGATCACAAGACCTGATAGAAAGAACGAGATCAGAATTGACAGGATCGGGATCAAGATCGCGTCGGCCCATTTTGGCATCACATCCATGGCGCAGCCCCCTGAAATCGTGTTCCAGCCGTAAAGCTCATGCCGCCCCCGACGTATCTGTGATGCCGGCCATCAACATGCCAAGCTCGTTCTCATTGGTGTCAGCCGCAAGTCGCTCGCCCGTGATCTGACCGTCGAACATAACGGTGATGCGATCCGCAAGCGACAGGATCTCTTCCAGCTCGACCGAAACTAAAAGGACGGCCTTGCCACGATCTCGCAATTCGACAATCTGTTGATGGATGAATTCGATTGCCCCGATATCAACACCGCGCGTCGGCTGACCAACAAGAAGCAATTCGGGATCACGTTCAATCTCGCGCGCCAGAACGATCTTTTGCTGATTACCGCCCGAGAAATTCTTGGCAGCCAGGTTTGGAATCGGTGGTCTGACATCGAAACGCGCCATCTTTTCTTCGGTGTCACGACGGATCGCGCGATTGTCCATCAGGTATTTAGATCTTTGGTACTCGGGTGCACGATGATAGCCGAACACCATGTTTTCCCAAGCAAAATAGTCAAGGATCAGCCCCTCGCGGTGACGGTCCTCGGGCACATGGCAGATACCGTTCGCCCGTCGCGTTTGCCCGTCCGAGGCGCGACCGGTCAGATCAATGTCCTGACCGTTCAACGTGACCCGACCTGTGGCACTTCGATAGCCACCAAGTACTTCCAACACTTCCGATTGGCCGTTTCCGGCAACACCTGCGATACCAAGGATTTCGCCTTGGCGGACATTCAGATCGATGCCCTTTACACGTTCGACGCCGTCGTCATCCACCACGCGAAGACCTTGAATGTCGAGCACCTTGTCTTTCGGCTGAGCCGCTACTTTGTCGACCTGCAAAAGCACTTTTCGCCCGACCATAAGCTCGGCCAGAGCCTGCGGATTGGTTTCAGATGTCTTGACCGTTGCAGTCATTTCACCGCGCCGCATCACTGAAACAGTGTCGGTCACGTCCATGATCTCGCGCAGCTTGTGGGTGATCAGGATGATCGTTTTGCCTTCGTCGCGCAGACCTTTCAGAATGCGGAACAGGTGATCGGCTTCCGATGGCGTCAAAACCCCGGTGGGTTCATCTAAAATCAAAATGTCGGCTTTGCGATAAAGCGCCTTTAGGATCTCAACCCGTTGTTGGTGCCCGACTGAAAGTTCTTCAATCGTCTCATCTGGATCGACGCTAAGCTCATATTCACGCGCAAGCTCGGTCAGCAGTTTTCGTGCCTTCGACAGCGACGGGCGCAGTCGCGCACCTTCTTCCGCTCCAAGGACAACGTTTTCCAGAACAGTGAAATTTTCGACCAGCTTGAAGTGCTGAAACACCATACCGATGCCAGCGGCGATGGCGGCCTGGCTGTCAGGGATTTCGGTTTTGGTGCCAGAAATAAAAACCTCACCCCGGTCGGCTTTGTAAAACCCGTAAAGGATCGACATCAAAGTGGATTTGCCAGCGCCGTTCTCGCCGATAATGCCATGGATCGTGCCCGGCATCACGCGGATCGAGATATCTTTGTTGGCTTGCACAGGGCCAAAGGCTTTGGAAATGCCCTTTAATTCGATGGCTGGTTCAGCGTTCATTCGGGCGCGCCTGTGCCGGCGAAACCGGTCATCCGCGCGATTGGTCCGTCTGCGGGGCTAATAAAATACTGGCCGAACTGTTCCATGCCGTTTCCCATGCGAAATGCGACGGTGACGCGCGCGGTGCCTTGGATGGTTTCGGTTTTAACCACCGTGGCTGTCGCACCCGGTGAAGCGTCGGTGAACATACCCACATAGGCTGCAAGCGCGTCCGGGCCTTGGATTGGTGCATCGGTGCGGGGATCTGCGTAAACAACGTCGCCTGCAACTGAGCCTTGGATTGCCGCGTTACGGTCAGTGGCGTCGGCCATACCCCAAGCGGCGAAAAAATCGTCGATTTCTGCCATTTATCCACCCCGGAAAACTGAAAAGGGGCCGCTTTTCCTGCGCGGCCCCTTCTTAAAGTTTGTTTAGAAGTCGAGAGCTGGGCAGCTGTCGTTTTCATAGTAGGCAACAACGTTCACATCGCCCGCAATGATCTTTTCGCGTGCATCGTCAACTGCGGACTTCATGTCGGCCGTAATAAGCGAGGCGTTGTTGTCATCCAGCGCATATCCAACGCCATCATTGCCAAGGCCCATTGTCACAACGCCAGGTTCAAAGCCTTCGACGCCATTTGCAAAGACGTCATAAACAGCGTTGTCCACGCGTTTCAGCATCGATGTCAGAACCTTACCCGGATGCATGTGGTTCTGGTTGGAGTCGACGCCGATCGACAGGATGTCGGCATCTGCTGCTGCCTGAAGAACACCAACACCCGTACCACCAGCGGCGGCATAAACCACGTCCGCACCTTGGTTGATCTGAGCTTTGGTCAACTCACCACCTTTTACCGGGTCGTTCCAGGCTGCAGGTGTTGTGCCTGTCATGTTGGCAACAACGTTGATGTCAGCGTTTACCGATTTGGCACCTTGGGCATAGCCACAGGCAAAGTGACGGATCAAAGGTACGTCCATGCCGCCGATGAAGCCAACTGTGCCGGTTTCAGACGCCATCGCGGCCAACATGCCAACCAGATAGCTGCCTTCGTGTTCGGCGAATGTGATCTGCCGTAAGTTCGGGAGATCAAGCCAGCCCACGTCGACAATCGCGAACTTCGTGTCTGGGTACTTGGGTGCAACTTCTTCGATGGTTGACGCGTTCTGGAAACCAAGAACAACGATGGGGTTGAAACCACGCTCGGCCAGCTGCGTTGCGAATTGTACGCGCTGCGCTTCAGCCGTGACTTCAATCTCGCGATAGCTGTTGCCGGTTTCCTCGGCCCAGCGTTTTGCGCCGTTATACGCGGCTTCGTTGAAAGATTTGTCGAATTTGCCGCCCAGGTCGTACATCAGTGCGGGTTCGGAAAGCGCTGCGGTGGACGTCAGCGCCAAAAGCGCTGCGCCGCCCAGCATCTTCTTGATGATGGTCATGTGAATGATCTCCTAGTTGCCAGTCGTTCGGACGCAGTCTGAAACGATACCCCCCGCGCCCCTTGATGCTCGAATAAGGCCGGAGCTATGCGGGAGGGTCAATAGGAGTCTTGTGATTCTTCTTGGGATTCGAACTGCAATACCGGTTGATCAGGGGGATTTTAGCGTTTTGCTCATCATGATGGCATCTGTTCGACCATTGGCCGTGCGATAGTATTTTGGGCGTTTGGCGTCTTCTGTCCAACCTTCAGCAAGGTAAAACCCGCGCGCCACTTGGTTCGTATCGGCGACTTCAAGAAACGCGCGACGCGCCCCTCGTGCGGCGGCTTCGGCTTCGAAGGCCCGAAGACATTCCCGTCCATTGCCTCTGCCTTGGAACTCAGGGGCAACCGCCAAGGTCAAAAGCTCGGCTTCGTCCAGAACGACACGCCCAAGCGCAAAGCCTGAGGGGGATTGCACCACTGATTGCGTTGCGTGTTGCGTGGTGAGGAAAATGCCGGGGCTGCTCAGAAGGTCTGCGAAGTCGTTTTCCGTCCACGGCGCGGGAACCTTCATGGCACTTGCATGCAGTTGGGCGAGCACTTTGGGTGTCACGACAAAATGGTGACGGCGGCGTCTTTTCGAGGCGCCGCATCGGCAGGGCGCACATAAAGCGGTGTTGGACGGGCAGCGGTTCCCGAAACGGGCCACTTTCGAACTACTCTGCCGGCAATCGAAGATGCCCGTTCGCGTTCTTGGCCCTCGTCCAACAGAATTGGCGTCGGTGCGCTTAACAAGCCTGATGGTCGAAAGTTATCAGCAACAGCTTGGAAAAGGCCGCCGCCATCTGGCCCCACGACCGCGTCAAGGGATTGGACCCAAGACGGGCAGGACAGTGTCTCTTCAGATTGAAGAAACGGTTCGCCCTCGGGTTCACCGCCAACAAAAATTTGAAAGTAAATGCTTTTGTGTGGGCCGGGGGCAAAAACCGCAACTTGGCCATCCGGCGATTTCGCAATGTCGAAGTAGGTCTCAAAGGTAGTCACCCCAACTGCCGGAATGTTCCGTGCCAGTGCCAGACCTCTTGCGGCGCTTACGCCAATGCGGATGCCTGTGAAATTGCCCGGCCCGACGCCGACGCCAATTGCATTGATGTCGTCCCAGACCGCGCCAGCGTCCCTCATAACGTCGTCCAGCATGGGAAACAGGCACTCGGCTTGACCGCGTGACATGTTTTCGTGGCGGTTGGCAACGATTTCCCCACCGATCATCAAGGCCGCTGCACAATGGGGGCCAGATGTGTCGAACGTCAGGATCGCCGGTGCCGTGCTCACTTCGGCACGCCTGTCAGGATCGCGCGCGCGCTTCCTGAAACCCGATCAGCGTCCTTGCCCATATGCACCCAAGACAAAGCGCTTTCTGCGTGGCAATGGATCACCGGCTCCAAACCATCGGCCTGATCCAGAATGCCAAGGGGCACATAAAGCTGATCTGGCAGATAGTCGAATTGCGCCATCAATGCCGACCCACAATCAGGGCAAAACCACCGTGTCACACCCGGATTGACAGGTTTTGCAGGCGGGCGCATGGGGTCAAGGCGCACATGTTCCTTGCCAAACGCCGCAAATGCGGGCGACGGTGATGACGTTACACGGCGGCAATCGACGCAATGGCAATAAGCGATGGTTTCGGGGGCCGCATCTGCCGCGACCCGGCTGGCTCCGCAATAGCAGCGTCCTGATATAACCGGGCCGTCAGGCCGCAACCGGGCGCACCTCGACCACTTCTGGAATATAGTGTCGCAACAGGTTCTCGATGCCCATTTTCAGCGTCAATGTTGAAGACGGGCAACCGGCACATGCGCCCTGCATGTGCAGATAGACGATCCCGCGTTCAAAGCCGTGGAACACGATGTCACCACCATCTTGCGCCACAGCGGGGCGCACGCGGGTATCAAGCAACTCTTTGATCTGGGTGACGATTTCGCCGTTTTCGCCGGTGTGCTCCGCGTGGCCGCTTGCGGCGGTTTCGCCTTCCATCACGGGCTTTCCTGACTGAAAATGCTCCATGATCGCGCCAAGTAGGGGGGCTTTCAGAACGTCCCACTCCTGACCTTCATCCTTGGTCACCGTGACGAAATCTGCACCCAGAAAGACGCCCGTAACACCGTCGACACCGAAGATACGCGTGGCGAGCGGCGATGCACCAGCCGTGTCGGGTGCCGGAAAGTCAGCCGTACCCGCGCCCAAGACGCTTTGGCCGGGCAAAAACTTCAATGTAGCAGGATTAGGCGTGGATTCGGTTTGAATGAACATGGACGCACCTCCGGGGTTAGCTTCAGATATGCGTCCGGGCATCCCCGCTGTCAATAGTTTGGAACGATTCTAAACTTGTCAGGCGGGCCATTGCTTAGCAAATCATCGACAATTTATCTTTCGACATCTCGCCGGGAACAATTGTCAACGGCACGGGAAGCGATCCAAAACTGCGCGACAAGGCCGCCACAATGGGACCGGGGCCCCCTTTTTCGGCACTCGCGCCAAGAACCAGAACGCCGATGTCACCATCCTCCTCGATCTGGGCCAAAATCTCGGACACAGGGTCGCCTTCGCGGATTGCAAGTTCAGGATCAACATTCTGGCGGTCGCGCATCCACTTGGCGAACACCTCGAAATGCGCATTGATTCTGTCGCGGGCTTCTTCGCGCATGATCTCACCGACCCCGATCCAATGGTTGAATTCTTCGGGCGGGATCACGGCCAGCACTTGCACACCACCACCGGTTTTTGCCGCTCGCATAGCCGCAAACCGCATGGCATTCAGGCATTCGCGGCTGTCATCAAGAACGACAAGAAACTTGCGCATTTAGGGTCTCCCTTTCGGGTATGATGAGGGGTTCAGCGGCCCGTGTCCATTGCATCGGCTGCGACCCGCTGTCCGGCTCCCAAAGCTTCGGCACGCCCAAGCGCCAGAACCGAAGCGGCGTAATCGCCCAATGCGATGCCACGGAAGGCAAAAGCGGACGGGCCCTGCGTTTGCGCAACTTTCCCCGTCACCAAATCGGTGAGGTCACCGTTAATCGTATCGCGCGCAACCATCGGTTTTTCGGCGCTTCGTTCCTGTTCCATGTCATCCACGACGATTGTGCTGAAAGACCGTATCGTTTCAGGCATCCAGGGAATACAAAGATCGGTGATCGCGGCGAACGCATTTGGTTTCATCCAACTGACGTCAAGAAACGGCGTGATCGTGTAATCCAGCGTGACCGAAGTGACGACGATATCAGATTGCTTGATCGTCTCTTCCGCACTCGCGACAACGGCCTCTAGCCCATCGCGCTCGGCACGTTCGCAAAGCGCATCCCGGTTGGCGGCCCCCCGACCACAAGCCAGAACGCGCTTTAGCGGCAGAAAGTCCCGAAACGCCGTGAGATGGCTATGAGCCTGAACCCCGCAGCCGATAAAGCCGATGGTCTGTGCGTCCAGGCTTGCCATGCGTCGCGCGGCCACAGCAGACAGTGCCGCCGTGCGATGTGCGGTGATCCAATTGGCCCCCAGAACGGCCTTCAAAAGCCCGGTTTCCGCATCCAAGATCATGATCGCTCCATTGATCGCGGGAAGGTTGCGGCCGGGATTGTCCGGACATACGGCGACAGTTTTCAACACCGTCAAACCTTCGTCTCCGATGGCAAGGGTCGACATCATGTAACGTCCACCGCCCGGCATAAGGGCTGACTTTGGCGTCACGTGCAACCGCCCTTCGGATTTGGCGATCAACGCGGTTTCGATGGCGTCGGCAATCTGGCTTGGCGGGATGTTAAGCGCTTCCAAAGCTTGATCGGGCAAGTAAAGGAAATCATCGGTCAAATGAAGCGTCATGAAGCATGCTTTCGCGGTTGATTTCGGGTCGGAGCAGGCGGGCGAAACTGTCTTCGGATATACCAAAACAGGATTGTCAGTATTTGTGCGGCTAAAGCGGCAACAAGTGCAATGGCCAGCATCGCAAGCTCGGTCAATCGGTGCGTCAGCCGCAGAACGCGGGATTTGCCAAGAACGGCAAGCGTCCCCCGAGTATTGCCGCCTGCACTTTCAGCGACCCGCGCGAGGCGGGCCAATTCATCTGTTGTCTCGGCATAGCGTAGAACAGCAAACGCATCGCCGACCGGCATCGCGTTGGTGAAACGGCCTATATCAGCGGCAGCACTGGTCAGTTTTGCGGCGCGGGTCGTGTCGATTAGGTCAATAGGTCTGGCAGCCCCGCTCAATACATCACTGGCGCGATCCAGCTGCAAAGCACCCGTTGCAAGTGATGTGATCTCATCCATCAGACCAAGGTTTATAGCACCTGTCTTTCGCGCCACACGCAAAGCCGTTGCACCGGCCTTAATTGTCACACTCGATCCGCCGGACATCAGCACACCCGCCGTCGATGCCAAACCCACGACACCAAGCGAAAGATCGATTTTGTCAATTTCGCGTCCGGCCATGTGATCGGCCAGCGCGCGTGTGATCGCTTTGGCATCGCCAATAGGTGTCATTTCAATCGGAAGGTTACAGGCTGCAACACGGGTCAGATCAGGGCAATCATCGGCATTGATCGCGCAGGCCAGACAGGCAGACCACCCTTCGGCCAAAGCCTCAGCTTCCGCGATGCGGGCGCGACGATCAGGCGTCACTGCGATGCGGCGCGCATCGGCAAGGCGCAAGATCGCAACGGCTTCGTCGGCCTCACCGGCGTTCAAGGCGCTGTCGATGCGGGCTTCGAAAATGGCTGGTGTGGCGTCCCGGTTTAGCGCGCGATCCAATGCAACAGTAAGTTCCGCCTCGGTTTTTATGCGATAGGGCGCGGCAAAGGGCGATTGCCAAAGTGTCCAGCTGGACGCGACAAAGGTTGCCGCCGTTGCAAACCCAAAACCAGTTCGCAGCAGCCCCCGGATCATACGCGTTCCGACAAAGCCCAGTCCCAATACATGTCTCGGACGCGGCGTGTGACAGGCCCCGGTTGGAACTCCGTCCCGTCAAATTCTGTCACCGGTGTCACTTTGTTCATATTGCCGGACATGAACAATTCATCCGCGTCGCGAATGTCATCGAACGTCAGAACCTTTTCGGTCACCGGCAAACCATCGGCAGCAAGGTTCGCCATGTGCCGCGCCCGCGTGATGCCAGCCAGAAAGGTGCCGTTTGGCACTGGCGTCAAAACTTCGCCGTCGCGCACCATGAATATGTTCGCGGTGGCGGTCTCGGCCACATTGCCCATTGCGTCGGCCACCAGCGCATTGGGATAACCTTTGGCGCGCGCCTCGGCCAGCATGCGGGCATTGTTGGGGTAAAGGCACCCGGCCTTGGCGTTTAAAACGGCACTTTCCAGGATGGGGCGCCGAAACCGCGTGGTTGTCAGCCGGATGGTGGCGTCTTCGGGGGCCAATGCCTTTTCTTCCAAACAGATCGCAAAGGCGGTAGATTCGGCCACAGGAATGATCGCGGTCGCATCACCATCAACAGCCCAATACATCGGGCGGACATAAACGGCAGCGTCCCAGGAAAAACTACGCAACCCATCCCAAATGATTTGAACCATGTCTTCGGCTGACTGCGTGGGCGTCAGCATCAATGCGTCGGCCGAGCGGTTCACCCGTTCACAATGAGCCAGAAGATCGGGCGTCACGCCGTCAAAGTAACGCGCACCATCGAAGACATTGGAACCAAGCCAGGCCCCATGATCCGCACCAGAGATGATCGGGACATCACCGTCATGCCACGTGCCTTCAAAGTAGGTGCGAATTTTCGTTCCGAATGCCATATTATCCTCCGCCTACGTGACACTAAGCGGCGGCGTTAGCCACGTCCATAGGAGGTTTTGCACCAGTATTTCGGACGAGAGCGCTTATTCAAAAGCGCCACAAAGGAGCCCATTTGGCCCTCAGGCAACGCCTTCTGCGATCAAGGTTTGCAGGTTGAGAGGGGCGTTTCCCATTTTAAGCGATCCATCAGCGTTGCGCGGCCAGTCTACCGGGCTCCGGTCGTGGTACATTTCAATTCCATTGCCATCGGGATCATCAAAGTACACCGCCTCGCTGACCCCGTGATCCGCAAACCCCGACAGGGCCACGCCATGGGCCTGAACGTTGGCAACGGCTCGCCCAAGACTCGGCCGGTCGGGATACAGAAAGGCGGCGTGGTAAAGCCCGGTTGAACCATTGGGTGGCGTCGTCCCATCACGGCTGTCCCAAGTGTTCAGGCCAATGTGGTGGTGGTAGCCGCCAGCCGACATAAACGCGGCCTGGTCGCCATAGGTTTGCGTGACCTCAAGCCCGATAACGTCTTGGTAAAACGCAATAGAACGTTCAAGGTTGGACACCTTCAGGTGTACGTGGCCAATTCGAAATTGCGGCGATGCTTTGTAAGTCATGATCAGCTCCTGTCTGACTTACGAATTTATGGGTTCCGCTCACCGCAAAAAAGCCGGGTTTCCGCACGGTTTATGTGCAAAAACCCCGGAAAAATCGACCGCCGTCACACTCTTTTAGTAATGCGGGGGCGTCTCATCCCCCAAAACAACGCCACCGCCACCTTGGGCCTCGCGCGTGGCTTCGCGTTCCATCAACATCTGCACGCGTGTAACCAAACGATCAATCTCGCCCGCCTGTGCGCTGACCACTTCGTTCAGCTCGTCGGTTAAGCGCTCCAAATGCGCCAGTCGTTCTTCAATCTCCGCACTCATGCGTCACCTCCTTGCCCCAGCAATCCCCAAAGGCTAAACCCCGCGCGATACCACCCGAGGAAGGGCCCATGGCCAAACAGAAAAAGACCCCGCGCCCCAAGGCGGACACGCCAAAGGGCTTTCGTGATTATTTCGGCGCAGATGTGGCCGAGCGCAAGGCAATGCTGGATGCAATTGCCGGGGTGTATCATTTGTACGGCTTCGAAGCGCTGGAATCATCTGCGGTTGAAACAGTCGAGGCTTTGGGTAAATTCCTGCCAGATGTCGACCGCCCGAACGAAGGCGTGTTCGCGTGGCAGGAGGACGACGATTGGCTGGCGCTGCGTTACGATCTGACGGCCCCCTTGGCGCGGGTCTTTGCGCAACACCGGAATGAGTTGCCCACCCCCTATCGCCGCTTCGCCATGGGGCCAGTCTGGCGTAACGAAAAGCCGGGGCCGGGACGGTTTCGGCAGTTTTATCAATGCGATGCGGATACGGTTGGAACGGGATCTGTGGCGGCGGATGCCGAGATGTGCATGATGCTGGCGGATGCGCTGGAGGATGTTGGGTTAAAAGGCGACTACATTATTCGTGTGAACAACCGAAAAGTGCTGAACGGGGTGCTTGAGGTTGCGGGTATCGCCGAGGATGATTTTCGAGCACGTGGAATCGTCCTGAGAGCGATTGACAAATTCGATCGCCTTGGCGTTGAAGGTGTTCGGCAATTGCTCACGAATGGCCGAAAAGACGAGAGTGGCGACTTCACGGAAGGTGCTGGTTTGAGTAATGAACAAGCTCAGATCATCATCAACTTTGTGGCAGTCAGCATCGTTGCGTTTAATCCGGCAGCTGCAAAGGAAATGCCGGGTTTGGAAACTTTCCAGTTACCTCACTCGCAGGCAATAGTGGCGTCCGGTGATCCATTGACCTTCTTGGAGGAATCGATTGGTTCATCTGAGGAAGGGAAAAGAGGCCTCGATGAATTGGGTGTGATTGCTAACCTCGTGGATGCCCAAGGCTACACGGCTATGCAGATCCGCGTTGACCCCTCTGTTGTGCGCGGCCTCGGATACTACACCGGCCCTGTCTATGAGGCTGAACTTACGTTTGAAATCGAGGACGAAAAAGGCCGTCCGCGTCAGTTCGGCAGCGTTGCCGGTGGCGGACGCTATGATGATCTGGTGAAACGTTTCACCGGGCAGGCCGTCCCAGCCACCGGTGTTTCGATTGGTGTGGACCGTCTGCTTGCGGCCCTGCGCATGAAAGGCCGGATCAAAGCTGACACCGCTGGACCTGTAGTTGTTACCGTCATGGATCGTGACCGGATGGGCGATTATCAGGCGATGGCGACGACGCTCCGTCAAGCGGGCATCCGGGCGGAAGTGTATCTGGGCAACCCCAAGAACTTCGGCAACCAGTTGAAATACGCCGACAAACGAAGCTCACCGGCCGCAATCATTCAAGGCTCTGACGAAGCCGAACGCGGCGTGGTTCAAATCAAGGATTTGGTTCTTGGCGCTGAAATAGCCGAAACCGCCTCGGTCGAAGAGTGGAAAGAGCAAAAGCAACAATTCGAATGCTCGCTTGACGACATGGTCGCAAAAGTGCGCGAGATTCTGGACCGGTGACGGATAAATCCGACATTCGTATCGAAGCTGACCGGTTGCGCCGCCTGTTTGAAGCCCGTGGCGCCGAGGTGTTTGAGACCGACATCCTGCAACCGGCCGGCGCTTTGCTTGATCTCTATGGTGAAGATATCCGCGCGCGTGCTTTCGTCACACAAGACCCGCTTCAGGGCGAAATGATGCTGCGCCCGGATTTCACCTTGCCGCTGGTCCAGCGCCACATGAGCGCCAGGCTTGGCGAAGGGCGTTATACGTATGCAGGTGAAGTTTTTCGCCGTCAGGAAGACGCCCCGGACCGTGCGTCGGAATATTTGCAGGTGGGGTTCGAACTGTTCGACGGCGCGCTTGGATCGGACGCGGATGCCGAGGTTTTTGCGGCGTTCTATGAAACGCTCGCGCCGCTTGGGTTGCGTGCCGCCATGGGCGACATTGGGCTATTGCGCGCCGCCGTTGAAGGCTTGGTTTCGAACCCTGCGCGCAAGGCGGCCTTGTTGCACCATCTTTGGCGACCACGTCGGTTTCGCGCACTGTTGAACCGTTTTAGAAGCTCTGATCAGCGCGAACTTCCCACAGAAACCAAAGGCATCGAAATCGGGCTGCGCAGCCGCGCCGAAGTCAACGCCCGGTTGGCTGCAATGGCAGCAGAACAAGCGGAAACACCACTCGACACCGAAGCGGCCACCTTGATTGACGCCCTTCTGGCGGTGCGCGAAAAAGCCCCCGATGCCTTGTCGCAACTGCGTTATCTGGCAGTCGACATGCCGGCCATCGCACCAGCGGTCGACACCCTCGCAGCGCGATTTGAGGCGATGTCCGCGCGCGGCGTCGATGTCGACACGCTTGATTTCGAGGCAAGCTACGGGCGCACGTCGCTAGAATACTACGACGGTTTTGTCTTCGGATTTTATGCAGAAGGCCGCGCCGATCTGCCACCGGTGGCAACGGGCGGGCGTTATGATGCCTTGACCCGCGCCATTGGCGGGAACGCGGGCGTACCGGCCGTTGGCGGCGTGATCCGACCCGGACTTGTCATCGAACTAGGGGGGGCATCATGTCGTTGAAGCTCGGTGTACCCTCAAAGGGCCGGTTGATGGAAAAGACGTTCGCTTGGTTTCAAGACCACGGTGTGACGTTGAGCCGCGTCGGGAACGACCGCGAATATGCGGGCCATGTGTCGGGCGTTGACGGTGTCGAACTGGTGCTTTTGGCAGCGGCTGAAATTCCGCGCGAACTGGCGGCCGGGCGCATTCATCTGGGCGTGACGGGCATTGATATGGTGCGTGAAAAGCTGGCGTTCTGGGAAAACCGCGTGGCCGAAATCGAACCTTTGGGATTTGGCGAAGCTGATCTGGTGATCGCCGTGCCGGACTTTTGGGCGGATGTCACCACGCTGGATGATCTGGATCAGACGGCAACGGCATTCAGGGCCACCCACGGACATCGGCTTCGGATCGCCACGAAATACCATCGTTTGATCCGGGATTTTCTGCGCGAAAACGGCGTGTCTGATTACCAACTTGTGGACAGCCAAGGTGCGACGGAAGGCACGGTGAAAAACCTGACCGCCGAAGCGATTGCCGACATCACCTCCACCGGTGCCACGTTAACGGCGAACCACTTGCGGATTCTGGAAGATGGTCTGGTTCTGTCGTCGCTGGCGGTTCTTTACAAGACACGTGCAGAAGTTTGGGACGATGCCGCGCGTGTATCTTGGGATGCATTGAAGGCACAGATTGGTCTGGGCTAAAACGCGGCGTGTTTTGCCTGAGTGGCCCGGAATTTGACCCAATCTTCAGCGAACACCGATATCCGCGAGCGCAGCCATCAAGCTGGGCGGCAGATCGTCATTGGCTTGGCCACTTGGTAAATCGACCGGCGCATTACTGCTTTCAAGATAGCGCCATCCTTGGAACGGGCGTCGGGGCGCGCTGGCAGTTCGAATGATTTCAGGGTCAAGCACGATGCCGCATCGGCGGATGCCATCGCTTCGAACAACTTCGTCCAGTCGTACAATGGTTTGCCGGGCCTGGACGAAACCTTTGATCACCCAATAGATTGATCCGCCTTGCAAAAGCTCGGCTTCGCGCTTGGGCCACATGCGCGTGACATGGCGCGGCAACCCATCGTCGCCTTGCGCTTGTGGGGTGGATTGCCATGTTTTGAGCGTGTCGACAGTTTCGGTGCCGACGCTCAATTTGATCAGGTGTAGCGAGTTATCCACAGATTCGTCCCCAGAACTGGTAGATATGGTAGCCCATTGCCGGGCAGGGGCAAGGTGTAGTAAATTGCAACGCACTTTCCGAGGAATCGCCATGAGTCGTTTTGCAGCACCGATCGCTGAACAGATCTGGGATATGAAATATCGCCTGAAAGCCCAGGATGGCTCAGCGCTGGATGGTTCGGTCGAGGATACGTGGCGCAGGATTGCGCGTGCTTTGGCAGAGGGCGAAGCAAAACCGTCTGATTGGGAAGGCACGTTTTACGCCGCTTTGGAAGACTTCAAATTCCTGCCAGCGGGTCGAATTGTGGCTGGTGCGGGCACGGATCGGTCGGTCACCCTGTTCAATTGTTTTGTTATGGGCACCATCCCCGACAGCATGGGCGGCATATTCGAGATGCTGAAAGAGGCTGCGTTGACCATGCAGCAAGGCGGCGGCATCGGCTATGATTTTTCCACCATTCGACCCAAGGGTGCGGATGTAAAAGGCGCGGCGGCAGATGCATCCGGGCCGCTGTCGTTCATGGATGTTTGGGATGCCATGTGCCGCACGATCATGTCGGCGGGCGCGCGCCGCGGCGCGATGATGGCGACCATGCGCTGTGATCACCCGGACATCGAAGATTTCATCGCAGCCAAATCCGATCCGGCGCGGTTGCGGAATTTCAATGTCTCGGTTCTGGTCACGGATGGTTTTATGGAGGCCGTGAAAACCAAAAAGTCGTGGGATCTGATCTTTGATGGCAAGGTTTACAGCACGGTCGATGCGCAGGATCTATGGAACCGGATTATGTCTGCGACCTATGAGTATGCAGAGCCCGGTGTGATCTTTATCGACCGGATCAACGCCATGAACAACCTTGCATATTGCGAGACGATTGCGGCAACCAACCCCTGCGGTGAACAGCCTTTACCACCTTATGGGGCCTGCCTCTTGGGTTCGATCAACCTGGCGCGACTGGTTGACGACCCGTTCGGGGATGCCGCGCAGATTGATGAAACAGCATTGGGCGAACTTGTCACCACAGCGGTGCGCATGATGGACAATGTGGTGGATGTTTCGAAATTTCCATTGGAAGCGCAGGCCCGCGAGGCGGAAGCAAAACGGCGGATCGGCCTTGGTGTTACCGGATTGGCCGACACTTTGATGATGGTTGGTGTGCGTTATGGCTCAGAAGAGGCGGCGCGTCTGACCGGACAATGGTTGAAAGCGATTGCTCGCGCCGCGTACCTGGCATCAGCGAAATTGGCAGCCGAGAAAGGAGCCTTCCCCTTGTTTGACGCCGACGCCTTTCTGTCCAGCGGTGCAATGCTGAAGATGGACGAAGATGTGCGTGCTGCGATCCGGGAGAGTGGCATCCGCAACGCGCTTTTGACTTCAATTGCACCCACTGGCACGATCAGCCTTTATGCGGGCAATGTGTCTTCCGGGATCGAGCCGGTCTTTGCCTATGCCTATACCCGGAAAGTCCTGCAAAAGGACGGCTCGCGCACCGAGGAAGAAGTCGTCGACTTCGCTGTTGCCAAATGGCGCGAGATGTATGGCGACAAGCCCTTGCCAGATCACTTCGTAAATGCCCAAACATTGGCTCCTTCGGAACATGTGACGATGCAGGCGGCGGCACAGGAATGGGTGGATTCCAGCATTTCGAAAACAATTAATGTGCCCGAAGATATCGGTTTTGAGGCGTTCAAGGATGTGTACATGCAGGCTTATGAAACCGGATGTAAGGGATGTACCACCTATCGGCCCAATGCGGTGACGGGTTCTGTGTTGGCGGTGAGTGAAGTCGCTGAAGAAACGGTGCCGGTGCAGGCACCAAGCGGCGAAGTTGTTTATATTGCCGAGCCGCTAAGTCGCCCCGCTGCCCTTGAGGGGCAGACCTACAAGCTGAAATGGCCGATGTCCGAGCACGCCATTTATATCACCGTCAATGATGCGATCCATGGCGGGCGACGCCAGCCCTTTGAAGTGTTTATCAATTCAAAGAACATGGAACATTTCGCTTGGACAGTTGCGCTGACCCGCATGATATCTGCCGTGTTCCGGCGCGGTGGCGATGTGTCATTTGTTGTCGAAGAGCTGAAGGCTGTGTTCGATCCCCGCGGCGGTGCATGGGTGCAGGGCAAATACGTGCCATCCATCCTTGCAGCAATCGGTGGGGTAATAGAACGGCATATGATCTCGATCGGATTCATCGAAGGCGAGGGCATGGGGCTAAAAAGTGACCCCCAAGCCGAAGTTGTGAACCTTGGCAATACCCCCGGTCCGGCCTGTCCGAATTGCGGACAATTGGGAATGCAGATGATTGAAGGCTGCATGACATGCCCAAATTGCGGTCACTCCAAATGCGGATGAACGCCGTGATTCGAATAATGTGGACGTACCCAAAGTCTTGCCTTTTTGACCCCAGGGATTGCCATTCTGGTCTAATAGGTGTGCCATTTGGCAATTTTGGCTTGCCAGTGAGCCTAGGCAGTTAAGTTTTTTATTGTTAGTCGTAGTGGCGGTGCGGGAAGCAGATTTCGCAAAGCCCATTTAACAGCACAGTCCCGATATTTTCTCTGGCCGCCATTTTTTAAACTATCGTCCAGCGTCCATAGCCAAGCGGTACGAAGAGCCTTTACTGGCTACGGGAATAAACTAGGAACATCCTCGAAAATGTGCGAGGATTCTGCTCAAAGCGCTGGAGCCATGCCATGGGCGTAAATTCAAAAATCGAGTGGACTACGCACACCTTCAATCCGTGGTGGGGATGCACAAAGTTATCCGAGGCCTGCAAACATTGCTATGCGGAGAGCCTGGCCAAAGGGTATATTCAAAGGGTGTGGGGCCGGAAGACGAACCACCGTTTTCTGAGTGACAATCACTGGCGCCAGCCATTGGCCTGGGATCGTAAGGCGACAGAAATGAATGAACGGCCGCGGGTGTTTTGTGCATCTATGGCGGATGTGTTTGAGGATCGAGTCGAGCTAGTTCCGCATCGCGAACGTCTTTTCGATCGTATTGAGCAAACACAAAATCTAGATTGGCTTTTGCTCACGAAACGACCAAAAAAATGTAGCGCGACTAGCGCGCTGGAGAAGTAACTGGCCCAAGAATGTTTGACTCGGCACAACTGTGGAGTTGCAGATTTGTGCTGAGGAATTGCTCCCCAACTTGAGAGGATCCCAGCGAAAGTCCGGTTTATTTCTGCTGAACCTTTGCTTGGACCGCTACAAATTCAAAATTGGCTGGGATCAACAATCGACTGGGTGATCACCGGTAGCGAAAGTGGAGCTAAGGCTCGTCCAGCTTCTCGGCGTTGGTTCATGGATTTGATGCCGCAGTGCATGGAGCAAGATATTGCCTTTCACTTCAAACAGTGGGGCGACTGGGCTCCTGGTGATGGCACCAACCTGCCAGCCGCGCGTCTTGCCAAAGCTCAGGACGGAAATTCGATGGTGCGGGTTGGGAAAAAGGTGGCCGGACGCATACTTGGTGGACGCGAATGGGATGGGCTACCTGTGACAGCTTTGTCCACATAACCGGACAGATTATTCTGTCTTTATGGCGAGTGCGGAGGTTCGGACAGTTGCCAGATTTGTATTTTGGGCGCGAGCAAAGCCAGGCGAAACATGATATCTTGGAACGGTATCTCACTCCGTTCGCGAACAAGATCTTATCCTGCCGATATTGGGAGTCGCTCGACTTTATTGATGGTTTCGCTGGACCTTGGGAGAACAACGACCACGAAAACCTCCGAGATACATCCATCGGAATTTCGCTTCGCACTCTTGAAGCTGTAGCGGAAAGCCGCAATCACGACCCCTCCCGCAAGAAAATCAGGTGTATATTCAACGAGGCTAAAGCGTCGTCTTATGCCCAGTTGGAGGTGTATGCGGAAAAGGTCCGGCGTGAGTTTCAACACGTTGAGATTCTGACGTTCAAAGGTAAGTTTGAAGACGACAGTGCGCGTATCAAGGCCGCATCCACGAACTTATTTCAGCTAATTTTCGTAGATCCAACCGGCTATACCGGTTTTCCGCCCAGCTCACTTGGGCCGTTCGCGGGCAGGAGTAGCGAAATAATTGTGAACATGATGCGGTCTTTTATTACCAGGTTCGTCGCCAGTGAGCGCGAAGACCGAAAAAAACCCTGATCGGTTTGATCCGGCCCCAATTGGCATCGAATTTCTCGTCTGACAAGGATTTCACGATCGAACGTGTCGAAGTCGCCTATCTGGAAATGCTCCGACATGTGCTCGGATAAGCGATTGTTGCGTGTTCCCGGTCGCAAGGCTGTCTCAAATGCAATCAAACGCATCGATCCATTTTCTGCATATGCGCGGCGGTTTGGTGTGGATGCTGCAAACGCTAATTTCGCCTTGTCTGACGATGGTATCAAATCAGATTTTCCGCTGCAGCGTGTCGAGATCGATGAATGGAAGATCGAGCTCTCCACGCTTTTTGAGACGACGGCGGTCGTTAATATGTTAGATGATGACCTGACCTGAGCCCCAAGTTCCCTCCAGGTTTGCGCGGAGTCCTTGGGGTTAAATCTTTGGCGTTAGGCCGCCATCTTGTCCATCGCCTTTCTCTGCAAAAATTCCATCGGTGTCAGATTTTCCAAGGCTGAATGTGGTCTGCGCCAATTGTAATCTTCCTGCCATTCTTCAAGCGTTTTGCGGGCATCGCGCAATGTACCAAATAGCGTTTCATTAAGGCACTCATCTCGCAGCTTGCCGTTGAAGCTTTCGATGAAGCCGTTCTGCTGGGGCTTTCCAGGTGCGATGTAATGCCAATCGATGCTCGTATCCTGAACCCATTTGAGGATCGCCATGCTGGTAAACTCAGTTCCGTTGTCCGAAACTATTGTCTTCGGCATGCCTCGTTCAGCGATCACCTTGTCCAGTTCACGTGCAACGCGGTGACCAGACAGCGATGTATCAGCCACCAGCACCAAGTTCTCACGACTGAAGTCATCAACGACTGCAAGAATGCGCAGGCGGCGACCGTCCGTCAACGCATCTGATACGAAATCCAAGCTCCAGCGTTGGTTCGGGCCATCCGGCAGCACCATTGGCTTCCCCGTCCCGATGTTGTTCTCTAATTCGTCAACGCCTGTTTTCCAAAATCCGTGTTTGTTGATGTCTGAGGTTGCCTTTGTTCTCTTCGAACTCAGAGGTTCATAATGGGGTTGGCTGGGTGTGGGTCGGCAATGTGGAAACCG
>CALKXV010000059.1 GCA_938005545.1 uncultured Paracoccaceae bacterium
TCCTCCAGCGAGAACTCATAGCATAAAGCCGCCTGTGCTTCCTGCTTCGATCCCATCATCGCAATCCACCTCCAGTACGAATACCGAAATTGAATCAGCGATCAGCTCACCAAACAAGCCGAGTTTTTCAACAACATCAGCTCATAGCGGACATCTGTACGCCGACAAAAAGCCCCGCCGAAGCGGGGCTTTTCGTTAGTGAACAACCGCATCCGTTGGTGGTGGTCGGTTTGACTTGGACACTCGGTCACCGATCAGCAAACCGTCAGCGCCCGCGGAAACCTCAATCACCTGACCGTCGCCGATATCACCGGCCAACAGCATCTCAGCCAATTCGTTTTGCAACGAATTCTGGATCACCCGCTTCAAGGGTCGCGCCCCATAGACCGGATCATAACCTTCGTCCGCCAGCCAGGTCTTGGCCGCCTCATCCAGGGTGATGATGATGTTCTGCTTGGCCAACCGCTTGTGCAACTGCGCCATCTGAATGTCGACGATCCCATCCATGTCACCGCGCGACAACCGGTCAAAGATGACCATATCATCCAAACGGTTCAGGAACTCGGGCCGGAAATGCGCACGAACCGCGTCCATCACATCGCGCTGAACCGCCGCCGCATCAGACCCTTCGTCCAACTGCGATAAAGCCTGAGACCCCAAATTCGACGTCAGGATGATCAGCGTCTGCTTGAAGTCCACCTTGTTGCCCTGACCATCGGTCAGCACACCGTCGTCCAAAACCTGCAACAGCACATTGAACACCTCGGGGTGCGCCTTTTCGACCTCATCAAACAGGATCACCTGATACGGCCTGCGCCGCACCGCCTCGGTCAAAACGCCACCTTCGTCGTAACCAACATAACCCGGAGGCGCGCCAATAAGTCGAGAGACCGAGTGTTTCTCCATGAATTCTGACATATCGACCCGAACCATGGCGCGGTCATCGTCAAACAGAAACTCCGCAATCGCTTTGGTCAGTTCGGTTTTACCCACGCCCGTCGGTCCTAAGAACAGGAACGAGCCCAAAGGCCGGTTCTCATCCTGCAAACCCGCACGCGCGCGCCGCACCGCGTTCGACACCGCCGTTACGGCCGTCTTCTGACCGATCACGCGCTTACCCAGTTCATCTTCCATCCGAAGCAGCTTCTCGCGGTCACCTTCCAGCATCTTCGACGTGGGAATACCCGTCCAACGCTCGACCACTTCCGCGATTTGCTCAGGCCCAACGGCCTCTTCGACCATAACATCAGTATCGCTGCTATCTGCCGCTTCGATCAGTTTTTCCAACTCGGGGATCACGCCATAAGACAGCTCACCCGCACGCTGCAAGTTGCCGTCCCGTTTGGCCTGCTCCAACTCGGCCCGCGCACGATCCAGCTTTTCTTTCACCCCGCGCGAGGCTTCCAACTGATCGCGTTCCGCCTGCCATGTCGCCGTCATCTGCGAGGATTGTTCCTGCAAATCGGCCAGCTCTTTCACAAGTTTGTCCAACCGGTCTTTGGACGCCTTGTCTTCCTCTTTTTTCAAGGCTTCAGCCTCGATCTGCATCTGCAAGATCTGCCGATCCAAAGCGTCCAGCTCCTCGGGCTTTGAATCCACTTCCATCCGCAACCGCGACGCGGCTTCGTCCATCAGATCAATGGCTTTGTCCGGCAGGAAACGGTCGGTGATATAGCGATGGCTCAGCGTCGCGGCTGCCACCAAAGCGGCATCGCCGATCCGAACACCATGGTGCAATTCGTACTTTTCCTTGATGCCCCGCAGGATCGAAACCGTGTCTTCAACCGTCGGTTCCTCAACCATCAATGGCTGAAACCGCCGCGCCAATGCCGCGTCTTTTTCAACGTACTTCCGGTATTCATCCGTGGTCGTCGCACCAACGCAATGCAACTCACCGCGTGCCAAAGCAGGTTTCAACAGGTTCGAAGCGTCCATCGCCCCGTCCGCCTTGCCGGCCCCCACAAGCGTGTGCATCTCGTCGATGAACAAAATAACCTCGCCCGCCGCTGCCGTCACTTCGTTCAAAACGCCCTTCAGACGTTCCTCGAACTCGCCGCGATACTTAGCACCGGCGATCAGGGCACCCATGTCCAATGCCAGCAATTTCTTATTCCGCAGGCTTTCCGGCACATCGCCGTTCACAATCCGCAACGCTAACCCTTCGGCAATCGCCGTTTTACCCACGCCCGGATCACCGATCAGCACAGGATTGTTCTTGGTCCGACGCGACAACACCTGCATCGTGCGGCGAATTTCCTCATCCCGCCCGATGATCGGGTCAATCTTGCCGTCTGCCGCAGCTTCCGTCAGATCGCGGGCATACTTCTTCAACGCGTCATAACCGTCTTCAGCCGACGCCGTATCCGCCGTCCGCCCCTTGCGCACATCATTGATGGCACCGTTAAGCGCCTGCGCCGTCACACTGCCCGCATCCAAAGCGTCTTTCGCCTTGGATGTCACAACCGCCAAAGCGGTCAAAATCCGTTCAACCGGTACAAAACTGTCACCGGCTTTCTTGGCCAGCTTCTGTGCCTCGTCCAAAACTTTGGTGGTTTGGCGATCCATATAGGTCTGGCCAGCATCGCCCGTCACTTTGGGAACCTTCCCCAAAGCCAGGTCTACAGCCTGCACAACACGCGACGGCTCTCCGCCCGCCGCACGGATCAGGTTTGAGGCAAGTCCTTCCTCATCATCCATCAAGGCTTTCAAAAGATGCTCGGGCGCCAGCCGCTGGTGGCTTTCCCGCGCTGCAATGGTCTGGGCCGCTTGCAAAAAACCGCGCGACCGCTCCGTGAACTTCTCCAAGTCCATAAGGTCTCTCCTTCTTCAAAGCACCCCGGTTGCGCGACACCCGCTCTGCGGCATGTCCTTTCGGGGCCTCGGGCTATAAATGGGATCACCCGAGCATGATCGCAAGCCCTACGCCAAACCCTCGTGTCAAATGCGCAATCTTGACCCGACCGCAACCAAAGGCTAGCCCGTGCGCATGACAGCAGATGACCGCCTTATCGTCGCCCTCGATGTTCCAAACGTCGTTCAGGGCTTGGAACTCGCCGACGCGCTTGGCGATACCGTGTCGTTTTACAAAATCGGCCTCGGAATGCTGACCGGTGGCGGTTTGGCCCTCGCCAACGAGTTGAAAGAAGACCGCGGCAAGCGCATCTTTCTCGATATGAAACTTTTCGACATCGGGGCCACCGTCGAAGCCGCCGTGCGCGGGCTGGCCCAATTCAACCTTGATTTCCTGACAGTTCATGGCGACCCCCACGTGGTGCGCGCCGCCCGCGAAGGCGCAGAAGGCTCGAAAACGAAAATCCTTGCCGTTACGGTCCTGACGTCGCTTGATCGCACAGACTTGGACGCGTCCCAGATCAAAGACGGCGCAATTCCCGACCTTGTCACCGAACGCGCCGGGCGGGCCTTCGACGCTGGAGCGCACGGCGTCATCGCATCGCCCCAAGAAGCCCAAGCCATCCGCGCCCTCTCCGAAGCCGAAAGCCGTCTGATTGTCACGCCCGGCGTGCGTCCCGTCGGTACCGGTGCGGGCGATCAAAAACGTATCGCAACACCAGCCGCCGCCATCGCAGACGGCGCTGACCATATCGTGGTCGGCCGCCCCGTGCATCAGGCTGCCGACCCCGCAGCGGCGGCTCGCGCCATCCGGGATGAGATCCAGTCGCCCCAGGCCCGCGTCCCAAATAAGTGACGTAACGCACCGCTCGCAATTCGCAGGAAACGCAATTATTCTGATGTAATGCGCAAAGTTCTCGCCATCATATGTCTTTTAACGCCCACCATGGCTCAGGCCGATTGCGTCATTCTGCTCCACGGCCTGTTGCGCGGTGAAACCTCGATGGCGCTCCTGGCCTTCACCCTTAGGCAAAACGGATACACCACCGTCAACGCCGGTTATCCGTCAACCGATTCCGATGTCCGCACCCTGGCACGCGCGACCCTGCCCACAGCCATCAAATCCTGCAACGGCGACACCACCCATTTTGTAACCCACTCCATGGGCGGTATCCTGACCCGCGCTTGGCTTGCTGAAAACAAACCACCCAACATGGGCCGCGTGGTCATGATGGGGCCACCCAACAAAGGTTCGGAATTGGTCGATGAACTGGGTGATCTTGCCCCCTTCGAGTGGATCAATGGCCCCGCCGGTCTGGAACTGGGAACTGGCCCCGATGATCTTCCGGCCCAGCTTGGCCCTGTCACCTATGAAACCGGCATTATCGCCGGAACTCAAAGCCTGAACCCCGCCTATTCAGCCCTGATCCCCGGCGACGACGACGGAAAAGTTTCGGTCGAAAGCACCAAGGTCGACGGCATGACCGCCCATATTACAATGCACGTGACACATACGTTTATGATTCTGAACACCAACGTCATCGACCAGGTGATCTCATTTCTACAGACAGGCGCATTCAAGAACGTGGCCACGGAATAACCGCGATTGTCCACTGATCGTGGGCAATACCCCGCCAAACCCATCAATGTGGCGCTATTGTTTACCATTTCGGAACAATCATCCTGCATTCTCACCATCCATCGCGGATTTACCCCGTGTGATCCCTAATTCGGTCACAATTCCATCTAGGGTGAAATGTGGTTCAACAACGGATGCAAACCATGACCATGGTGAACAAGATCACGGACGGTGACGTCGTCAAAGCGGGAACAACCGGCCTTTGTGCGGGCGCGAACCTGCGTACGCCATGCGGCGAACGCCGGGTTGAATTCCTGCGCGCGGGTGATCTTGTCGTTACACGCGACAATGGCTTGCAAGCCGTCACTCTGATCTGGACAGAAACCGTTACCGCCGCTGAAATCGCTGCTGACCCGGCTCTTGCCCCCATTTTGCTCGAACCGCGCGCGGTTGGGCCAATGATGCCGAAAAAACCGCTCAAGGTCGGCGCGGCACACCGCCTTTTGATCCCCGGCTGGCGGATCGACGACGAAGAAGACACCGAAAATTGTCTGGTTGCCGCCCGTGATGTCGATGGGCTCGAAATTTCCGAAGCGACAAACGACGAAGACCTGACCTATTACAACATCGTCTTTGAAACCCCCCAGGTGTTCTGCGCCAGCGGAATGCCCGTCGAAAGCTTTGCGCCGACCGAAGACAATGTAAAAACCATCCCCAAAGAGGCCTTGGAAGCCCTGCAAAAAGCCTTCCCTGACCTTGGCCCGAAATTCGCAAAATATCCCAAAATTCCCTACAAACGCCGCGCCCGCATTTCTTACACGCCTGATTATTCAGAAACGGTCACCAAAACGCCTGCCTAAATTCAAGCGGCGAATTCGATCTGTCAGACTCCAAAACGCAACGGCGACAAAGCCCTGACAACATCCGCGCCAAGGCGCGATGTCCGCCCCATCACGCAATCTGCCAAAATGTCCCCTGCCGCAGGTGCGGTTTGAAACCCATAGCCACCCTGCCCCGCCATCCAGAAAAACCCATCCGCATTCGGCGCAGGCCCAATCACCAAAGCCCTGTCCGGCGCGAATGTCCGTAAACCGGCCCAGTTTGCCTCAACACGTATCACAGGCTCGCTGACATAGGCTTCATAACGGGCCAAACCTTCCGCCAGCACCATATCATCGGCCCAGGCATCCATCGGTTCCATAGGGTCTTCTTCCGCTGGCGAAACGATCCAGCTTCCCGCATCGGGCTTGGCATACCAAGTCTCACCCGGCCCCATCAGCATGGGCCACTTTCGCACATCCAACTCACCGGGCGCCGGCAACCGCGCCATGGATCGCCGAAAGGGCTGCAAACCAATGGGCGAAACACCCGCCATGACCGCGATCTGATCGGCCCAGGCTCCGGCTGCATTCACAACGACGTCGGCCTGCAAAACCTCACCACCCAGATCGATCTGCCAGCCATCCGCGCGGGAAATCCCATGCACCTCGGTTCCGGTTCGCACCGCACCACCATTGCGTCGCACTTCGGCGGCCATGTTTTGCATTAAACGATCTGTATCGATGTCCCAGGCATCTTCGAAATACCCGGCTCGCACGATCCCATCCGCCAAAATCGGCACCCGCTCCCGCGCCTCTGCAACGGTGATCTCAACCAGACCCAAAGCCGTCACGTCGTGATCAAAGGCTTCTGCATCGCTGTCAAAGGCAACGCCCAGCAATCCGCGCGGTGACAAAACGCCCAAAGCCTCATGCACTGCCCGCGATGCCCGGTTCAACGCCCGCACCGCATCATTGCCATAGTGTTCTTCAAACATTGCCGCAGACCGGCCACTGGCATGATACCCAAGCGCCGTTTCACGTTCCAAAACAACCACTTTCGCATCCGGTGCCAAGGCCGCGCCCGCCGCCAATCCCGCGATCCCGCCGCCGATGACAGCAACGCGCATCATACCAACTCGGTTCGATCCGTGGCCGGGGGCGGCGCTGGCGACAGCGCAGAAATCCGGTCGTAAAGTGCGTCGTCCATCTCAAACCCAACCGCATCAAGCGATGGGCGTACCTGTTCCAGCGACCGCGCCGAAATGATCGGCCCAAAAAGCCCCGGATGCCGCGCGGCCCAAGCCACAGCCAAAGTCGCAGGCGCCACGCCAAGCTCTGCCGCAATCTCGGCCAAAGCCGCCGCCGCCTCATACATCCAGTTTTCGCGGTAACGACTGGCGTAATGCGCATTCGTCGTCAAACGCCCCGTCTCGCCAGCGGCGTATTTCCCCGTCAACAATCCACCGCCCAAAGGCGAATAGGAACAGACCGCAAAGCCCTCGGCCTCGGCCATCGGCAAAATCTCAACCTCGGCCTGACGCTTCACCAGATTGTACATCGGCTGCAAAAAACCAATCGTGGCCCCGAAATCTTCGATCACCCGCGCCGCTTTCATCACCTGCCAGGCCGCGAAATTCGAAACACCAATGTAGCGCACTGAACCCTTCGCCACATACCCGGCCAAAACCTCAAAGCTCTCCTCCAAAGGCGTGGCCGCGTCCCAACGATGAATGTAAAGCAAATCAACCGTCTCACATCCCAACCGACACCGACTTTCCGCAAATTCTTCTTCGATCTTCGCCGCTGACGCCCCGTGATACCCGCACTTGGTCGCCAGAAAAATGTCGTCCCGCTCACCTGCGATTAACGGCCCCAAAATCAACTCAGACCGCCCTTCGGTATAAAGATAAGCCGTGTCGAAAAAGTTGATCCCAGCCGCGCGACACGCCCGGTAAATCTCGCCCGATGCAGCCTCATCCGCCGATCCACCGAATTGCATTGTCCCGAAACTAAGCTTTGACACATCACCGCCGGAAATCGTCTGAAACCGCATCATTCCATCCTTCTGTCCGGCTGTCTGCGCACCCGTTTCAATTGGCACCCCCAGGCGGCAAAGCCGCCCAAAAACACGTGCGCCGGCCCCTTGGGGCCGGCGCTCCGCTAACTCACAAGCAATCAGTTCGGGATTTCACCGGTGATGCCTTCAACATAGAACCCCATACCAGCCAGAGTTCCGTCATCCGCCGTCTCGCCGTCAGCCAGCCAAGCCGATCCGTCCTGCTTGTTCAAAGGACCAGTGAACGTGTGATACTCACCCGACGCAATCGCATCGCGCAACGCCAAAGCCTCGGCCTTCACGTCAGCGGGAACCGCATCCGTGATCTCACCGATCTCAACCATGCCCGGCGCAATGCCGTCCCACGTATCAGTGCTTTCCCAAGTGCCATCCATCACTGCCTGAACCCGCGCTATGTAATACGGCGCCCAGTTATCAATGATCGAAGACACCCGCGGCAAAGGCGCATATTCCGCCATATCCGACGCCTGCCCAAACGAAATCACACCAGCCTCAGCCGCTGCCGCCTGAGGTGCAGTCGAATCCGTATGCTGCAACACCACATCAACACCATTGTCGATCAAGGCCTTCGCCGCATCCGCTTCCTTTGCGGGATCAAACCACGTGTAAACCCAAATCACACTCATCTCGACATCCGGGTTCGCCTTCTTGGCGTGGATGTACGACGCATTGATCCCCCGGATCACTTCAGGGATCGGGAACGACGCAATGTACCCGATCTTGTTGGTCTCGGTCATCCGACCAGCGATATGCCCCTGAACAGCCCGGCCTTCGTAAAAACGCGCCGAATAGGTGGATACGTTGTCCGCCCGCTTATACCCCGTGGCATGTTCAAACTTCACATCCGGGAACTTGCCCGCAACATTGATCGTTGGATCCATATACCCAAACGACGTGGTGAAAATGATGTCCGCACCCTGCAACGCCATCTGCGTCATCGCACGCTCGGAATCCGCACCCTCAGGCACGCTTTCCTGAAACACCGTTTCAACCTTGTCGCCGAAATGCTCTTCGACGGCCAAAAGCCCCTGATGGTGCTCATAGGTCCAGCCGCCATCACCGATCGGCCCCACATAAATGAAACCCACCTTCACCGGCTCATGACCATCGGCCAGCGCAGGCAACCCCAGCGTTGCAGCCATCAGGCCAGCAAGCAGTGTCCTCTTCTTCATCGTATTCTCCCCATAGGATTTTATGCCTCAGCCCGAGGCGTGAAAACTCCGTCCCAAAGACGCAGGCGCAGAAGCAGCAGCGCGGCGCTTGTCTGACGATATAATCACCAGCACAAGAATAGTTATCAGGTAAGGCGACATCGACAAGAGCTCGACCGGAATAGCAATGCCCGCTGCTTGTAAGTTGAACTGCAAAACGGTCAGCCCGCCGAACAAATAGGCACCAATCAAAGCCCTCGCCGATCTCCAACTGGCAAAAACCACAATGGCCAGCGCGATCCATCCCTGCCCCGCCGTCATGCCATCAACCCAGGTCGGCACCACCACAAGGCTCAGGAATCCACCGCCAAGCCCCGCACATGCCCCGCCAAAGGCAATCGCCGCAAAACGTGTGCCCACAACGGAATAGCCCAATGCATGTGCCGCCTCATGGCTCTCGCCCACCGCGCGCAGGATCAAACCAGATCGCGTGGCGCGCAAGTACCACCAGATGCCAATCACCAGAGCCAGCGACAGATAAACCACCCCATGCTGATTGAACAAAATCGGCCCAACGACGGGCAATTCGTTCAAGCCAAAAATATCAAGCTTCGGTGACGCGGGCGGGCGAACACCAACGTATCCTTGGCCCATCAAGGCCGAAACGCCCAATCCGAACAGCGTCAGACCCAACCCCGTTGCTACTTGGTTCGACAACAACAATTGCGTCAGAACCCCGAAAATCATCGCCAATATCACAGCGCCACAAGACGCCGCCAAAAACCCAAGCGCGGGCGATCCCGTCTCAACCGCCACAATAAAGCCGGTAACCGCGCCGACGATCATCATTCCCTCAACGCCCAAATTCAAAACCCCGGATTTCTCGACCACCAATTCACCCAAAGCCGCCAGCAAAATCGGTGTCGACGCCACCATAAGCGAGGCGATCAGCAGAACGGGGTTGATTGATCCAAAGTCCACGTCAGGCGACTCCGTGCAGAACGAGATGTGCGCTGGTGCCTGCCACGATCATTCCGAAAACCATCGCGCCCATATGGCGCAGGTCGGGTCGGTGACTCCACAACGCACGGCGCAGTTTTGGAATCAACAGGCCAAGCGCTCCAAACGCCACGGTGACAGCAGCATGTGCCAGAATGAACCCCAAACCGCCTTGTGAAAGCGACAACGTGCCTGACATGATCGGCTCGTGAAGCATCCAAAGCATCATCCCGGCCATGATCACGCCAACTCCGAACGGTTTCAGCATATCGTTGCTCCTTTTGTCGCACGCCCAGTTAACCCGGCGATTTTACAGCTCAAACACCGACGCAATACCGACGTGATACCGACGCGATACCGACGTCGCCAAATCGGCCTTTCGCCCTGCGTTAACAGTCGATTCGCGCACATCGCCCTCATGCCGCCCCCAAAGCCCCGAACTTCACCCGGAAATTCGTTAACACATCGAAGGCCAGTAAGAAGAACAACAGCATTCCCTGAAACGCCTGTATCGCCGCGGCAGGCAATCCCAGCGACGCCTGCGCCGCTTCACCGCCAATGTAGGTCAGCGCCATCAGCAACCCTGCCATCAACACACCAATCGGGTGCAACCGGCCTAAAAACGCCACGATAATCGCTGTAAATCCATAGCCCACGTTGAAATCTATCCCGATCTGCGCCGATGGTCCGGTCACTTCAAACAGCCCGGCCAATCCAGCCAAAGCTCCTGAAATCCCTAAACAAAGCAGCACCAACCGTTCCGGGTTTACGCCCGCAAATCGCGCCGCGCGCGGGGCCTCTCCCGCCAGCCGGATGTTCAATCCCAGAATATGCCGTGACAACAGGATATAGGCGAAGATCACTGCAATCAGCGCCGCCACAACGCCCCAATGCAGCCCCCAACCCGCGATCAATTCCTGATTGGACGTGGCCGAATATTGCGCCAAATTCCGCGACCCCGGAAACCCCGCACCCTCGGGATTCCTTAACGGGCCAAGCGCCATCCAAGCCAAAATCTGCTCGGCCACATAGACCAACAGCAACGACACCAAAATCTCATTCGTATTGAACCGGGTGCGCAAAATCCCCGGTATCATCGCCCAAAGAAACCCGCCCAAAGCACCGGAAATAACGATCAAAGGAAAGATCAACCACCTGATTTCCAAAGGATAAAAAGCCAACCCCACGGCCGCGCCACAAATGGCGCCCATGATGTATTGGCCCTCGGCCCCGATGTTCCAGATGCCTGCGCGAAACCCCAAAGACAGCCCAATCGCGATCAAAATCAAAGGCCCCGCCTTCACCAGCAATTGCCCGCGATAGTAAAAGGCAAACTCGCCAAACAAGGGTTCCCAGAAGATCGTCCGGATCGCCAAAACCGGATCCGTTCCAAGCGCTCCAAACAGCAAACCACCCGCGACCATCGTCGCTAAAACAGCCAAAACCGGCGTCGCCCATGACCATACTTTCGACGGCGTTGGCCGCTTTTCAAGGCGCATCACGATACCACCTCGGCACCGCCCAACATCAATCCAATCTCGTCAATCGTCAGCCCTGCCGCTTCACGCGGCGCAGACAACCGGCCCTCGTTAAGTGCTGAAAACCGCGTTGAAATTTCCATCAACTCGTCCAAATCCTGCGAGATCACGACAACCGCGGCCCCCTCCGCCGCCAAGTCCAACAAAGCCTGCCGAATGAAGGCAGCCGCGCTCGCGTCCACCCCCCAAGTCGGTTGGTTCACCACCAAAACCTCAGGTTGTTGCAAAATCTCGCGCCCGATCACGAACTTCTGCAAGTTACCGCCCGACAAAGACCGCGCTGCATTTCCCGCACCGGGTGTGCGCACATCGAATTTCTCAATCACGCGTTCTGCATGGCCGCGCGCCTTGCGCCAATCGATGAACCCATGGTTGACCATTCCCATCCGAACCCAGGCCGACAATGCCGCGTTTTCGACCAAGGACATGTCCGGCGCAGCGGCATGACCCAACCGTTCTTCCGGCGCGGCCAGAATCCCCAAGGCACGCCGCGCATTTGGCCCCAGTTCGCCAATGGGGTTCCCATGCAAAAGAACGCGATCCTTTGCCAAAACCACTTCGCCCGACATCACAGCCAGCAATTCGTCCTGTCCGTTGCCCGCCACGCCGCCGATGCCCAAAACCTCGCCTTTGCGCACCGTCAACGACACATCCCGCAAAGACGTTCCAAACGCCGCACTCGACGCAACCGACACATCTTTCAGTGCCAAGGCCACATCGCCCAACTCATGGTCCCGCACTGCTGGCGGTGTCAGTTCAGTGCCCACCATCATCTCGGCCAGTTCCGACGCCGACTTTTGCCGAGGATCACAAGACCCAACGACTTTTCCCAACCGTAGAATGGTCGCTCCGTCGCAAAGCGCACGAATTTCTTCGAGTTTGTGACTGATATAAAGGATCGACGTCCCCTCGGCCTGTAGCTTCCGCAAGGTTTCGAACAGAACCGACACCTCACCCGGAGTAAGAACAGACGTCGGTTCATCCATGATCAGCAGCTTCGGATCTTGCAGCAGACAGCGAATAATCTCGACCCGCTGTCGTTCACCAGCAGACAGCTCGCCCACCAAACGCGACGGATCCAGGGGAAGGCCATATGTCTCGCTTACTTCGGCAATTCGTGTGGCCAAGGCGCGCATTGGCGGCGGGTTTTCCATACCCAGCGCCACGTTCTCAGCAACGCTCAGCGCTTCAAACAAGCTGAAATGCTGAAACACCATCGCAATGCCACTTTGGCGCGCTTCATGGGGGCTTCCTGGTGCATAGTCGGCACCACCAAGCGTCATCTTCCCGGAATCCGGGCGTACCAAGCCATAGACCATCTTCACAAGGGTCGACTTACCGGCTCCGTTCTCGCCCAAAAGTGCATGTACTTCGCCCCGGCCAACCTGAAAGCTCACGTTGTCATTCGCCACCACACCCGGATAGGCTTTCCGCAAACCGGTCAATTCCAAAAGCGCGCTCACGCTTTTTGTTCCTGATCCAACGCGCTCAAAACATTTGGACGCAACATGTCCATCGCCACACTCAAGGCAATGGCTTGCGGATGTTTTCCCAGCGCCGGGTCGCCAATCGGACAGATAATCCGATCAATCTTGCCAGCCTCATGACCCAATGCGCTTAACCGGGACCGAAAGCGCGCCCATTTCGTCGCCGATCCGATCAGGCCCAGCGTCGAAAATGGCCGCCCTAGAACGCGATGACACAATTCAAGATCCAAGGCATGGCTATAGGTCAGAACCAAATGTTCGGTATGGGGTGGGGAAAGCGTCACTAAATCAGCCGGATTGGCCGCAATCAGCACCTCAACACTTGCCGGAATATCATCTGGAAAGCGTGTTTTGTCACAATCGACCCAGACAATTTTCAGATCGGGCAAGGGTTGTAATACCCGCACAACGGCGCGCCCAACGTGCCCGGCGCCCCAAACCCAAATTACACGCGCAGGCCGCACAACGGGTTCCACCATCCAGCCGTCTACCAAGGAAGGCAACGGCACCAGGCCAGAATTCCGCGCAAGGCCCAGGCGACGCGCAACTGCCAAGGGCATTTCGCCGGTCGTGCCCGGCACGGCGCGCACAACAACATCGGAGTGGCCATCCAAGCGCGCGTGATCCCAATGCTCGGTCAACAAACTGACGGCACCCCCGCAACATTGTCCAACAGCGGGCCCCAACGGCACCCGGTCCAACCGATCCACGCCCGTCGCAAGAACGCCACGTGCACGCGCAATCGCTTCGAACTCCAAAGCGCCGCCGCCGATCGTCCCGGCGACACCATGCGCGTGAATCAACATCGACGCTCCGACGTCGCGCGGCACTGACCCTTTTGTGTCGGCCACAACAACCCGCGCAACACGTCCAAACTGCTTTATGTCTTCAAGCTGAAAGCTCATGACCGCACCCGTTCAACAGCTGCGAAAACCCGTTCCGCCGTCGCAGGTGCGTTCAAATCCGGGTAAGCTGTGCCACACGCCGAAACCGCATCAGACAAGGCCAGCAAAGCAGAAATCCCCAACATCAAGGGCGGTTCGCCCACGGCTTTGGATCGATACACCGTTTTCTCGCGGTTCGTACCGTCCCAAAGCGCGACGTTAAACACCTCAGGTTGATCCGAACAGGCCGGAATTTTGTAAGTCGATGGCGCATGGGTCTTGAGCTGACCCGCTTCATCCCAGATCAACTCCTCCGTCGTCAACCAACCCGCGCCTTGGACATAACCGCCCTCAATCTGACCGATGTCTAACGCAGGGTTCAGTGACGCACCGCAATCGTGCAAGATATCGGTCCGCAAAATCCGATTTTCACCGGTCAAAGTGTCGATGACCACCTCGGTAACCGCAGCCCCGTAGGCAAAATAGAAAAACGGCCGCCCATGCCCGGCAATGCGATCCCATTCGACCTTTGGCGTGGCATAAAACCCCGTCGAAGACAGGCTGATGCGTGCCATATAGGCCCGCTTTATCAATGCATCAAACGGCTCTGATTTGCCCTCAAAGTGAACGAAGCCACCTTCAAACGTCACCTGTTCAGCATCGTCACCCGCAACAAATTCAGCCAGCCTTGCACGGATGTGATCACAAGCCATCTGCACAGCCATTCCGTTCAGGTCGGACCCGGAAGAGGCAGCCGTGGCGCTTGTGTTTGGCACTTTGTCTGTGTCGGTCGCCGTGATCTTCACGCGATCCACATCGACCCCAAAGCGCGATGCGGCAACCTGAGCAACTTTCTGGAACAACCCCTGCCCCATTTCGGTGCCGCCATGGTTCAAATGGATAGAGCCATCCTGATAGACATGCACCAAAGCCCCGGCCTGATTGAGATGGGTCAGTGTGAAGCTGATCCCGAACTTCACCGGGCTAAACGCAATGCCTTTTTTCAGGATCGCATTCTCGGCATTCCAGGCCTCAACGGCTTCTTTTCGCTTTAAATAGTCACTGTTTTCCAAAAGTCGGTCGGTCAGATCGCTCAGGATAAAATCCTCAACCGGCATGCCATAATGTGTGCTGTCCATCGCCTCGCCGGGCGCGGCATAGTAATTCACACACCTCACCTCAACCGGATCAAGCCCAACTTCATGGGCCACGTGATCCAACACGCGTTCGATCCCCACCATGCCTTGCGGCCCACCAAAACCGCGAAACGCCGTATTCGACTGCGTGTTCGTCTTTAATCTGTGGCTTTCCACCCGCAGATTTGGGATCGCATAGGCGTTGTCCGCATGTAGCATGGCCCGGTCCGCTACGGGCAGTGACAGATCCATCGACCAACCACATCGACAAAGCTGTAGGAAATCCACCGCATCAATCCGCCCGTCATCCTGAAAGGCAACCTTGTATCTAATGCGAAAATCATGCCGTTTTCCGGTAATGATCATGTCATCATCCCGATCATACCGCATCTTGCAGGGCCGTCCCGTCATGGCCGCAACCACAGCGCATGACACCGCCAGCGCATTCCCCTGGCTTTCCTTTCCTCCAAATCCACCACCCATCCGGCGCACTTCGACACGCACAGAATGCATCGGCACGCCCAAAGCATGTGCGACTTTGTGTTGAATTTCGCTCGGATGCTGGGACGAGGAATAAACAAGCATGCTCCCGTCTTCGCCGGGCAATGCCGCCGCCGCCTGTCCTTCAAGATAGAAATGTTCTTGCCCGCCGATTTCAATCTCGCCCTGAATAACACGTTTGGCACCAGCTAACGCACCGACAGCATCACCCTTTTCATAAACGCGCGGACCATCCTCAAATCGGCTTTCCGCAGCCAATGCATCATCAATGGTCAAAATGGCGGGCAGTGGCGCAATCTCAACACGCCCAAGCTTTGCCGCCTTTCGCGCCGCCAAGTGGCTGGTAGCAACCACGATGAAAATTGGCTGCCCGACAAAGTGCACAGAACCCTCGGCCAAAAGTGGTTCCGGGGACGGCGATGGCGACACATCGTTTTCATGCCGCAAATCTTCGGCCGTCAAGACTGTGATCACATCCTTGGCGGATCGCACCGCGGTCAGATCAACCGAAGCAATCCGCCCATGCGCCACTTCGGAACACCCGAACGCCAGATGCAACGCGCCTTCGGGAAGCGGAATATCGTCCACATAACGCGCCGCCCCCGTCACATGCAGAGGTGCAGCATCATGAGGCAGGGATTTCGCGACGCTCACGGGTGCACCGCCAAGACATCAACAGAATTCCCGGTCGTTTCATAGAAGTACCGCCAAAGCATATTCTGCGCCGCCTTCATGCGGTAATCCGCGCTCGCCCGCATATCGCTGAGCGGCGCAAAATCGTCTCTAAACAAGGGCAATACGGCTTCAATCGTTTCACTTGACCAAGGCTTGTTTGTCACCTCAGCCTCGACCACGGTTGCGCGTTTAGGCACCCCCGCCATGCCGCCAAAGGCGATCCGGGCTTCGGTCACGACACCATCGTCCACGGTCAGATTAAAACACCCCAGAACTGCGGAAATATCCTGATCGAACCGTTTTGACAGCTTGTAACACCGCAATCCCGGTGCAGATTTCGGCAGGCTGACACCCGTCACGAATTCTCCGGCACGACGATCCTGACGGCCATATTCGATAAAGAAATCCTCAACCTGCATCTCACGGTTTTGACCGCCACACCGCAATTGGAGCACAGCACCCAAGGCGATCAATGCAGGCGGGTTGTCCCCGATGGGCGAGCCATTAGCGATATTCCCGCCAATCGTGGCCGCTTGCCTTACCTGATCGCTGCCATAGCGGCGAACAAGCTCGCCGTAGGATGGATGGTGATCGCGAAGAACCGGGAGCAGCTCGGCTATTGTAACGCCGGCACCAACGTGAATGAAATCGTCACTAACATGAATGTTTTGCAGCTCAGAATACCGGTTGAGAAATACAGGCTTCGTCAATTCCTCCAACCGCTTCGTTACCCATAGCCCGACATCCGTTGCCCCCGCAATCAGCGTGGCATCGGGGTTGTCAACGTACCACTTCGCAAAGCCATCCAAGGTTTCGGGCTGATCTGGCAAATCGCCAGCAGTCACCGCCTTTGGCTTGATCCAATTGGGGACAGGACTATCGGCCGCCGCCTTTGCCGCCCGAACAATCGGCGCGTACCCCGTACAGCGGCACAGGTTTCCCGCCAAAACATCGTTGTGATCACATCTGCCGTTCAGATGACCCACAGCCATGGAGACAACGAACCCCGGCGTACAAAACCCACATTGCGAGCCGTGATGTTCCACCATCGCACCCTGCACCGGATGCATCTCGCCATCAGGCGAAGCGATACCTTCGACCGTCCGCAACGCTTTACCGTGAATTTGTGGCATGAACAAAATACAGGCATTCAGCGCGCGCGATGCGGTCTCATCGGACACCATAACGGTACAGGCACCGCAATCGCCTTCGTTGCAACCTTCTTTCGTTCCGGTCAGGCCGCGATCTTCGCGCAACCAATCCAGCAATGTCCGTGTAGGCGACACATCCGCCTCTACGGTTTTCCCATTGAGAGAAAACGTCACTAACATTGATATTTCCCGCCGCCTTACCCGAATTCCCAGTCTGAAAGCACGCCATCGATGCGGCGTAGAGGACGCGCTTTAGAAGTTAAACGATTGAAACCGGGGAATTCAGCTTTGGCAAGCAAAGAGATCGCCCGCGATTTTCGCTTCGGGCCATCAAACGACGTTCAGGTTGGGTGGAATTTTCCGGCGGGCGATAGCGTAAAAATATCGCAGCCAGCCTCGGTCACACCGACAGAATGCTCAAACTGCGCAGACAATGACCGATCTCGTGTAACAGCCGTCCAGTCATCGGCCAAAACCCTAGTTTCTGCCTCGCCCAGATTGACCATTGGCTCAATTGTGAAGAACATGCCTGGTTCCAGGATCGCTCCCGTTTTCGGTTTTCCATAGTGCAGTACATTTGGCGGTGCGTGAAACACACGGCCTAAACCATGGCCGCAAAAATCCCGCACAACACTCATCCGATTTGCTTCGACAAAGGACTGAATCGCGTGGCCGATGGCACCGAAAGTATTTCCGGGTTTCACGGCTTCGATACCCTTAAATAAAGCATCATGGGTGACTTGAATCAAATTCTTAGTCCGTCTGTCAATGTCTCCAGCAATATACATCCGGCTGGTATCTCCATACCAGCCATCAACGATCACCGTTACATCAACATTCAAGATATCGCCGTTTTTCAACCGATCATCGACGCGCCGTTTTTCAAGACTGTTAGACAAGGTTCGCATCTTAGGTATCGGTGCGCCCGGAATCCCATGACACACCACATGGTTCACACTGATGCAACTGGCGTGTTGATAACCCTTGTAACCAATTGTGGCTGACGTCGCCCCGGCCTCATCGACCTTAGCTGTGATCGCGGCATCGATTTGGCCCGTCGTGGCCCCCGGCACAACCAAAGGCGCGATTTCGTCTAAGATCCGCGCAGCCAGCGCGCCCGCGGCATGCATGCCTGCGAAATCCGACGTTTCGAATATGCGAATGCCGTCCCTTGTCAGACGGCTCTTGGTGCGATCATCCACGAGCATTTTCCTTTTCTCACGGTGCATATAAGCCGTTCTGATCCAATCGACCAGTCCAAGGATGTCGCGGGGCCTAGGCCAGTACCGGAATGGGGCGTCCGATTTCAACGCCGTCATGGCTGATCATTGTGCCAATGCTGATCGCCTCGACACCTGCCTTGCGCGCACGATCAAAGGCGATGCCATAGGCCGGGTCCAAATCGCGGGCCAAATCAAAGCGGGTGCAATCCGTTCGTTGCACCAGATACAACATGACAGCCCGGTGCCCTTCGGCAACCATTGCAGATAATTCGTCCAGATGCTTGGCCCCACGTGCCGTCACGCAATCAGGAAACTCGGCCAGATCGCCATCCCGACGCAAATGGACGTTCTTCACCTCAACATAACAATCCCGCAGCCCCGGTTCGCTCAGTAAGAAATCCACACGGCTGTTGGCGCCGTATTTCAACTCGGGTCGCACATTGCTGTAATCCGCCAATTCAGGCACTAAACCTGCTCTTAACGCCTCTCCAACCACACGGTTTGGCACGCTGGTGTCAATTCCTGCCAGATGCCCGTCCTCCAATTCGGCCAAGCGCCATCCGAACTTCAGCTTTTTCTTCGGATCGTCATTTGGCTCCAACCAAACCCGCATACCGGGTTGGGCAAGCCCCAACATAGCTCCGGGATTTGGGCAATGAGCGATAACCTCGCGGCCATCGCTTTCCAGCGTCACATCCGCTAGAAATCGTTTGTAACGTCTGATCAGGCGAGCAGGCACCAAAGGCGTTTGAAAGCGCATGGTTGTGGGCCTATACCGACCTAACGGATGGGACAAGGACGGGGACGAATGGCAAACCCTACAGCGGCTATGCTGGTGATCGGTGACGAAATCCTTTCGGGCCGCACGCGCGACGCGAATATGTACCATCTGGCGGGCAAACTGACCGAAGCCGGGATCGACCTGAATGAGGTCCGCGTCGTTGCCGATGACGCGCCGAAAATCGAAGCGGCCGTGAAGGCGCTGTCAGTAAGCTATGATCATCTTTTCACGTCCGGCGGCATCGGCCCAACCCACGACGACATTACGGCGGATTGCGTCGCTGCCGCTATGGGCGCAAAAATCGGTATCCGCGATGATGCCCGCGCGATCCTGCAAGCCCACTACGACCGCCAAGGAATGGAGATCAACGAAGCACGCCTGCGGATGGCTCGCATTCCCGATGGCGCCACTCTGATTGACAACCCTGATTCTCACGCGCCCGGCTTCACGCTAAAGAACGTTCATGTCATGGCCGGGGTTCCTGCGATCTTCGAAGCCATGGTCGCGGGCCTTTTGCCAACGATCACCGGGGGCGATCCCGTTTTGTCCACCACCGTTCGCGTGACCCGCGGCGAAGGCGACATCGCCGGGCCTTTGGGCAAACTTGCCGCTAACCATCCCAACCTTAGTTTTGGATCCTACCCATTCCAGAAAGACGGGCGCTATGGTGCAAACCTTGTCATACGCGGGTCCGACCAAACGCAACTCGACGCCGCCGCCGCGCGTCTAAAAGACATCTTCGGAACAGACGCCACGTGACATGCCCCAACGCCTCTGAACTGTTCACAGCCCTCGGGACAACTTGGCCCGCAGCCCGTGTGATCAACACCGGTCCATGGCAACTTCGCGAAGGATTGGGTGGCGGGCAACGCGTGTCTTCGGCCATCGCCACGTCACCTGTCACGGAAAACGACATCCAAGCAGCCATCACCGGAATGCGAGCATTCGGACAGCCTGCTCTTTTCATGGTCCGCGACGGTGACGGTGGTCTTGACAACTGGCTTGATCAAAAAGGGTTCAGTGTTTCCGGTCCAACTGCCCTTTATGTCGCCAAAGCCAGCGATTTGGCCCAAAGCTATCCAATGACCACAATCATCCCAGCCTGGCCACCGCTCGCCATCCAACGCGAAATCTGGACGGAAGGCGGCGTCAACGACGCAAGGGTCGCTGTGATGCACCGGGCCGATGGCCCTAAAACCAGCCTGATCGTAAGGATCGACGACACGCCAAGCGCAACGGTGTTCCTCGCCAAGACCGGCCCAATCACAATGCTCCATGCATTGGAGGTTCGGCCTGCAAATCGCCGACGCGGGGCTGGCGAAACCACCGTGCGTGCCGCTGCCAAATGGGCCGTCGATCAGGGTGCCGATTGGTTGGCATTGGCCGTCATCAAAGCCAACGCGGCGGCCAATGCGCTTTATCAGAAACTGGGGATGGCACCCGTTGCATCCTATCATTACCGGCGCACGCCCTCCGGTGCATCATGAGATGGCTTGTGCTCATCTTGTGCCTCCTGGCAACTGGCGCAAATGCGTTGAACCTGACGTTCCCCGGTGCGCGCGTTATCACCATTGAAACCGAAGACGCAGGCAGCGTGCGTTTGCCTGAAACCCCCTGGGCCCCCGAGACCGTTACCCTGGGCACCGAAGGCGCAATCAAGAAAACTGTGATCGAAGTGCCAAGCGACGTCATGACAACGCTGCAAATGATCGCGCCACTTCGCAATCAGCTTGAGGCCGAGGGGTATCGTCAGATTTTCTCCTGTGCCGATGCCGCATGCGGCGGGTTCGATTTCCGATTCCAGCTTGATCTGATCGGCGAACCGCAAATGCATGTCGATCTTGGCAACTACCGCTATCTTTTGATGCGAAACGAAACCGCCGACCCCCACAGTGTTGCAATTGTTGCCTCGCCCGCCGTGGCAACGGGGTTCGTTCACGTCACGGAAGTTTCAAAGGCGGTCTTTGTTGCACCCGAAGCCACTGACACACCTGATCCAGATGTGATCGAAACACCGAACTTACGCACCGACGGGCTGATTGACACGTTGGTCGCAACCGGGCGCGTTGTGTTGGACGATCTCGAATTCGGAACGGGTTCTGCGCAATTGGGCATCGGTCCGTTTTCATCGTTGGATCAGCTGTCCGTTTGGCTGGCCGCCAACCCAACTGCCCGCGTTATCCTGGTGGGGCATACCGATGCCGTTGGCTCGCTCGCCGCAAACACCGCTCTGTCACAAAGGCGCGCCGCTGCCGTTTCCAACCGCTTGGTGAACGCATTCGGAACCGCCCGAAACCAGCTGCAAGCCGCAGGTGCCGGTTACTTGGCCCCCGCCGCTTCGAACCTGACACCCGAGGGGCGCGCCCTCAACCGACGTGTCGAAGTTGTTTTACTGTCGCTAAATTGACCCCGCGAGTGAAAAACGGGCGCCCAGTAACTGGACACCCGTTTTTATACACACAATACGAGGGGGAAACTACCAGACGTCCGGGCCCTTCTCAGCAAAGGCATGGACAAGAAAATCAATGAACGCCCGCACCTTAGGCTGGGTAAACCGGCCCGGTGGGTAAACGGCAAAGATGCCTTGCGATTCGAGCGGAAGTTCAGGGATCGCTTCCATCACCAAACCCTGATCCATCGCATCCGCATAAAGGAACGACGGCAGATAGGCGATGCCAAGACCTGCAATTGCAGCGTTCAAAAGCGATTGACCGTCATTAACAGTAAGCCAACCGGCAGTCCGAACCTGACGCTTTTCACCCGAAGGGGCTTTAAGCTTCCAAACGTTGCCGCTGGAGTTATTCGAATAATGCAGCAGTTTATGCTCATTCAGATCGTCGATCTTCTGAGGCTTGCCATATTTTTCAAAGTACTCTGGCGATGCAATCATCCGGCGGTTGGTTTCGCAAAGCTTCCGCGCACGCAGCGTGGAATCTTCCAGTTCACCGATCCGAATGGCCAGATCAAACCCCTCTGAAATCAGCTCAACATAGCGGTTGTTCAACACCATGTTCACTGTAATTTCAGGGAATTCCTGCAAAAAGTCACCCAAGACCGGCGACAGATGGTTCACACCAAAGTCTGTCGCAACCGATATTCGCAACAAACCCGACGGGGCTGATTGCATTGAGGTAACAAGCGCATCCGCTTCACCAGCGTCGTTTAAGACACGGCGGGCACGATCATAATAGGCCAAACCAATTTCAGTCGGCGAGACCCGGCGCGTAGTTCTATTTAGTAGACGAGCGCCAAGTCGGGCCTCCAACGACGAGACGTGCTTTGACACGGCTGACTTTGAAATACCCATCTTCTTGGCAGCATCCGTAAAGCCGCCTTGATCGACGACAGTGGCGAACGCTTCCATTTCTGTAAGACGGTCCATAAGGCTTCTTACCCTTAAATCTTGCCCCCCGGCACACGTGGTTGTGAATGTGAAAAAGGGCGAGAATGGGGAAAGACCCAGACAATTACCCGGTTTTATCAGGATTGTTCTAGGCGGAGCGACGCCGACAACAACGACTTTTGCATCACCAAGTCCTTACTAACCAATTCTATTCAAGACCAAAGGTGAAGCAAAGTGTTTAAAAATAAATCGGAAATTGCCATAGCCGCTCCTGACAGAGTTCTCAATTTCGGCATCTGCATGTATATCCGGCAAGATTTTGATTTTCATAACAAAAAAGATCTGAAACTATGTGTCGATGGTCTGACTTATGGCGGCATCGCTGATCGGTTCGGCCCGCTCCACTATTTGAGGTTAGACATTTAAGGTGCCGGTTTGGTCCCGCTCATCGGCCGGTCAGAGACCGTGAAGGCGTCTTAAAGCTCGGCGGCGAGCCGCGCGCCTTGCCCGATAGCGCGCTTGGCATCCAACTCGGCCGCCACATCGGCTCCACCGATCACATGACACGCAACACCCTTGGCGTCCAAGGCATCGGCCAGTGATCGTTCGCTCAACTGCCCTGCACAAAGCACCACCGTATCAACTGGCACAATCTCGGACGTGCCGTCCTGACGCGTAATATGAAGCCCCTCGGCATCCACTTTGTCATACGTCACACCACCAACCATCTGGACCTGCTTCATCTGAAGCGACGCCCGGTGAATCCACCCGGTCGTTTTGCCCAATCGTTTACCCGGACGTTCGCTTTTCCGCTGAAACAGTGACACTTTTCTCGGCGAAGCCGCTGGCTGCGGCCCCTCGGGCGCCAACCCGGACCGATGCGCACCGGGATCAGCAACGCCCCATTCTTCTAACCACGCATCCAAATCTTCCGTCGGGCTTTCGTCCGTTGTCAGATATTCTGACACATCAAACCCAATGCCGCCCGCACCAATGACGGCGACACGTTCGCCCGCCTCTTCGCGCCCGGTCAAAATGTCGACGTAAGTCACAACATGACCACCTTCGATCACCAATCCGGGGTCTCGCGGTATCACACCCGTGGCAACAATCACCTCGTCAAATCCGGCTAATCCATCCGCCGAAACCGCGACTCCAAGGCGCAGATCGACACCCCGCAAGTCCAGCATGTCGGCGAACCAACGGACCAAACCGTGGAATTCCTCCTTACCCGGCACCATCTTGGCCATGTTCAACTGGCCCCCGACTTCGTCTGCCTTGTCAAACAAGGTCACCTTATGGCCGCGTTCAGCCGCCACCATCGCCGCAGACATTCCAGCCGGGCCTGCCCCAACAACAGCCACTTTCTTTACGACACCGGCAGGTGAATAAACCAATTCGGTTTCATGGGCCGCCTGCGGATTGACCAGACACGTCGCAACTTTCATCTCAAACGTATGGTCCAGACAGGCCTGATTGCAGGCGATGCAAGGCGCAATCTCGCGGCTACGTCCTGCCTTGGCCTTCAGAACAAAATCCGGGTCCGCCAGGAACGGACGCGCCATCGACACCATATCCGCACATCCTTCGGCCAAAACGCTTTCGGCGACCTCTGGCGTATTGATCCGATTGGATGTGATCACAGGGATCGACACATGCCCCATCAGCTTTTTCGTCACCCAGGCAAAGGCGCGCCGCGGAACGCTTGTTGCGATCGTTGGTATCCGCGCTTCGTGCCAACCAATACCGGTGTTGAAAATAGATGTGCCTGCGTTTTCAATGGCTTGCACCAATTCCATTACTTCGTCCCAAGTCGATCCATTGGGCACCAGATCAATCATGCTCAACCGATAGATCAGGATGAAATCGGGGCCCACAGCTTCCCGCACGCGCCGCACAACCTCTACAGGCAAACGCATCCGATTAGCATAAGACCCGCCCCAACGGTCTTGGCGCTTGTTGGTATGGGTTACCAAAAACTGGTTCAGGAAATACCCTTCCGACCCCATGATCTCAACGCCATCGTATCCAACCGACTTGGCCCGTCGCGCCGCCTCAACCATATCGGCAATCTGCTTCTCGATCCCGTCCTCGTCCAACTCGGCTGGGGGAAAAGGCGAAATCGGCGACTTCACAGGCGAAGGCGCAACGCAGGCATCAGAATAAGCATAGCGCCCGGCATGCAGGATCTGCATCGCAATCCGCCCGCCGGCATCATGAACCGCCCGACAAACCTGCCCATGATTGGCCATGTCCTGATCGGTGAACAACCCAGCAGCCCCCGGCAAAACCCCACCTTCACGATTGGGTGCCATCCCCCCCGTCACCATCAGACCGACACCGCCTTCAGCACGCCGCGCATAATAAGCAGCAACCCGGTCAAATTCGCCAAGTTCCTCAAGCCCGGTGTGCATGGACCCCATCAAAACCCGGTTCGGCAAAGTCACATGCCCAAGATCAAGCGGTCGAAAAAGATGTGGATAATCTGTCATGGTCAAACCCTGCCCCAAGCCTGCCGCCAAGTCACCCCGGACGCCGCGTCAAATTTCTTCTGTCTATATACTTTGGGGGAGCGCGAGGGGGCA
>CALKXV010000060.1 GCA_938005545.1 uncultured Paracoccaceae bacterium
CGCATGGAAACGAACCGTGCTGAATTTGGCGTTTCTGGAGCCAATTGCCTATGACCGCGAGAATGGTGTTCGAACACCAAAAACCACGTTACCCTTCAAGGCCTTAGGGAGATTTAACATGAAGAAGTTGGAATGGCGCGCCGAGGCGGATGTTATTCCAACCCCCAAGATATTGCCAAACTTGATCTAACTGAACTCCTTCAAACTCTCGAAAGCTGGGAAACCACCCTCAAGGCTCCTGAGTTGGATTTTGAGGAGTTGGACCTATGAGCTGGCTCACTCGCAATTTCGGTGAGACCGCAAAACCAGTTGAGAAACCGAAGCCTAGCAAGAAACGTCCTTCGCCGATTTCGCTGCGCTTGCCCGATCATGAGCTGACTGCGCTGCGCAAAGCGGCTGCGGGGCGTTCGATCAACGGGTACATTCGCGAATGCCTATCGCCAGACGCTGTATGACCAACCGTTCCGTGATGCCGAACTGACTTGCAATGTCTTCAACACCAAGTCCTGACTTCACTAAAGCTGCGAAGGCCTTGTACTGGTCGATTTCATCCATCGGCAATCGGGCGACATTCTCTGCCAAAGAGGCTTCAATGGCTTTCGCATCATCGCCATCCGCCATGACCATGCAGGGCACCGGATCAACGCTTTCCTGCTCGTTTGCCAAAGCACACAGCGCATGATAACGGCGTTGCCCCGCCACGATCTCATAGCCCTCGAAATTAGCACGTACCAAAAGCGGTTGCAGCACGCCAAGAGACCGAATGCTCGGGATCAAGTCGCTTACATCTTTCGCGCCTTTCTTGCGGACGTTTACGGCTGTGGTTTTTAGATCGGTGAGTTTGATATGTTGTAGTTTCATGGGATGTCTCCTGTTTAGGGTGAAGCCGAAGCTGAACCCTCAGCCCCGCGCTTGAACCTCTGCCCAGCGGCGAGCGTCCTGCAGGACGTCTCGATCAAACTCCGGGGATGGGTCACGCCTCTTCACGGGAGACCGCTTGCGGCGGAAGAGGCTTGACCCACAGCCCCACAGGGCGTCGCCGGATTTGATGTAAGCTGGAAAGTCAGGTTCCAAGCATGCGGATGCATGCGTTGATAAAGGGACGGTTTGCCGTCTCAATTCTCGCGCAAGGGATTGCTGCCGCATGGCCGAGACGGCACGGCTCGGTTCACAAAAGCCCGGCCCGACGGGTGCGCCCTCGTCTACATATGGATGTTTGTGGATATTTATGCGGGTATTTTCCAACCAAATTTGCTTTTATGGATAAATATGGATATATTTACGGATATGACCTTCAAGACCGACACCATCATTATCACACCAGACATCCTGAGGCTCATCGCCGAGTTGGATGAGTTCAAAGGCGCATGGAAAGCCCTCGGGACACTCGCGCCCGAACGCCTGTCCGCTCTGCGCCGTGTGGCGACCATCGAGAGCATCGGATCATCGACGCGCATTGAAGGCAGCATGCTATCCGACAGCGATGTCGATAAGCTGCTTGCAAACATTGAGATCAAACAATTCGACACGCGCGACGAACAGGAAGTGGCCGGCTACGCGGAAACCATAGAAACTGTTTTTGCAAGCGCCGATGCCATCACCCTATCCGAGAACCACATCAAACAGCTTAACCGTGATCTCTTGCGCTATTCGTCCAAAGACGCGCGCCATCGCGGCGAGTATAAATCCAACCCGAACCATGTCAGCGCGTTTGACGAAGACGGCAATGAAATCGGCGTCATCTTTGAAACAGCAACACCCTTCGACACCCCGCGCCTGATGGCGGAACTGGTTGCGTGGACGAACGAAACGCTGGATCAGAATTCGCTGCACCCGCTACTGGTCGCCGCGGTATTCACGGTGGTGTTTCTTGAAATCCATCCCTTTCAGGACGGCAACGGGCGGCTGTCGCGCATTCTGACAACGCTGATCCTGTTGCGCAGTGGATACGCCTATGTGCCCTACAGCTCGCTTGAAAGCATTATCGAACAAAGCAAGGAAGGCTATTATCTCACGCTTCGCCGCACTCAAGGCACCATCCGAACAGACGACCCTGATTGGCAGCCCTGGCTGATGTTTTTCCTGCGCACCCTTCAACAACAAAAGGCACGCCTAGAGATCAAGATGACCCGTGAGAAACTGCTCATGTCGCAGCTTTCGCCGCTCAGCGTCGAGATTGTCGATCTCGTCAAGACCCACGGACAACTCAGGATCGCCCAGATCGTCGAACTCACTGGCGCCAACCGCAACACCGTCAAAAAACACCTCGGTGCCCTCGTCACCTCAAACCACATCGCCAGAAAGGGCGTTGGTAAGGGGACGGTTTATCTTCCGGTATAGGGTGATGGAAACCGACCATTTGCTGCAGGAGCAAATCAGTTGCGCCGCAGGCTAAGAGAAAAAGTGCGATGCAAATAATCGCCATTGCCAGTTGTTGCCTTTGGCTCAAAGGCGAAGCCAACCAATAGGCCCGCGCTTGAACCTCTTCCCAGCAGCGAGCGTCCCAAACAAAAGCCGCGCTTGCGCGCAGCTGGGACGGTCGATCAAACTTTCCGGGTATGGGTCACTTGCCTTCTCGGGAGACCGCTTACGGCGGAAGGCGATTGACCCACAGCCGTTGGCGTCGCCGGATTTTATGCAAGCTGAAAAAGAAGGTTCGCACTACCACGTTCAATAGAACGTTTCTGAGAGGTCAACCAGAAATAAAGAAGGGGCTCAAAAGTTGAACCCCTTCTGTTGCGTTTGCTAGCGACGCCCTAAGTCCGAGAACTTCGAAGTCCACTTTCTGCGTTGGCCAGAGTTCGTTGGCTTCCCGCTGCGCGGCTTTGTTCTTTGCGGCGATTGTGAAAAGCCCATGACCGCCTGTTGGTCAAAAAGTAAGACGGGCAAAAAGCACCCCTATTACTGGTGCAAGACCAAAGGCTGTGATCAGCATCGGAAATCAATCCGTCGCGCCGAAGTGGAAGGTGCCGTTGAAGGCGTGCTCAAAACCCTGCAGCCGAGCACGTCGCTGACAAAGCTTGTGACGGCCATGTTTCAGGATGCATGGGCGATCCGCCTAAATCAAGCCAGCGAAGCCGCAGTGGCAAGTGAGGCCGCACTAAAGGACATCGACAGAAAAATCGAAAGTTTGCTTGATCGGATCATGGATGCCGAGCAACCCTCAGTCATTGATGCCTATGAAATGCGCATTGCGAACCTCGAAGAAAAGTTCGTGCTCGCCGAAAAAGCCGTAAAAAGCTCCCTCCCAACTCATGCCTTCGAGGAAATGTTCGAACACGCCGTACGATTCCTCTCAAACCCTTGGGAAATATGGAAGAAAGGTGATCTCGCATGGAAACGAACCGTGCTGAATTTGGCGTTTCTGGAGCCAATTGCCTATGACCGCGAGAATGGTGTTCGAACACCAAAAACCACGTTACCCTTCAAGGCCTTAGGGAGAT
>CALKXV010000061.1 GCA_938005545.1 uncultured Paracoccaceae bacterium
CATAAGCCGCCTTACCAACCCATCCAGCGAGGGTGGAACGGTCCAGATCGATGCCTTGGCGGCTGTAAATCTGGGCCTGCCGATAGAGCGGCAGGTGATCGGCGTATTTGCTGACCAGCACATGCGCCACCGTGGCCTCTGACCGCCTGGATCATGGCTCCCTGAACAACGGTGTTGGATGGATTGGCGATGACTTCCGCTTGCGTCACCGTTGATGGGAGTGCGCCGTTCACGACAAAACCTGTCACATCGCCAAACGTCCGTTCCGCAAGCTCGGTGGCGTTCCCGGTTCCACTCCCGCCGAAGGCAATCGTCGGGGAGGAAATCCGACGTTCCTGAAACGCGCGTTCCTCTTCGGCTCTTTGTTGCAGCTCGGCGAGACGGCGGGCTTCCAACTCGCGGCGCAAGCGCTCCTCTTCTCGCAACCGAAGTTCTTCCTCGGTCGGTCCGGCTGGTGCGGGGGCAGGCGTCGACGCTTCGAGTTTTGCCAGATCGAGATCCATCCGCAACTTTTCAAGCTCAATGTCTCTTGCTGACAGCTCTTCCTGGAACTGGCGTTGCGCGTCTTCAGAGGCGGCCTGTAGTGCTGCGATCTGCTCCGTCAGAGCGTTGATGGCCTCCGCTGCTTTCGTGTCCTCTTCGAGTACTGGCTCGGGTGCATTTTGAAGCGCATCGATCTGAGCTTGCAACGCGGCCAGCTGCTCGATGAGGTCTGCATTGGGTTCAGCTTGCTCCGGCGTGACCGTTACGATTTCAGGTTGAGGTGGTGGGGGAGGCACGAAAGGTTCGATCTCTCCGAAACCATCGCCTTCTTGCTGGAACTCATCGGGAGTTGCCGTCGGAAGGGCCACTTCCTCAGTCGGTTGGGACAGGAAGTAGAATACGGCCCCAGCTCCCGCGATGAGCAAAACGACCAGAAGCGCCAGAACCGGCGAACGCCGCTGCGGTGCGGGCGCCGCTGCTGCGCCGCCTTGCTCCAGGGCCGCAAGTCGGCGTTCCAGGTCGGTGTCAGATTTGTCGGCCATCAGGATGTCACTCCGGCAGGGGGTGTCGCGCTGATGCAGACAACGGCTTCACCAAGGCGCAACACCCATTCATGGTTCACACCCGAGACGCGGATGACCCCGTTCTGCACTTGTTGGGTATTGACCGTGCGTTCCCGCCCATTCGAATGACGGAAAATCGCAGGCACAGGAGCGTTTCTGCCAAACTGGAAGTATGTAAATGTTCCGTCATCCCAAACGCGTGTTGGCGTGATTTCGATCCGCTCATTGGCCCCATAGTTATAGTTTGGTGCCTGGGCCGCGACGGCGTTTGCAGCACGTCGATTGTCTTCCGGGTATGTGAACTGAACCACATAGAACGTCGGTTGCGAGACTTCCTTGACGTTGAAGTAGTAGCTGCGCCGATTGGTGTAGACCGTCACGTTGGTGTGGACCGCGCGTGCCAGCGGTTTGATGGCAAAGGCACGACCACCGGGAACACCGTCAATTTCAAAACCTTCCGTGTCGCCAGCAATGATCGACCGGATGGTTTCACCCTCACCGAACTCAACCGTCGTCACATGCGTCAACGAAACACTCAGCCGGTAGACTTGACCCTCCTGATACGTGGCGACCCTGACCCTTGCATCGCGTATAGACGAGCTTACTCAATCTCAGTCGCTCCATCCAACAGCCCGCCAAGTGGCTCAAAATTGCAGTCTTTCTCGCCCGGAGCCGGAGCGACAAAATTGAAGCAATTGGCTTGCGGTTCGCGGTACTCTGTGCACCCTGCGAGGAAGACGGCGAACAGGATTATTCTGGCAACGAAACGGATCATGAGACTCTCCAAAAATCGGGGCGATCCCGGTAGTTGGCACCGACAAGCGCTTCGCCTTTTTCCATGCCGCCGAGAATTGTCAGGTGAGAGCCAAGGGCAGACAGATCGGCGTCAACAACCACCGAACCACCGTCGTCGCGAATGAGCGCGAGGCGGCTGTCGCTGCCGGTATTGAGAAGGACATCGAGTTCCTTCTCATAGAGGTTCAACATCGCGTAGTCGGACGCGTGCGCCCGAATGTTGGGCAAAAGGATTTGTGTCGGGACGGCTTCGATGATGGTTTTGCCCGTCCGGGTGCGCTCAAGTTGGCTGGCATATTGCGTCATCATGACAGCGACGGTGTTTTGCTTCCTTGCCGTCACCAGCCAATTTGACAGGCGCTCCGCAAAATACACATTGTCGAGCGCCTTCCAGGCCTCGTCGATAATGATGATCGTTGGACGGCGGTCTTCGATCTCACGTTCAACACGGCGGAAGAGATAACTCAGGACGGCCATGCGTTCCCGTTCGCTCTCGCTGTCGAGAATACCGGTGAGATCGAACCCTACTGTGTCACCCTTGAGAGAGAATGTGTCTTCAAGCGTTTGGCCGAAGATCCAGCCATACCGACCGTTTTGGGTCCATTCCTGAAGCCGTTCGTGGAGATCGCCCTCGTCGTCGGTGGAGACAAAGAGGGATGAGAAATCCTTCCAGTTCCGCAACTCAGGACTGGCTGCAGTCGCGTTCTGACGCACAACTTCCTGAATGCGATTGGTCTGAGCCGGCGTAAGTGGGCGATCCGATCTGTAGAGAAGAGAGCCAAGCCAGTCGGACAGCCAGGCCGTGCCGCGTTCATCCGTCTCTGTCCAAAGTGGATTGAGACCGGTTGGCTGGCCCGCTTTGATGGCTGTGTAGGTTCCACCGTTGGCACGAACTGCCATTTCCATACCCGAACGATAGTCGAAGACAAACACCCGCGCGTTGGTTCGCCGCGCTTGGGTCATCAGGAAGGCCGAAAGAACGGATTTCCCTGATCCCGGTCGCCCGAGGATCAGGGTATGCCCGCTCGTAGGCTCTTTATCCGGCGATCCCTGCTCGTGGTAAGAAAAGCGATAGGCACTTTGCTCCGGCGTCGGGAACATCGAAATGACCTTGCCCCAGGGCAGATGCTCATTCGATTTGCCGAGCTGCGTGCGATGGAAGGCGGCAAAATCGGCAAAGTTGCGATTTGTCACGGCGCTGGCCCGAACCCGCTTGGGCTGGTTGCCCGGGTGCTGGCTAAAGTAGTGGCTCTTGGCGGCGGCACGCTCCCCGATCATTTTGATCCCTTCGGCAGCGGCCGCGTTGACGATCTCGGCCCCGAGGGTTTCCAGCTCATCCAACGTGTCGCAGAAGACCGTCACGACCATATGATGTTCGCCGAAACTTTGCCGCTTGGCTTCCAAATCGTCATGCGCAATGTCGAGCGCTTCGAGGAGTGAAAGCGCTGCATCCTGAGACGCCTGCATCTGTCGCTTCTGGCGTTTGATGCGTCCAGCCATGAGATTTGAATTGATCGGGGTAAAGGAGTGCGTGACGATCATATCGACCGGCAGGTTCAGCATGTCGAACATTGTGCAGTTCGTTTGCTCGGAATACTCACCAATCGTGAAGCTCTTGCCGTAGCGCTGCCCGACCACACCCTCGGAGAGTTCGAAATGCGTGTCTTTGAAAGTCACGCGGGTATTGGCGGTATTGTAGGAGAGAAACCCGTACTTTCCCGCCGGGAAGAGTGGCATTTCCTGGCCCGTATTGAGCGCCCCGAGAAAGCCGATAAGCTCACCTGAAGGCGCCGAAAGGACATGAGGGTCCATCTCGGACAGCCCGGACAGGAAGACACCGACTGCCTCGTTCAATCGCCGGATACGTTTCTGGGTTTCTTCTTTGAGCCTGTTTGGATTGCTGCGGTTTAGAAAGGGCAGGGCGCTCTTGGCTGGAGGGCGATGAATGACCGTGAGCGTCAAGGTTTTGTCGCGCAAGCCTGACGTAGAGAGCTTGTTGCGCCACTCGGCGTCGACGGCCCCGGCAAAGTCGTCGCTTGAGATAGGGCTCAAGTCTGGTGTGATGGCCTTGGAGACCTTGTGGACGTAGTAGCTGAACTCTGGGCCGAGTTGCGCAATGAGGCGCGCAAAAAGGGCCCGGACCTTGTCGAGATGACTGTCGTCGGTGGTATAGCTGTTCACGCCGCGCAGTCGGATACACTGGAATAGCTCGTTGACCCGCGTCCGCACGGTCTGATCGTCAGCAAGACTGACATAGGGCAACATGTGCGCCAGCCTGCTTTCGCGTTCAAACCACTCCGGTAGAAGCGTGCGGTGATCCACGGTGTCGTCACGGGGCATAGCTATCCCCACCATGGATGGAGCGATTGCGAGTTGGTGGTGTCTCTTGCAAGACGGTCATCATCACGTCGATAAAGCGCGGATCCCAGTCGGCCGCCTTCCACAGGACCGGGTAAAGAACGGCGGCGATGCCGAGGACGACAATATTCTGAATCCAAACGAACAGCAGAACCGAGCCAAAGAGCCAGACCATGGCATACATGATCGGAAGCCCGAAAAGCTTTGGCGGGCGCACAATGCCCAGAAAAAGGGGAGAGCGCTCCGCCATCAGGGAATTACCCGCCCGAGAAGACGGCGGCGACAATCGTGGGGGCGGCAGCAATGCCGGCAATCCCAACAAGCACCCAGAGGGCCTGCCGCAGGTCAATGATATTG
>CALKXV010000062.1 GCA_938005545.1 uncultured Paracoccaceae bacterium
CACAGCCGCCTCTCAGAACGAATGCCCTGACAGTATCCCAACAACAGCATCCGGATCATCAGTTCAGGATCAATCGAGGGGCGACCGCGAGAGCTGTAGGATGGTGCCAGCAGAGAACGAACTTCCGACAGATCAAGGAAGCGACCAACCCCACGCATCAAGTGATCCTGCGGCACAAACTCTTCGATTGAAAACTCATAAAACAACGCACCTTGCGCCACCTGCCTCGGTCCCATCATCGCCGCGCCTTCCCACTCTCAAATCAAGTGAATCAGGGCCAGGCCAACCAATCAATGGACTTTTGAAACTCTATCCGGACTTTGTTTGTTGTCGTTCATTGCTTAGAAAAAAGGGGCTGCTTTTTGATGTCGCAACAAGCGAAGCTTTCTGAGACACGCTAATCGCTGTTTTCGGGTACATTCAGGTTTTTGGAGGTTCCAATGCGCACTTTCGCGAACTTAGGAAAGAAAGTTGTTTGCTTGTCTATTGGGTCTCGCGACCCTGAGTGTTCGCGTGCGATTTGACAGACTAGTGACCAAACTGGATCGAAGTTTGTCTTGAGCTTCAGCTTATTGCTCACAAGCGCGTAGAGATCACCCATCGTTATTAACTTCTCAGCTTCGCTTTTTTTGATTTCGATGCCGAAAATTTCTTCAATAGACATTAGCATCTCGACGTCATCTAAATCGTCACCGAGGTTTATAGTATTGAGGCGCTGTGTGATGCGCGGTCTGCCATGCTGAAACAACCAAAGCGACAATAGCCCCAGCACACCTATCGTTAAGTAGGGTTCAGCACGGCACCCTTCTTCAAACGCTTCGTAGATGATGTCCTCTCCCAGCCAGAACCAGACTGCAGCAGTCAGGACACTTGTCAAAAGAACTACTCCTGCGCACAGGATCGAAAGCCGCCGGTGATTTAGGTACAGCGTCACTGCGATGAGAAAAACTAAGCCAACACCCAATGGAGACGTAAAGAAGAAATACAGTTCTTCAAACCGATTGATACTGCCACTATTTGGATCCCAACTCGGCCGCACCTTGTCGCAGACCTCTGCAAAAGCAGGCGAACCTGCAATCAACGCAATTGTGCCATATACAGTCAACTTCATCCTCGAAGACCACTCACCATTGAAACACATATCTGACATTCGCTGCGTTGCAGAAGAATTGCAAGTTGGGTTCCGAGCGAACCTTCGACCCTTCTTCAAAAACAACTACCCAAGGCTCCGCCACAAGAGCCAACGCCGCACAAAGAATTCTGCCACAACCCATAAAACTTTAATCTCTCTTTAGGATTCGGCCCGTATCAGGGCGGTGATCTGCAGGTCATGTAGTTCTGACGAGTTCTAACCCCGCCCGGATGTTCGGGCGGGGTTACTTTTTGGCAGACGCGGCAACATGCCAAGTGACCTTGTTCCGCATCGCTCGGGCATGTATCACGCAGCCCATGATCAGATTTTTCGACATGGATGATCGGGCACGGCTGCCGTGGCGCTTCTTTGGAGCGGCCCACGCTATTCTTCCGCGACATTAGGCGTTCGCCCGTCTCCCTTGTCTGGCCGCACCCGGCCCCATTCGCCTAAGGATACCAAACCCATGACCGCACCTCGCACGATTTACGACAAAATCTGGGACGACCACGTTGCCCACGAAGCCGACGACGGCACCTGCCGCCTTTATATCGACCGCCATCTGGTCCACGAAGTGACCAGCCCGCAGGCGTTCGAAGGCCTGCGCATGACGAACCGCGACGTGCGCGCGCCTGAAAAAACCGTGGCCGTCCCAGATCACAACGTGCCGACTGACCCGACACGGCTGGAAGGTATCAAAGACGAACAGTCCCGCATTCAGGTCGAAGCCTTGCGTCAAAACGCCAAAGACTTTGGGATCGAAATGTACGATATTGACGACGCCCGCCAAGGCATCGTGCACATCGTCGGTCCCGAACAGGGCTGGACCCAACCCGGCATGACAATCGTTTGTGGTGACAGCCACACCGCAACCCATGGTGCCTTCGGCGCTTTGGCCCACGGAATTGGCACGTCCGAAGTCGAGCACGTTCTGGCAACGCAAACGCTGATCCAGAAGAAATCAAAGAACATGCTGGTCGAAGTCGATGGTGAACTTGCTCCGGGCGTCACCGCAAAAGACATCACCATGTCGATCATCGGAAAAACCGGCACCGCCGGTGGCACAGGTCATGTGATTGAATACGCCGGTTCCGCGATCCGCGATTTGTCGATGGAAGGCCGCATGACAGTCTGCAACATGGCCATCGAAGGTGGCGCACGTGCGGGCCTTATTGCACCGGACGAAAAGACGTTCGCCTATGTGCAAGGCCGCCCCCATGCGCCGAAAGCCGGCCAATGGGAAATGGCCGTTGCGTACTGGAAAACGCTGACATCCGACGAAGGGGCCCATTACGACTATGTTCTGAAAATGGATGCAGCCGATATTCCGCCTGTCGTCACATGGGGCACGTCCCCCGAAGATGTCCTTCCGATCACCGGGATCATCCCGGCGGCTGCCGATTTCGACGGCGGCAAGGTAGACGCCGCACAACGCTCGCTGGACTATATGGGCCTGACACCCGGTCAAAAATTGTCGGATGTGGAAATTGACACCGTCTTTATCGGGTCTTGCACCAATGGCCGGATCGAAGATTTGCGCGAAGTGGCCAAGATCATGGAAGGCCGCAAAGTGAAAGACGGTCTGCGCGCGATGATCGTTCCGGGATCGGGTCTTGTGCGGTTACAAGCCGAAGAAGAAGGCATTGCCCAAAAACTACAGGAAGCCGGATTTGAGTGGAGGATGGCTGGGTGTTCGATGTGTCTGGGCATGAACCCCGATCAACTGGCGCCCGGTGAACGCTGTGCGTCGACCTCGAACCGCAACTTCGAAGGACGCCAAGGATATAAGGGCCGCACCCACCTGATGAGCCCTGGAATGGCTGCCGCAGCGGCTGTCACAGGTCGACTGACGGATGTGCGCGAACTTATGTAGTGACATAAAAATGACACAATGCGAGGCTCAAAGGTTAACAATGCTTGACTGGCCTCGCCACTAACCTACGTCGTGATACAATGTTCTGCGTACGGTCCGCTGTTGGACCGCCGTTTAGTTAGGATTTGTCATGTTGGTTTCAAAAATTCTGCCGTCTGTCCTCATCACGATTGGTCTAACAGCTTCAGCTTTCGCGGCACCGGTCGATATCGAAGACATTAATGGCTTCTGGGAGTCAACAACTCCTCAGATTGATGGCATTGGAACCAATTCGATCCGCTGGGGCGTGCCCGGCTTCGATAGACAAAGCGGCTATGACTTCGTCGCCAACGGCAACCAGACCGTTGAAACCGACACACCCTTCGTGCTCGGGACTTTCACGCATTTGAACTTCCCGATCAGCGGGCAGGCCCTACAAAGCGCGCTTTTGGAAGTTTCATTCAGGATCAGTGGCTTAACCAGCCCGATCATCTCGGCATTTTCCTTTTCGCACAACGAAACCCTGAATGACCAAGCCCAATGCCCAAATGGCGCGGCCTTTGGCGTTGGCGTAAATGCACAAGGCTGCGCAGATCTTGTGCGCGCCACAGTGAACCAGGGCCAATCGCAAAGCTTTTCCATTGGCGACGAAACGTTCGAACTGGATGTCTTGGGATTTCAGTTCGAGGGCGAAACGCTTGAGAACTTCTTTACCGAAGAAAACCGTGAAAATTCAGCCGAGCTGATCGCAATTTTGACAACGCAGGACGATCCAGATCAACCAACACCACCTGGTCCGACGTCATCACCTGACCCGACGTCACCACCAACAGATAATCCCGGGCCACCATCAGATACGCCTCCACCGCTGTCCGAAGTGCCTTTGCCTGCTGGCGGGTTACTCTTGATGTCTGGCGTCGCATTCCTTTTGTTGAGGCGCAAAATCGCAGCTTAACGCCGGATAGCTCTTAACTTCTTCTAAAAATTGATTAGATTTTCTTATGCTGGTTAACGCGGCATAAGACAATGATTCCAATAAATAAAACCACGAAACTGCATTGTCACGAAGCGCTTCGCAACGTTGGTCTTGGTGTTTGATACTAGAAAAATTGAAAAGTGTTCGTCATATGTTCCAAACGTGTAATCAGTAATGTTCGCAGCCGTGGTTGCGGAAGGAGTTAAAGATGAACCTTGTGAAGTTGATTGCGGCTGGTGCCGCAACGATAGCCCTCGCTCACCCAGCCGCCGCCATCACCATTACGTCTGTTAATGGTGTTTGGGAAAGCGCCGACGTCAGCCGCGGATCTGCCGATGGCCTTGGGACGAACGCAATTCTATGGGGCAAGGCGCCAAATGGGGCTGACCAAAGCGGTTATACCTTCGATTCCGCGCAAGCACCGATTTCAACCAATGTTGATGAACTGTTCAATCTCGGTACGTTCACCCACAGCAACAAGCCGATCTATACAGACGGGCCAACTTTAAACAGCGCCGATTTGGCCATTAGTTTTACAATCACGGGTTCGATTGAGACATACAGGTCTGTCTTCAGCTTCAACCACAATGAAACACCGAACGATGCTCGGGTCTGCGCCAACGGCCAAACCCAAAGCGCCACCGTCAACGCGAATGGCTGTGCAGATAAGGTTTCCGTTGCGCTGAACGAAGGCGCATCCGAAGGTTTCTTTGTCGACGGACTTGAATACGTTCTCGATATCTCGGCCTTCTTTTTCGACAACGCACTGCTGGATACGTTCTGGACCACAGAAAAGGCGGAAAACTCAGCCGAACTGCACGCGTCCTACCGTTTGATCTCAAGCGATACCCCACCGGAAGAAGGATCGCCATTCGATGATGAATCGCCATCCGAAGTACCCTTGCCGGCCAGCGGGTTACTGCTTTTGGGGGCAATCGCCGGTCTGGTCATGAAGCGTCGCAACGCCTAAGGCCGCGTCCAAAAAGACACCGAAGGCCCCTGTCATTCAGGGGCCTTTTTTCATGGGCACCCTTGCGGACTCGATGGCGCTGATGCAGAAAGGCGCGGTTCATGAAAAAGGATCACGGCCATGGAGAAATTCACCTCGCTAACCGGCATTGCAGCGCCCATGCCCCTGGTCAACATCGACACCGATATGATCATTCCCAAGCAGTTTCTCAAAACGATCAAGCGAACTGGCCTTGGTGCGAACCTGTTTGATGAAATGCGGTTTGACCGCGACGGTAACGAAGTTGACGACTTTGTTTTGAACCAGCCAGCCTATCGCTCAGCCGAGATTCTGGTTGCAGGTGACAACTTTGGGTGCGGTTCCAGCCGCGAGCACGCGCCATGGGCTTTGATGGATTTCGGCATCCGCTGCGTGATTTCGACCAGCTTTGCCGACATCTTCTACAACAACTGCTTCAAGAACGGCATTCTGCCGGTGAAGCTGCCCAAAGATCAGGTCGATGCATTGATGAAGGATGCCGAAAAAGGCGCAAATGCGCGAATCTCGGTCGACCTTGAAGCCCAGACAATAACAAGTTCCGATGGCGAAACCTTTGCCTTCGACGTGGACCCGTTCAAAAAGCACTGCCTGCTGAACGGCCTGGATGACATTGGCCTAACGGTCGAGAACGCGGCCGCTTCGATTGACGCATTTGAGGCGAAATTGGCCCAAGACAGGCCTTGGGTCTAAAGCAACTCCAGACCACTACATGTTGGGCCATCCGTTCGGGTGGCCCTTTTTCGTTTCGGAATTGATGCAAAGTCGCACCATTCCGACCACGAAATTGCCCAGAAATTCATTTAGTTTTCAGGAGTTATTGCTGTGATGGCTGCAACGAGGCAGAAATGGGGCAAAACTATGGCAGACCGTCAGAACCGACGGCACGAGGCAAAACTCAGAGGATCGGGGCGAAACCCGGCCGCTGGAGTGAGAGGCAGGAACAGTGATTAACCGAATGGTCGGCGCGACCATACGCGCGGTATTCGTCATTCTACTGATCGCGACACCGTCGCTGGTCTTGCCTGGCACGACCGCCGATGTCGCACAGATCGTCACGCTGGTGGCGCTCTTTGGCGCAGGCCTGACATTCTTCGAATATGCCTCGACCTATCCCGGGCTTATCGAATTCCGCGATGCGTCACCGTTCAATCGCATTCGGTTCGGTTCACTTTTCGTGACAATTTTCCTGCTGTCGTTGCTGGTCAGCGGCGGAATGTTCCCCACGGCCTGGACCAATGCCGTCACGGCGCTGGGCGCCACAATCGGCCAAGCCATCGACTTCCCCTATTCACCGGTACGTCTTGTGGTGCTCATGTTGCCGCCAGATGCATCCGTTGAACACGTACATATGGTTCGCAACGCGGCGGGGTTGGCCTATTTGATATCCCTGCTGACGCTTTTTGCCTTCATCGTCCTGCAACGCCTGTGGCAATGGCCCTTAAACCACGGCAGCTTCAACGTCTGGGTAAACCTACCCACGTTTGATCCCACAGCAGGCGGCGATGTTGTCGACCGATTGGAACGCGACGCGCGCTTTAACATTGCGTTAGGGTTTTTACTGCCATTCCTGACCCCGGCCGTCATTAAATCAGCAACGTCGCTTTTCGGCGCCGTATCGCTGGACGGACCACAGACCTTGATCTGGACGGTGGCAGCATGGGCGTTTCTTCCGGCATCTTTGTTCATGCGCGGCATCGCCATGGGGCGGATCGCGGCACTGATCACGCAGAAACGAAAATTGTCGTCGGAAGCCGAAGGCAACGCGGGCTTGTTGCCAGTCTAATCTTTGCGGTGTTGGCCCAGGGTAGCTGGGCCGACCCAATCCGCGTCGCTCTCTACCACACCGAACTGGAACGGGACGGCCCCGGACTATTGCTTCGCGATATCCTGTCTGGTGATGATCCACAGATAGAAGCCATGGTGCGCGTCATTTCCACAGCCAGTCCTGACATCCTCGTTCTGGCTGGCTTTGACTATGATCTGCACGGCATTGCGCTGACAGCCTTCACAGAGAAGCTCGGCGACTATCCACACCATTTCGCGCGCCGTCCCAACCGGGGCCGCCAAAGTGGAAAAGACTTGAACGGCGACGGCAAATTGGGCGGCCCTGAAGACGCGTGGGGATTTGGTGAATTCCAAGGCCAAGGTGGGCTTGCGATCCTGTCCCGATGGCCGATTGACGGCGCAAACGCGCGGGACTTCACAACAACACCGTGGACAGCCCTTAGCGGGCACCACGCGCTTGCGAACACGGCTGCAAACCAACCGCTCAGCACCACTGCCCATTGGGACGTCCCCGTCACGATGCCGAACGGGTCAAAACTTCATCTGCTGGTCTGGCACGCCACCCCGCCTGTGTTCGACGGGCCCGAGGATCGAAATGGCCGACGCAACCACGATGAAACAGCGTTCTGGATCGATTATCTGAACAGCAACCCACCAAAAAACCCACCGAAGCACTTCGTTCTGACAGGAGTTGCCAATCTTGATCCTGTGGATGGCGATGGCCGGAACACAGCGCTGAACCGGCTTTTGTCGCACTCTGGCGTGCAAGACCTGATGCCCAAAAGTGCGGGCGGTCTCGAAGCGGCAAACCCAAATCACCAAGGCGACCCGGCCTTAGACACCGCTGACTGGCCAGACGGCCCAAACCGACCGGGAAATCTGCGGGTGGACTACGTGTTGCCCAGCGCAACACTGAACGCAGAAGGTGCGGGCGTCGTCTGGCCGACAAGCGAAAATTCACTCCGCCGCGATGTCGAAACTGCTTCGCGCCACCGGTTGGTCTGGGTGGATATCGAGATGCCGAATGGCCTCGCTCAAAACAACTGAAGGCGCAGTCGCTCGGAAGCCCGGCACCAACGCCTTGAACCGATCCCCATCCAACTGGTGCGGCATGGACCACAGATATCGCATTTCCAGCAATTTTGGTGCCATCGACCAGAACGGAACAGCCAGCCATATCGGCAACCAACTCATGCGCTTCACTGTCAGCTTCCGCTCCAAAACTGCGCTCAAATGCTCTGTGATTTCAGCCAAACTCAACGTAACACCCGGAAACGGCACATCTTCAAATTGCCCAAGGACTTCTCTCCGCTCGGCCAAACTGACCGCAGCGCGCGCTAAATCGGGCAAATATGCCCAAGCCTGTGAAATATCCGGCGCACCCGGCGCAACGACGCATCCCTTGGTCAGTTTCGCTGTGATGATCTGATCGAACCAATTGCCGGAGGCTTCGGTGTCAATAAAGTTACCCGCGCGCAGCACAATGGTTTTCACACCTGCATCGCGATAAGCCTGTTCCATCTCGATCCGGACGCGACCCAAGGGATTGGTGGCCAGATGAGGCGTATCAGCACGCAAAACCCGAGGCGCGCCTTTCCCATAGCCATAGACATTACCCGGGATAAGAACCGCAGCCTTCGAAACTTGCGCAGCCGCGATCACCCGACGCGTCTGGTCCGGCACATCGCGCTTCCACGCGGTATAGGGTGGGTTCCAACCGTTGACGATCACATCTACGCCCTGTGCGGCTGCGTTCAGATCGTCCTTGTTTCGATCAAATATCCGCACTTGCCAGCCCGCATTCCAAAAGGCTTCTGCACTGTGGCGTCCGAACCGACCCGATGCGCCGAGGATAAGAACAATACCTGACATGTTGAGGCTCCTTCAAAAAGTTGCCTTGGTGTGACCTATGCGAAAAACAATTGGAATTGCGAGAGTCTTAACTTGTGCTATGCATTTTTGCATGAGCGCTTTGGAGCATCTTGACTGGTCTCTGGTCCAATCCTTTCTGGCGGTGGCCGAAACCGGCTCGCTTTCTGCGGGCGGAAGACGGTTGCGTTTGACGCAACCAACGGTGGGACGCCACGTACAATCCTTGGAACAGGACTTGGGCGTGTCACTGTTCAAACGCCAAGCTCGTGGCATGACGCTGACCGAACACGGCACCATCCTGCTGAACCACGCACACACAATGCGTGAGGCGGCCGAGGCGTTCAGCCTGCATGCTGCCGGGACATCCAGCGACCTGCGCGGCACAGTGCGTATCACGGCCAGCGTTTTCGCGTCACATCACTATCTGCCCGAGATTATCGCCGGACTGCGTGAAACCAACCCCGACGTCGACATCGAACTTGTACCCTCTGATGAGACCGAGAACCTCTTGTTTCGCGAAGCCGACATTGCCGTGCGCATGTATCGCCCCACGCAGCTGGATATGGTCACGCAACATTTAGGCGATGTGCAACTTGGACTGTTTGGCGCAAAACGCTATCTGGATCGGCGCGGTCGGCCACAAAAACCCGAAGACCTCTTTGACCACGACATCGTTGGCTATGATCGGAACGAAAACCTGATCAGGGGGTTTCGTGACGCAGGTTTCGAGATCGAGCGCGACTTCTTTCCCGTGCGATGTGACAATCACACGGCGGTTTGGGAACTGGTACGTGCCGGTTGCGGCCTGGGGTTTGCGCCTGTGCGCGCGGGTGTGCTGGATCCAAACCTTGAATACATTGACCTTGGTTTACAGATCCCGCGCCTCGAAGCTTGGCTGACCGCCCACGAAGCGATCCGCAAAAACCCGCACGTTGATCTGGTTTGGCGCGCCTTGGCGACCGGGATGAGAACCGCCTGTGATCCGCCTCCTTCTTGACGCCGGATCCCCGGCGCGATACCCCGCCCAAGACCTTTTCCGGAGACGTCTGACATGAGCAACCCCTCGCTTTTAATCCTGGCCGGCGACGGCATCGGCCCCGAAGTTATGACCGAAGTGAAGAAAGTCATTGATTGGTACGGTGCCAATCGCGACATGACCTTTGACGTCAGCGAAGATTTGGTGGGCGGGGCCGCTTATGATGTGCATGGCGTACCGTTGACCGATAAAACGATGGCAAAGGCGCAGGAAGTCGACGCCGTTCTCTTGGGGGCTTGCGGTGCTCCAAAATATGATGACCTGGATTTCAGCGTAAAACCTGAACGCGGCCTTTTGCGCCTCCGCAAAGAAATGGACCTGTTCGCCAACCTCCGGCCTGCGCAATGCTTTGACGCACTGGCGGATTTTTCGTCGCTGAAGGCGGAGGTGGTCGGCGGTCTGGATATCATGATCGTGCGCGAACTGACCTCTGGTGTCTATTTCGGTGAACCGCGCGGCATCCACGAAGAAGGCAACGAACGCGTCGGTGTGAACACACAACGCTATACCGAAAGCGAAATCGCGCGCGTTGCCCGTTCGGCTTTTGAATTGGCGCGCAAACGCAGCAACAAAGTCTGTTCGATGGAAAAGGCCAACGTCATGGAATCCGGTATCCTCTGGCGCGACGTGGTGACCGAAATTCACACCGCCGAATATGCAGACGTCGAACTGTCGCACATGTACGCCGACAATGGTGCGATGCAGCTTGTGCGCGCACCCAAGCAATTCGACGTCATCGTAACCGATAACCTCTTTGGCGACATCCTAAGCGACTGCGCCGCAATGTTAACCGGATCGCTTGGCATGTTGCCTTCAGCCTCGCTCGGCCTGCCGATGGCAAACGGACGCCCCAAAGCCATGTACGAACCCGTCCATGGCTCGGCCCCCGACATCACCGGCCAGGGCAAAGCCAACCCAATCGCCTGCATCCTGAGCTTTGCCATGGCGCTGCGCTATAGCTTTGATCAGGGCGACGAGGCAACACGTCTGGAAGATGCCATCGAAGCCGTGCTCGCCGATGGGCTACGCACCGCAGACCTGATGGGGCCCGAAGACGGATCGCCGATCACCACGGGCGAAATGGGTGACGCGATTGTCGCGAAACTGACTACCACTCTTTAATCAAAGCTTGACCTTAATATGGAATGCGCCGACCAAAGGCGCATTCCAAAAGTCAGGCTACCATGTTGCAGCAATCCAATTTAAAGGGCGTCGCGTTCGCATTAGGCGGCTTTGCGGTATTTTCGACCCATGACGCCGTTATCAAATTTCTCGGCGCGGACTATGCACCGTTTCAGATCCTGTTCTTCAGCGTCCTTCTAAGTTTTCCCTTCGCCACGCTGATGTTGATGAGCGACAAAGAAGCCGACACTCTACGCCCCCATCACCCCAAATGGGTCGCTGTCCGTACGGCGGCCATGGTCGCAACCGGGACAAGCGCCTTTTATGCGTTCTCCGTCCTGCCTTTGGCACAGGTTTACGCGTTTATCTTCGCCGCGCCCATGCTGATTACTGTATTGTCGATTCCCATTCTTGGCGAACGTGTGGGCATTCACAGATGGGCCGCCGTCATTCTCGGCCTTGCCGGTGTCATGATCGTTTTGCGCCCCGGCGCCGAACCCATGACCGTAGGCCATGTGGCAGGCCTTGTGGCGGCCGCTGGCGGCGCAGTTGTTTCTGTGATTACCCGCAAGATCGGCAAACAGGAACGTGCTGCGGTCTTGATGCTCTATCCGATGATGGCCAACATTGTGCTCATGGGTTGCGTTTTACCGTTCATTTATAAGCCCATGCCAATTGAACATGTCGGACTTCTGGCGATTGTATCGCTTCTTGGCTTTTCGGGCGGCTTATGTGTCATCGGGGCTTACCGATACGGCGATGCGGCCATCGTCGCTCCAATGCAGTATAGCCAGATCATCTGGGGATCGGCATTTGGATTTTTGTTTTTTGCCGAAATCCCCGACCGCGAAACGGGTATCGGGGCTGCCGTCATTATCGGCGCGGGCCTTTACGTTGTCATCCGCGAAAGTTTGGCCGGAAACTCCGAGAATACGCCTGTCTTGCGAACACGAACACGCACCGGTACGGCCACCTCGCCGAACATTGGCGCTATGTTGCGCGCCCAGACCGAACGCGCCTTACCGGGGCACGAAGCATTGGCAAAATCAAAACACGACCCTTAGATCACGACAGAACTTCCAACAGGCACGAGGCCGCTCATGCTACTCGATACACCCGTCTGCAACTTCGGTTGGAACGCACCGGATTTCACGTTGAAAGACCCCGGCGGCACAACTTTTACCATGTCCGAAAATCTAGGTGACAAGGGCCTGATAATCGCCTTCATCTGCAACCACTGCCCCTATGTGCAAGCGATTGGCGAACGCCTGGCGACGGATGCCAAAACACTGATGGGCGATGGAATTGGCTTCGTGGCCGTGATGTCAAACGACTATCGCCATGTCCCGGACGATAACCCCGAGAACATGGTGAAATTCTCGCAACACTTCGGGTTTCCGTTTCTGTATCTGGTCGATCACGACCAATCTGTCGGCAAAGCCTATGGGGCCGTCTGCACACCCGATTTTTTCGGCCTGAACAAAGACGGTGAACTGCAATACCGGGGTCGGCTCGACAGTGCAGCAATGGGAAATCCCGAAGGCCGCGCCCCTGAATTGGTCAACGCAATGCGCGAAATCGCAGCAACCGGCAAAGGGCCCACCACACAGACACCAAGCATGGGTTGTTCAATCAAGTGGAGCTGATGACGCGCCTTAGCCTCAAGACACTTCGCCAAAGCACATGTATTTCAGTTCAAGGAAATCTTCGGCACCGTATTTAGACCCCTCGCGCCCAAGGCCCGATTGCTTGACGCCGCCAAACGGTGCCACTTCGGTCGAAATCAACCCGGTGTTGATTCCAACCATCCCGGTCTCCAACGCCTCGGCAACCCGCCAAATTCGTGAAACATCCTTGGCATAAAAATACGCAGCCAACCCAAACTCAGACGCATTTGCCATTTCGATCACTTGGTCTTCTGTCTCAAACCGGAACAATGGCGCAAGCGGGCCAAACGTTTCTTCCCGCGCGACTTTCATATCTGGCGTAACACCCGTCATGATCGTGGGTTCAAAGAATGTGCTGCCCAAATCGTGGCGATTGCCGCCCAAGGCAACCCTGGCACCCTTTGACACAGCGTCGGCGATGTGATCCTGAACCTTCGCCACTGCGGCTTCGCTGATAAGCGGCCCGGTGTTCACCCCGTCTTCCATCCCGTCACCCAGACTTAGCCCGGCCATGGCCTGTTCCAGCTTTTCAGCAAAAGCATCATAAACCCCGGCCTGCACATACATGCGGTTCGCACAGACACAGGTTTGACCGTTGTTGCGGAATTTTGAGATCATGGCCCCGGCAACAGCTGCATCCAGATCAGCGTCATCGAAAACGATAAAGGGCGCGTTGCCGCCCAGCTCAAGGCTCAGCTTTTTGACCGTGCCTGCGCATTGCTCCATCAGTATCTTTCCGACGCGCGTTGACCCCGTAAATGTAATCTTGGCCACCTTCGGATTTGCGCACAGTGCCTTGCCGGTATCGGACGGCGTACTGGTCGGCAGAATGTTAAGAACACCTGCCGGAATGCCCGCGCGGTCTGCCAGAACCGCCATTGCAAGGGCCGAAAGTGGCGTCAATTCTGCCGGGCGTGCAACAAAGCTGCACCCAACGGCCAAGGCCGGGGCCACCTTGCGTGCAATCATCGCGTTCGGGAAATTCCACGGCGTGATCGAACCAACGACGCCCACTGGCTGCTTTATGACGATGATACGTTTGTCACGCTGATGGCCGGGAATAACATCGCCGTAAATGCGTTTGGCCTCTTCGGCGAACCATTCGATAAAGGACGCGCCATACAGGATCTCACCCTTGGCTTCAGCCAAAGGCTTGCCCATTTCGGCGGTCAGGATCACAGCCAGATCGTCTGCATTCGCAACCGTCAGATCGTACCACTTTCGCAAAACCGCCGCACGTTCCTTGCCCGTCCATTGCGCCCAGTCCTTTTGGGCTGCATATGCCGCATCAATCGAACCATGCACCAAATCCAACGACACATCTGTAACTTGCGCGATCTCTGCCCCCGTCGCCGGGTTGGTCACAGGAAAGGTTTGGCCGGTCTCTGTCCAGACCCCATTTATATAAGCGCGGGTTTCAAGCAGGTTTGGATCAGACAGCTTCAACGTCATTGCGCGGTCTCCTTAGCGGAAGCGATGTGCGACAGGTGCCAGAAAACGAAAGCCATTGCCAGTGGCCGCACACAACCTCTGTTACAGAAGTTCGGCATAGGTCGCGCGCTCAAACCCCGTGACATTGTCCAAAAACCGCGCCTGTTCCTGGCGCTTGGCTTGCACAAATACATCGCGTAGCTGAACCGGGAATACATCGGCCAAGATATCCCCGTCCTCAAAGGCCGAAATGGCAGCCCCCCAGTCGCTTGGCAGTTTCGACGCAGCCGACGCATAGGAATTCCCATCCACTGGGTCAGGTGGCACCAGACCTTGTTCAATCCCATGCAAAGCGGCCCCCAAGACAGCCGCCAAAACAAGGTACGGATTGGCATCCGCGCCCGCCACACGATGTTCGATCCGACGTGCCTTTGGCGATCCGCCCGGAATGCGTACAGCAGCCGTACGGTTTTCATACCCCCATGTGATCGCCGTCGGCGCATGGGAATTCGGGCGCAAACGGCGATAGCTGTTAAAGTGCGGCGCAAAAATCAGCGTGCTTTCTGCCATCGCTGCCACCACACCCGCAACAGCGGCGCGCAACATGTCCGAGCCGAGATCAGTACCATCGTCAAATACGTTGCGCCCTTTGCGGTCCAAAAGCGAAAAGTGAACGTGCAAGCCATTCCCCGGAGCTGTGCCCTCAGGCTTGGCCATAAAGTTTGCAACATAATCATGTGTGCGTGCACACCCTTTGACGATGGACTTAAAGAAAAGTGCATCGTCGCCAGCCACCAAAGCATCATCGCGGTGCAACAGGTTGATTTCGAATTGCCCGGCACCGCATTCTGAAATCGCCGCATCAGCAGGAATACCATGCGCCGAACACGCGGCATAAATGTCATCCAGCAAGGGCGCGATCTGGTTCAATTGATGCAGCGACAAAACGCCCTCAGACGTGAAATCAGCGCGCCCGGAAAGGGGCGCAAGGTAAAATTCCAGCTCGGTCGCAACCACCGGTGTTAGCCCGCGCGCCGCAAACCGTTCCAACACAGCGGCCAAAGCCTGACGCGGATCGATGGGGCTTGGCGCGCCGCCTTCGGTGAACATCCAAACCGGCACAAGCCCAACGTTTGGGCCAAGCCAAGATGCCTCCAACGCGGAATTCCGAATGGGCTGACACACGCCGTCGCCGTCCCCGTCGTCGAAAATCATGGCGCATCCATCAATGTCGCGCCCCCAGATATCCAGACACGATACAGAAAGCGGCATGCGCATCGCGCCGCTCAACGCTTTATCACCTTGATTGCCGGGAATGCGTTTTCCGCGCGTCACACCGTTTAGGTCACATACGCCAACTTGGATCGAAGCCCCATCTGGCGAGCCGGTTTCGGCAAGTTCTTCGGTCATATCCCTGCGATCCAAAGTGTTGTGTCTTTGCCCGTTCGGTGAAGTTTTTGCCCTCCGAAGTCAAGCACACTGCCTCAATCGGGTTTCATGTTTCGCGACACAAGGTTGCAATTTGCCAAGCTCGTTGGTTTAATCTTGAACAAGCTCATGGGCAAAAGCCCCGAAAACAAAAATGAGACAGGCATGAAAACTCTCGTCATTTCGTCCATGAAGGACGAAGGCCCTTACCTTCTTGAATGGATCGCCCATCACCGCGCCATCGGGTTCTCAGATTTTCTGATCTATACGAATGATTGCACTGACGGCACCGATCACATGCTGGATCGGTTGTCAGAACTCGGGATTGTCACCCATAGGCGCGCCAAACAACTAAAGCGCGGCCCCCAGAAATCAGCCTTCAAAGAAGCCTTTGAAACCGAAGAATATGCCTCGGCAGACTGGGTCTATGTGACGGATGCCGATGAATTTCTATGCATAAATGCGGGTCGCGGACAGGTCCGTGATCTCATCGCGGCCTACGACGTGGCCGACGTCATTCCTGTCACGTGGCGGCATTTCTCCACGTCGGGCGACGTTGCATTCAACTCCGAGTCAGTTTGCGACAGGCACATTGATGCCGAACCCGCAAAAGCCACAGACACCAAAGGCCGGTTCGTAAAATCACTTTTCAAACCCTCGAAAGCCATCGAAGGCCTAGGCGTGCACACACCGAAAATCGTCAAAGACAAAGAGAACAATACATCCTGGGGATCAGCCGAATGGCTTGAGGATCCGAACGCAACTCCCTCGCGGCCAAAATCCAACTTTGGTTACGACATCGCGCAGGTGAACCACTATCCGTTGAAATCTGTCGACGCCTATCTGATGAAGCGCCGCCGTGGACGCGCCAACCATTTCAACGAAACACTTGGCACCGAATACTGGGATCGCTGGAACCTCGGCGGGGAAAAGGACACCTCGATCCACAAGATTGCAAAGCGTCGCGCGACTGAAATGGTCCTATTGCTGGAGGACCGGCTGATCGCTCATTTGCACAAGGCCGCGCTCTCTCTCACCAAACAAGCGTTTCAGGATTACGTCCGCGAACCCGAGGTCGGAGCCCTGCGCGCTGCCCTTATCGTGAAGTCCGAACTTATGGGGTCTGCCAACGCGCCAAAGCCTATGACAGCGCCGAAAGCCCGTAAGAAAATCGTAAGCGAACCCGCCAGCAAAAAGCCCGCCAACACCGAACGGAAGAAATCAAAAAACAAAGACAGCGAAAAATCCAAAAAGAAGCTGGAAGGAAAGGCGCGGCGCACAGACAACCGGCGCAAGTTGCTTGGTGATATGCCAAAGGATGGCCGCTGCGCAGAAATCGGCGTTTGGAATGGTGATTTTTCGGCCGAAATACTGGAATACGCAGAACCAAAAGAACTCACCTTGATTGATCCTTGGGGGCTTTTGGCCGAAGGCCCGTCGACCGACTGGAACCACAAAAAACACGGCAATTCAGATGCCATGGACACAATGTTTCAGCATGTGAGCAAAAAATTTGATGGCGAAGATCGCGTAAACATTTGCAAGGGGTTTTCCGAAGACATCCTGAACCGCTATCCCGACGATTACTTTGACTGGGTTTATATTGACGGCAATCACCAGTATGAATTTGTGAAAGCCGACGTCGAGCTCTGTTTCCGCAAAGTTCGAGATGGCGGCGTCATAGCGGGCGATGATTTTCTTTGGGAACGTTCGGGCCGCAAACACGTCCGCGAAGCAGTAACCGATGTCTTAAATGAAAAAGGCTTAAACCCAAAGAAAGCCCTGTCTCGTTACGGACAGCAATTCATGATCAGCGTCACTAAAAAAGGCAAAGCAGAAGCCGCCTAATTCTGAAATATCAAATCACTAGATCAGATGAAAAAACCAGCGTGTCATGGTTGCGAACTCCGACGCGCTAAAATCTCGTGGTTCAATTAGAAATTTTGCCATGCGCCCCATGGTCTTAACAGGTTGTGCGAATTGCCCGGCAGGCTGATACGCATTGCGCGCAGTATATTCACCAAACAGAACTGACGTTGGTTTTTTGACAAACAACAAAGTCGCCGCAAAACACGCCAACCTAAACCGGCCATCAATTAGAACGACATCCGGCGATACGTCAAAATCCTCCCAAGGACAAAACGCATAAGACGGGTATTTCCGGAATTTTGATTGATCTTTGGGATACCCCCATTTGCCCGTTGGTCCAACATCCGACCAATGCACCCTGACCCGATCACCCCCCAAACGTTGCGACGACAGAAAGGACGTCATATTTTCAGCCCAGGCTTTATCGCTTTCAATGCTTAGTACATCCGCCGTCGTTGATCGAGCGGCAAGAATAGTCGAGCCGCCCGATCCATATTCCAAAATGCTTGATGCATGCGCAAATTCGCGAGCAACCAATTCGCCTTCGTCAGGCGGAAAGGTGAATGTCGGTTCGCGAATTGGGTCGATAGTTTCTGTGTCCATCTTGGGCCCCATCAATGGTCCGGTTTAGCACCTATATAATTCTACAAGTCACTTGGCTTGTCGACCACGAAGCACGAAACCCCGCAAATACCGATCACGCAAGGTGCGTGTTAAACCAGCCGATTGTTCGATCCCAAGCCAGATTGGCCGCCGCCTCATCGTAGCGTGGTGTGGAATCGTTGTGAAACCCGTGGTTCACGTCAGGATAGATATGCGCCTCATAAATTTTGTTGTTCGCCTTAAGCGCGGCCTCATACTCCGGCCAGCCGCCGTTGATCCTATCATCCAGACCGGCGTATTGAAGCATCAGAGGCGCTTGAATTCCGGGAACATCATCCGCACTGGCTTGCCGCCCATAAAACGGAACCGAGGCACCCAGTTCCGGATAGGCCACCGCCAAAGCATTGCAAACACCGCCCCCATAACAAAACCCGACCGCCCCGACTTTTCCGGTGCTGTCATCGCGCCCCATCAGATGTTCGAAGCCCGCAAAGAAATCGTTCATAAGCATTTCGCGGTTGACGGTTTTCTGCAATTCGCGCCCTTCGGTGTCATTGCCGGGGTATCCACCAACCGACGTCAGACCATCCGGTGCCAGCGCCATGAACCCGGCCTTGGCAACGCGGCGCGCAACGTCTTCGATGTAAGGGTTCAAGCCACGATTTTCATGGATAACAAGTACAGCCGGGATCGTCCCGGATGCGGTGGCAGGCCGCACCAGATAGCCGCGCACGTCGCCATGCCCGTTTGGCGACGGATAGGTGATATACTCTGGCACGATATCGGGGTCATTAAATGACACTTGCTCGGCCATCGCATAATTCGGGCTTAGCATGTTCAACAACGCAACAGCCGTCACGCCACCGACAGCCCAGCGTCCGGCTTTGTCCAAAAATTCACGCTTGTTGATCTTTCCGTGGGCATAGAAATCATAAAGGTCGAGCAGCTCTTGATCAAAGTCCTTGGCGGTCATGCGGGTCATGGCAATTCCTTCGGTTAGAGTTTCCTTGACGATAGTGACCCAACGTTAAGTTCTGCGCCCGCGCAAAATCAAGTCACAGTTTTGATGTCGGCACCAAATCCAATATCCCACAATCAAATATTCCCAACGGATCGGCACAGCTAATTCCTTCAACGGCATCCCATCCGAACCCTCGGAATCGACATACAGCGCGTCCAAAGCACCAGCTCCCCCCAAGTGAGCGTTGCATTTCCGTGCGTTTGCCGCCTAAATTTCAGGCATGATTTTTCTGGACGTCAGCCATAGCACCACGCTTGTAGCCGCGTCGTTTGTCATCGCATTGGTGGCTGGCTTCACCGGTCTCACGTTGACGAAAGAGCTGTCGCAAAAAACCATCGGACACCGCAAAATCGCCATCGCTCTGGCGTCAGTCGCTTTAGGTGGCGGCATCTGGTCGATGCACTTTGTGGCCATGCTGGGCCTGCAAATGCCAATCCTGTTCTATTACGACAGCGCGATCACGCTGGCTTCGGCCTTGGTGGCCATCCTGATCGTGAGCGCCGCGCTGATCCTTTTGCACTTCACCGAACGCACTCCGCTGATCGTCACATTGGCGGGTGGTCTGGTCGCCACGGGCATTCTGGCGATGCATTACATCGGCATGGCCGGGCTCGAATTGTGCCGCGCGGTCTATACGCCGACCGGCATTCTACTTGCCGTCCTGTCGTCCTTCGCCCTTTGTATCGCGGCGTTCTGGATTGCTTATGGCGAACGATCCAACCGGAATATCCTTTTGGGCACGCTCTGTTTCGGGTTAGCCGTGGTTTCAGTACATTTCGTCGCCATCGCAGGCACACGCTTTGTCGAAGAACCGGCCTTTCACGAATTTGGCCCGGTGATGAGCAACGAAGTCTTGGCACTCGGCGTTATTCTGACCAGCTTTGTGATCTTCGGTGCATCCCTTTGGGTTGCAACCACCTATCTTGTCTCTTCCCTAGCGCCTCTGACCAACGCGCCGGTCACGCCCCCGCCAACCCAAACGTCCAAGACCACCACAATGCCACTGCGCATTCCGTGCGAGAAGGACGGTAAAACGCTGTACCTCGATCCAGCCCACGTCGCCATTGTCAGGGCCGAAGGCCACTATACGCATGTCTATACAGATGGTGCCCAGCACTTCTGTGTCTGGCCAATAACCGAGGCCACGAAAAGGCTGACCGACAGTGGCTTTCTGAAGGTGCATCGAAGCTATCTGATCAACCCGTCACATCTCGAAGCATTTGAACGACAGAAGGACAAAGGCCTTTGTCGGTTTAGCGGGGTCGATCTTCCGCCTGTTCCGGTCAGTCGCTCAAATCTGAAGTTGGTTCGCAGCCTGCTCGGAACCTGAAGCGCGCATTTCGTGCAGCCCTTGGCGCATTTCGTGCAAAATCTACGCCATCCGAAATTCAAAACGTGCCCTGTCTCTAAAGCTGTGCATGAATTCATCCCGAATAGGAATTGCTTATTTGGGAGGAAAAGCAATGATCCCAGCCGCTTTTGATTATCATCGGCCCACGGACATGGCAGGCGTTCTGTCGCTACTGTCTGAACACGGTGACGACGCGCGTGTCATGGCAGGCGGGCACAGCCTGATCCCCTTGATGAAGCTACGCATGGCCGACGTACCACATCTGATCGATCTGCAAGATGTGGAGGGTCTTTCCGGCATTGATGTGGGGGAAACCATCCGCATCGGCGCAATGGTCACCCAAGCTGATATCATCGACCACACAGGTCTGACGGCGTCAGCCCCAATCTTGCGCGAAGCCGCTCTGCAAATCGCTGACCCACAGGTCCGGTATATGGGAACCGTTGGCGGCAATGTTGCCAACGGCGATCCCGGCAACGACATGCCTGGTCTTATGCAGTGCCTGGACGCACAATTCACGCTCGTGGGGCCTGACGGCGAACGCACCGTGCCTGCGCGCGATTTCTACGAAGCCGCCTATATGACCGAACGCGGCGACGAAGAGGTGCTGACCTCAGTGTCTTTCGCCGCGCCCAAAGGCGGCTATGCCTATGAGAAACAAAAGCGCAAGATCGGCGATTACGCGACGGCCGCCTCGGCTGTTCAAATGACCAAAGACGGCGGAACCTGTACATCGGCTTCGATCGCAATGACCAATCTAAGCGACACGCCGATCTTCTCGGAAAATGCAGGCGCGGCCCTTGCTGGCTCAACCGTCGATGAAACGGCCATCAAGGCTGCCGTCGCTGCCGCACTCGCGGACATCGACCCAACCGAAGACAACCGTGGCCCAGTGGCCTTCAAAATGCACGTCGCTGGCGTAATCCTGACCCGCGCAATCACCCGCGCCTGGTCTCGGGCGTAAAGGAAATCCCATGGCAGACAAAATGCACATCAAACTAACGGTGAACGGGACAGAGGAAGAATTCCTCGCCGAACCACGCGAACTTCTGATCTACACTTTACGCGAACGCCTCAACATCACCGGGCCCCACATCGGCTGCGAAACCTCCCATTGCGGCGCTTGCACTGTAACCATCGACGGCAAATCGGTGAAATCCTGCACCATGTTCGCGGTTCAAGCCAGCGGCAAAGACATCACAACCATCGAAGGTCTCGGCACCCCAGATGCGCTGCATCCATTGCAGGAGGCGTTCAAAGAACACCACGGCCTGCAATGCGGCTATTGCACGCCCGGAATGATCACCCGTGCTGCAAAACTTCTCGAAGAAAATCCGAACCCTACCGAAGAAGACGTACGTTTCGGAATTGCGGGCAACCTGTGCCGCTGCACTGGCTACCAGAACATCGTGAAATCTATTCTTGCGGCTGCGGCCACCATGAACGCAGACGCGTCCTCAAGTAGCGACGCGATAGGACAAACAAAAGTGGAGGCCGCAGAATGAAAGACGACGTCCAATCCTCTGATGATCGCCGCGCCAGCCTCAAAGGCTTAGGTTCTTCGCGTAAACGGGTCGAAGACGCACGTTTTACTCAAGGCAAAGGCAACTACGTAGACGACATCAAGCTCGACGGGATGCTGTTCGGCGACTTCGTGCGGACGCCATATGCGCACGCGCGGATAAAAAGCATCAAAACCGAAGAGGCCTTGAAGGTACCCGGTGTATTGGCCGTTCTTACGGCAGCGGATCTTGAACCGCTAGGCCTGCACTGGATGCCGACCCTTGCCGGCGACAAGCAAATGGTGCTTGCCGATGGCAAGGTTCTATATCAGGGCCAAGAAGTCGCCTTCGTCGTCGCAACAGATCGCTATGCAGCCGCAGACGGCATCGAAGCGGTCGAAGTCGACTATGAAGAACTTCCCGTCATCACCGACCCGTTCGAAGCACTGAAAACCGATGTGGTGCTGCGCGAAGATCTTGAACCCGGCGCCGATGGCGCCCACGGCCCACGCAAACATCCAAACCACATCTTCACGTGGGAAGCCGGTGAAAAAGAAACGACCGAACAGGTGATCGACGCCGCCGAGGTCGTGGCCGAAGAGATGGTCTATTATCACCGTGTCCACCCCTGCCCTTTGGAAACCTGTGGATGCGTGGCAAGCATGGACAAGGTCAACGGCAAGCTGACGCTTTATGGGACATTCCAGGCCCCCCACGCGATCCGCACCGTTGTCTCCCTGATTTCGGGCATCGAAGAACACAACATCCGCGTGGTTTCCCCCGACATCGGCGGCGGCTTTGGCAACAAAGTGGGTGCTTATCCGGGCTATGTCTGTTCCGTCGTCGCCTCAATCGTCACCGGTAAACCGGTCAAATGGATCGAAGACCGGATGGACAATCTGATGACCACCGCATTCGCGCGGGATTACTGGATGAAAGGCAAGATCAGTGCCACCAAAGAAGGCAAGATCACCGGCCTTTGGTGCCACACCACGGCCGACCACGGCGGTTTCGACGCCTGCGCCGACCCAACAAAGTTTCCCGCGGGTTTCATGAACATCTGCACAGGAAGTTACGACATTCCAACGGCTTACCTTGCCGTGGATGGAGTCTATACCAACAAGGCTCCGGGCGGCGTCGCCTATCGCTGTTCGTTCCGGGTGACCGAAGCGGCCTATTTCATCGAACGCATGATCGAAGTCTTGGCGATCGAGCTGAACATGGATGCCGCCGAATTGCGCCGCATCAACTTCATCAAGAAGGAACAATTCCCCTACAACTCGGCTTTGGGTTGGGAATACGACAGCGGAGACTATCACACCGCTTGGGATAAAGCGCTGAACGCAGTTGGCTATGACGATCTGCGCAAAGAACAAGCCCAACGATTAGAAGACTTCAAGGCGGGCAAAACCCGCAAGCTTCTTGGGATCGGTCTTTCTCACTTCACCGAAATCGTCGGCGCTGGCCCCGTGAAGAACTGTGACATCCTTGGTCTTGGGATGTTCGATAGCTGCGAAATCCGCATCCACCCAACCGGATCTGCCATCGCGCGACTTGGCACGATTTCTCAAGGTCAGGGTCATGCGACAACCTTCGCGCAAATTCTCGCTTCGGAAATCGGCCTGCCCGCCGACAGCATAACGGTCGAAGAAGGCGATACCGATACTGCACCCTATGGCCTAGGCACCTACGGCTCACGTTCCACACCTGTTGCCGGAGCGGCCACAGCCATGGCAGGGCGTAAGATTCGCGCCAAAGCGCAAATGATCGCGGCCTTCCTGTTAGAAGTTCACGACGATGACGTGGAATTCGACGTGGATCGTTTCGTGGTCAAAGGCGCGCCTGAAAAGTTCAAGACAATGAAGGAAATCGCCTTCGCTGCCTACAACCAGGCCATCCCCGGCATCGAACCCGGGCTGGAGGCGGTCAGCTATTACGACCCGCCCAACATGACCTATCCCTTTGGTGCCTACATCTGCGTCATGGAACTCGACGTTGATACCGGCGAACACGAAATCCGCCAATTCTATGCGCTGGACGATTGCGGCACCCGGATCAACCCGATGATCATCGAAGGTCAGGTCCACGGTGGTGTAACCGAAGCACTTGCTATCGCCATGGGTCAGGAAATTGCCTACGACGAACTGGGCAACGTCAAAACCGGCACCTTGATGGATTTCTTCCTACCCACCGCTTGGGAAACGCCACACTATACGACCGATCACACGGTCACGCCTTCGCCGCATCACCCCATTGGAGCCAAGGGCGTTGGCGAAAGCCCGAATGTCGGCGGTGTGCCTGCGTTTTCCAACGCTGTGCATGATGCTTTCCGGCCCTTCGGTTTGCGGCACGCCCATATGCCCCACGACCACTGGCGCGTCTGGAAGATCGCCAACGATCTGGGCCTTCACAGCTAAGACAGCGGGACGGGCCACGCGCCCGTCCCTGACGTCAAAGGGACGCGCAATGGCTTGGACTAACCTACAATCCGATCTGGCAAAACAGGATTACGTGGCCTCCGACGATCTGTCAGTCGCGCTGCACCTCGCCCTGTCCCTTGGCCGCCCGATCTTACTGGAAGGCGCGGCTGGGGTCGGAAAAACCGAAGTCGCACGCGTTTTAGCCGCAGCAAAAGACACCCGATTGATCCGCCTCCAATGCTATGAAGGTCTCGACGCCTCCCAAGCCATTTACGAATGGAACTACCAACGCCAGCTCTTGGCCATCCGCGCCGCTGGTGAAACCGGAAAAGACGTCGAAACGCGCATCTTCTCGGAAGACTATCTTCTCAAACGCCCCCTTCTCGCGGCCATTCAAGAAGAAAAACCACCCGTCTTGCTGATCGACGAAATCGACCGCGCCGACGAAGAATTCGAAGCTTATCTCCTTGAAATATTGTCCGAATTCCAAGTCACAATCCCTGAACTTGGCACAATCAAAGCCACATCGCGTCCTATCGTAATCCTAACCGCCAACGGCACCCGCGATTTGTCCGATGCATTGCGCCGCCGTTGTCTTTACACCTATCTCGACTACCCCGATCGGCACACGGAGCTTGCAATCCTGAACGCGCGCTGCCCCGACATCGAAACGCATCTCGGCCACCAGATCATCGGCTTCGTGCAAAAACTCCGAGCCGAGGAGCTGGAAAAAACGCCCGGTATCGCCGAGATGCTTGATTTCGCCGCTGCATTGATGGGCCTCGGCGTCGCCGATCTGACAGCCGATCCAGCCGTCTTACAAGCTACACTAACAACCTTGCTAAAAACCCAAAGCGACCAAGCCAACATCACAACCGAAGTCGCCCAACGAATCGCAGGCAAAGCCGCGTGAGCCGCGTCACCAAATTTGCCGCACGCGATCCCGGCCCCGCTGCACGCGTCTCGGGCTTCCTTGCCCACCTGCGCGACAACGGCCTGCGCCTTGGCGTCGCCGAAACCGAACTCGCCCTCGCCGCCCTGACACACATCGACGCCAGCGTGCCCGATCAAAGCAAAGGCGCGCTTCGTGCCGTCTGCACCGGTTGCAAGGAAGACGTTGAACGTTTCGACGAATTGTTCACCAGCTATTGGATGGACATGGGCCGTGTCCGCCAAAAAGTTGTGCCAACCATGGGCGACACCGCCAAAGACCACGTCCATTCGTTCCGAAACGCCGAAGGCGAAGATATGTCCGGCTCCGGTGACGCCAGTACACCCGACGGCGGCGATGGCGACGCGGAAAGCGACGGCACCGGCAAACTTGTGGCCACCGAAACCCAGAACCTGATGAACCGCGACCTTCGCGATCTGGTCCAACCCAAAGACATCGCCGAAGCCGAACGCGTGGCAAGACGTCTGGGCGCAGCCTTACGCGACCGCCGATCAAGACGCCGCAAAGCCGCCCGTAAAGGCGATCGGCTGCACTTTCGCAAAATCATCCGCCAAAGCCTTGCAACCGGTGGCGAACCTCTGTCTTTGCCGAAAAAGCACCGCCCGGATCGCGCCCGCAAGATCGCAGCGCTTTGCGATGTCTCCGGGTCGATGTCGCTTTACGCGCAGATTTTTCTAGCCTTTCTTGCCGGACTTATGCGCGCCGATGACAAGGCCGACGCCTATCTGTTTCACACCCGCCTCGTGCGCATCACCGAAGCCTTGCGCGACAAAGACGCCATGCGCGCGCTGGCCCGCATGTCGCTGATGGCCGACGGTTTCGCAGGTGGCACCAGGATCGGCGGCAACCTGTCGCGCTTTGCCGACACTTATGCCAAACGCTTTGTCGACGGGCGCACCGTGGTGATCATACTTTCCGACGGATACGATACCGACCCACCGGAATTGCTGTCTGACGCGCTCTGCCGCCTGAAAAAGCGCGGCTGCAAAATCATCTGGCTGAACCCGCTCAAGGGCTGGCGCGATTATGAGGCAACCGCCGCAGGCATGGCCGCAGCACTCCCGCATCTTGATCATTTCGCCGCCGCCAACACGCTGGAGGACCTCGCCAATCTAGAAACGGAGCTTGGACAGTTATGATGCCGAAAGAGCTTCTTGATCCCCAAATGTCCGACGCTCTGGAAAACTTGCGCACCCGCGACGAACCCTTCGCAGTCGCCACCATCGTGCGCACAGCAGGCCTGACGGCGGCCAAACCCGGTGCCAAAGCATTGTTGCGTGCAGACGGCACAATCCTGCACGGTTGGCTGGGTGGAAGCTGTACCCGAAATGCCGTCGCCAAAGCCGCGCTAACGTCCATCCAGGATGGCAATCCCACACTGATTTCAATCGCGCCCGAAGACGAAATGGAAGAGCGCGAAGGTGTTCAATCCGCCCGCAACGGGTGCCCCTCCAAAGGCACCATCGACGTCTTTATCGAACCTTGGGTGCCTCGCCCTGAACTGGTGATCTTCGGCGCATCACCCGTGGCTCATGCACTGGCAGAAATTGCCAAGGGTTTCGACTGGAACATCACGCGCCCCGATGCCAATCTGCAAGACGCAACGGTCCGACGTCGTGTGATCGTGGTCGCCACCCAAGGCCAGGACGATTTAAACGCTTTGAAACAAGCGCTTAAATCCTCATCAGATCACGTTGCATTTGTCGGCAGCCGAAAAAAATATGCCGCGCTGGCCACAAAACTGGCCAAACTCCAAGTCCCGCAAACCGCAATCGACGCCGTAAATGCCCCAGCCGGGTTGGACATCAGCGCGGTCACACCCGAAGAAATTGCGTTGTCGATCCTGGCGCAACTCACTCAAGTCAGACGACAGGCCCTGAAGGGAGCGATGACCGATGGCTGAAAAACAGACGCCTCAATTCGCATTTATTGCGTCGCGCATCTGGCGTAAATTCAAATCGTGCTGGACATTGTCGCCCGAACAGGCAGACACATTGACCAGAGTTAAATTTCCTTGCTGCTAATGAAGGACCCGACATGGAACTGAGCGACGAAATCATCATCAACGCCCCAAAAGACAAGGTCTATGCGGCGCTGAATGACCCAGAAATTCTAAAGCAATGCATCCCCGGCTGCGAAGAACTGACCAAAGTGTCAGACACCCAGCTTGAAGCGAAAGTCGCGCTCAAAGTCGGCCCGGTCAAAGCTCGTTTTGGTGGTGAAGTTGAACTGGATACAACCGGCGCGCCGGATGCTTTTTCGCTAACAGGTCAAGGCAGCGGTGGGGCTGCCGGACACGCAAAGGGCGGCGCGGATGTGACGCTGGAAGCAGATGGCGACAAAACGATCCTGCGCTACGAAGCCAAAGCCCAGATCGGCGGCAAGCTGGCGCAATTGGGCAGCCGGTTGATCGTCAGCACCTCGAAAAAGCTGGCAGGCAAGTTCTTTGATAATTTCGCCAAAGTGATGGATCCAGAAGCGGCAGACTAACAACCCAGACGTTCAGACCAGACGACCCCAAAGATCATATTCCCCTGCCTCGTCGACTTCGACCTCGACGATATCGCCCAGGGCCAAACTTTCGAACCCTTCGTCGATAAACAGCTGCCCATCGATTTCCGGCGCATCCGCTTTGGTCCGGCATGTGGCAGCGTCACCATCAATCTCATCGACCAGCACCTCAAGACGCTGGCCAACCTTGGCTGCAAGTTTGGCTTCGGAAATCGCTTGGGCCCTTTCCATGAATCGCCGCCAGCGGTCTTCCTTGACGTCACCCGTAACATGATCCGCCAAAGCATTCGAACGTGCACCGGCAACATTTTCGTACTGAAAACACCCGACCCGATCCAGCTGTGCCTCATCCAGCCAATCCAGCAGCGTTTGAAACTCCGCCTCGGTTTCGCCCGGATAACCCACAATAAACGTCGAACGAATGGCGATCTCGGGACAAACTTCCCGCCATGCCCGGATCTCATCCAATGTCTTTGCTGCCGCCGCAGGGCGCGCCATACGCCGCAAAGTTTCAGGATGCGCATGCTGGAACGGCACGTCCAGATACGGCAAGATCAAACCTTCTGCCATCAAAGGCACCAACTCGCGCACATGTGGATAGGGATAGACGTAATGCATCCGAACCCACGCACCAAGCTGGCCAAGATCCCGCGCAAGCGTCAAAAGCGGAAACTTCACATCGCGGCCTTTCCAATCCGTGCCATAGGCCGACGTGTCCTGCGAAATCACCAGCAACTCGCGCACGCCGCTTTCAACAAGCTTTTCCGCCTCTCGCAATACTGCACGTTCAGGCCGTGACGCCAATTTCCCACGCATGTCGGGAATGATGCAGAACTTGCACGCGTGATTGCAGCCCTCCGAAATCTTCAGATAACTGAAATGTCGAGGAGTCAGCTTGATGCCTTGGGCGGGCAATAAATCCACAAAGGGATCAGGCGATGGCGGAACCGCGTCGTGAACCGCATCCAGCACTTGTTCGTATTGGTGCGGCCCCGTTACCGCCAGAACATTGGGATGCGCACCGGTGATATACTCAGGATCAGCACCCAAACAGCCCGTCACGATGACGCGGCCATTTTCGTTCAATGCCTCGCCAATCGCATCCAGACTTTCCACCTTGGCGCTGTCCAGAAACCCACAGGTGTTAACGATCACCGCATCCGCACCGCCGTAATCGGGGCTGATCGCATAACCTTCTGCCCGCAGCCGCGTCAAAATACGCTCGCTATCGACCAGCGCCTTAGGGCAGCCAAGCGACACCATCCCAATCATCGGTTGACCGGCACTGCGGGCATCAGGGACCAAGGCATTGGCTAAATCGGGGCGAAGTTCAGGTGGGTTCGACATGGGGGCCTGATAGACTGTTATCACAGGCGCGAAAAGGCCACGGCGCGATATGTTCTTGGCTTAAAAATCGCGCTAAACGTGACTCCATGACAAACGAACTCCCATACCGCCCCTGCGCTGGCGTCGTTCTGGCCAACGCCAACGGCCTGATTTTCACAGGCGAGCGCATCGACACACCCGGCGCATGGCAATTGCCTCAAGGAGGTATCGACGACGGCGAAGACCCACAAACCGCCGCCTTCCGCGAGCTGGAAGAAGAAACTGGCGTGCCCGCCGACAAAGTTCGCCTCGACGCCGAACACGTCAACTGGATCACCTATGATTTGCCCGATCACCTGATCGGCAAACTCTGGAAAGGCCGCTTCAAAGGCCAAAAGCAACGATGGTTTCTGTTTCGGTTTCTGGGCAACGACACCGATATCCAGATTGATCAAAAACATCCCGAATTCGCCCGCTGGCGCTGGTCGACTCCGGACCAGGTGATCGACCATATCGTCCCCTTCAAACGCGATGTTTACTCGGAGGTTATGGCCGCTTTCCGCACCAAACTTTAAGCGCCTTGCCTTGTGTCAAACCAATCGACACCTTAGACCAAAGGTGTCCAAGATTATCCGAAAGGCCCTTGTCCCCATGACGATCCAACGCCCACTTGCGCTGTGCCTTGCTTTGATCGCCGCAGAACCAGCCATGGCTCTTTCGTGTCTCAGACCGGATGCGGTCACCCAATACGAAGCGGCCCGCGACAGCGCGGATCTCTATTCGCTGGTGATCGGAAAGATCACATCTGATCGGTCAATCGCAATCCCCGAAGGTGATCCCTCGAACAATGGATTTTATTCAAAATCCGCCGATACAAATGTGCGGCTCACTGGGCGCTTACTGACGGCCACCGGTTTCACCGAAACTTTCGACCGCGACGTGACTCTGCGGGCCACGTGCATTTCGGCTTGGTGTCCAAACCCGCCGGAAACAGGGCGCGACGTGTTTGCAGCCCTAAAGCATAGCCAAGATGAATTTTTGCTCGAAATTTCGGCCTGCCCGGACAATGCATTGCACTGGACCGCCGACGATGAGGCCCGCGTGTTAGATTGCCATAGGTTTGAAAACTGCGTGACCGCCTTTTAGACCTGTTTGGCGCAATGCCAGTTGGTCTGCGATTTAAAGCGTTCGCAAAGCATAAATTGGCCCTTAGGGACGAGGAAAAGTTCCAATTTTTTGCTCTGCGAACACATACCTATACCCCTCAAACTCAGAACCAGTCCCATCACTCACGACGTGCAAAGCATGTGTTTTTGACCAAAATTGCCAATGCTTTGCAGGGCTAAAATACAATTGCTTTTGTCGATCATTGCGATGCGACTACAGACAGATTGACCCACGGTTGACGTTTAGGTCAACCTTGTGTGCTCATTGTTGTGTGACCCTAGCGTGAAACCGACGTCCAACCGTGAAAGCCAGCGTGAAACGACACTGGCAAAAAGAACAAAACATGAATATCATTAAATACCTCAGGGAATCGCGCCATCTTCCGGCGTGCCACAAGGGAATCAGCCATGGGATTCGCCGAACTCAGCGCCACGTCGAATTTCACCTTCCTCACCGGTGCCAGCCATGCCGAGGAATATATGGACCGTGCCGCCCTTTTGGGACTGTCCGCCGTTGCAATAGCAGACGAAAATTCGGTGGCAGGCGTGGTGCGTGCCCATGCGCGCACGCGCGAGATTGCGCGGCAGGTGCATGATCGTCTAACAGCCGAGCTGATCGGACCGCCTGCGCCCATCTCGACACATAAAAAGGGGGCTTGTCCCAAAGGGGATGCCTCTGCCGCTATCCTGAATATCCCACGTCTTCTGCCCGCAGCCCGGATCGTGTTGGACAGTGGGTTTACCGTCACCACCCTGCCCAAAACCCGAAAAGGCTGGGGCAACCTTTGCCGTCTCATCTCGCGCGGCCGACTTCGGGCTGAAAAAGGTACCTGTCTTCTCAACATGGACGATCTGATCGAATTCGGCACAGACCTCGCCCTTCTGATCCACCCCCCCACACGCGCAACGATGAAGGGCGGCGCGGGTGCCTGGCACCCACAGGCGGACCGGTTGACGCGCCGCTTTCCCGAAGACTGTCATCTTGTGATGTCGCCTCGTTACGACGGACAGGACACAGACCGCTTCGACCGCGCCGCCGCCCTCGCCGACACCTTGGGCATTCCCACACTCGCCAGCGCCACGCCCCGGATGCACCACGGATCACGTCGCAAACTGGCCGATGTTCTGACAGCCATCCGCACACATGTTCGCGTCGATGATCTGGGCCGTGCCGCCATGGCCAATGCCGAACAGCGTCTCCGCTCGGAAGCAGAAATGCGCCGCTTCTTCGGCCCCCACGAAGCCGCCGTCACCCGCGCCGCCGCCCTTGCCGACAGTCTGACATTCCAACTGGACGAGCTCCGCTACGAATACCCCTCGGAAATCACCAAAGGTGAAACCGCCTCGGATCGCCTTGAACGCCTCGCCCGCGAAGGCCTGAAATGGCGCTATCCATCCGGCGCACCAGAAAAAGTCCAAAAGCTGCTGCAACACGAACTGACCCTGATCGCCAAACTGAAATACGAACCCTACTTCCTGACCGTCCGCGACGTCGTCGCCTTTGCACGCGCCCGCAATATCCTCTGCCAAGGGCGCGGCTCGGCCGCCAATTCCGTCGTTTGCTACTGTCTTGGCGTCACCAGCGTCAGCCCCGAAATCGGCACGATGGTCTTTGAACGTTTCGTCTCCGAAGCCCGCGACGAGCCCCCCGACATCGACGTCGATTTCGAACACGAACGCCGCGAAGAAGTCATCCAACACATCTACGAACGCTATGGCCGCCACCGCGCGGGCCTCTGCGCCACCGTCGTGCATTACCGGGGCAAACGCGCCATCCGCGAAGTGGGCCGCGCCATGGGCCTGACCGAAGACACCATCGGCGCCATATCCTCGCAACTCTGGGGGTTCTTCGACACCTCAGGCATGGCCGACCAGCAACTTCGTGAAATCGGGCTCGACCCAACCGACCGCCGTCTCGCCCTCACACTTGACCTGATCAGGCAAATCCAAGGCTTCCCACGGCACCTGTCGCAGCACGTCGGCGGCTTCATCATCACCGAAGGCCGCCTGGACGAACTGGTCCCCATCGAAAACGCCACGATGGAAGACCGCACTGTTATCTGCTGGGACAAGGACGACATCGACACCCTTGGTATCCTGAAAATCGACATCCTCGCCTTGGGCATGCTGTCGTGCATCCGCAAAGCCTTCGATCTGATCCAGATGCATCACCAAACCGATTTCACCCTTGCAACGCTGCCTCCCGAAGACCCCGCCGTCTACGACATGCTCTGCAAAGCCGACTCACTCGGCGTCTTCCAGGTGGAAAGCCGGGCCCAGATGAACTTCCTGCCCCGCATGAAGCCCCGCACCTTTTATGACCTCGTCATCGAAACCGCGATCATCCGTCCCGGACCCATCCAGGGCGACATGGTGCACCCTTTCCTGAAACGCAGAAACGGCGAAGAGAAAATCGAATTCCCCTCAGATGAACTGGGCAAGGTCCTTGGTAAAACCCTGGGCGTGCCTCTGTTTCAGGAACAAGCCATGCAAATCGCCATCGTCGGCGCTGGCTTCACCCCCGAAGAAGCCGACCGCCTGCGCCGATCCCTCGCCACCTTCAAGAAACACGGCAGCGTCAGCGAATTCCGCACCCGGTTCCTGAAAGGCATGCGCAACAACGGTTACGAAGACGATTTCGCGATGCGTTGCTTCTCCCAGATCGAGGGTTTTGGGTCTTATGGCTTCCCCGAAAGTCACGCCGCCAGCTTTGCCCTGTTGGTTTACGCCTCAAGCTGGCTCAAATGCCACCATCCGGGCATCTTCGCCTGTGCACTGTTAAACTCTCAACCCATGGGGTTTTACGCCCCGGCCCAAATCGTCCGCGACGCCCGCGAACATGGGGTGGATGTGCGCGCGCCCTGCATCAATGCATCCACCTGGGACAACATCATGGAGCTTGACGGCAAAGGCGGTCTGGCTCTGCGTCTTGGGTTCCGCCAGATCAAATCCATGCGCGAAGAAGAAGGCACTTGGATCGCGGCGGCCCGTGGCAACGGGTATCTGTCCGTCGAAGACGTCTGGCGGCGCGCGGGGCTTGAACCCCGGCTTCTGCACATCCTCGCCGAAGCCGATGTCTTCAACGCTCTGGGCCTGTCCCGGCGCGAAGCGCTTTGGCAAGCCAGCGCCATCGGTGCCGTCAAACCCCTGCCGCTGTTCGCCGGCGATATCGATGGCGAAGGCATCGTTGAACCCCAAGCTCACTTACCCGAAATGACACCGGGCGAACACGTCGTCGAAGATTACGTGGCCATGCGCCTGACCTTGCGCGACCATCCCATGGCCTTCCTCAGGCACAAACTGACACCGGGCGCCCCCCGCCCTCTTGGTACAACATAAGCCGTGCAGAGCATGGCCGTAGGCTGGCGCGCGGAACAGCATTCGGGTGCGCCTAAGAGTGCCAAGCGTATTCTCCCTCGACTGTCAGCGGGTGGATGAAAAGCACCTGACCGCCGAACGGCCAAGCTCTGCGCGGCGGCTTCGCCGTCGTTCCACGCGAATTACACACGACGGCCAATGACCGCTATGCGGACTTTGTTGCCGTTGGACAGCCTTCCGTTAGTCGCCAAGTTTGATACGAAACTGACCACCTTCCGCAGGAAGTAGTTTCGCCATTTCCGAATGGTATTCGTGAAGTTGCCAAGCGGGCACCGCGTTCAATGTTACGCCATCGGCAGCTTCTTTCGTGCAGAATGGCGGATAGGCATGTACAAGATACCCGTCGGGCAATTCACCTTGATCTTCTAAGAGCTGCAATAGTGGGTGCATCGACAAAAACTCTATCGGGTCCGAATTAACCTCTTTCAAAAAATCCCCAAGTGTTAGGTTCATTTCTTCGACGTCACCTGTCTCTGCCGAAAGGCGACAAACTTGCCTACAATTCAAGAAGAATTGGTCTCCCACACAATCCTCACCGAACGGCACCCAATCCTCATCAACTGAAGAATATAGCGCGTGAAATGCGCTTGGCCCGCGCCATGCGCGGCGCAAGGAGTGCCATTCGGGTTCAAGGCAGGCACCGCGAATGTGCAGTCCGCCGCTAAACTGAACAAAGCCATTTAAAGAAGTCAGAAGGCTCTGCAAGCTTCTCGGGACGGCTTCCAACAATTCTATGTCGTCTAGCTTCGGGCCTTTATAGGTCACGTGGTCTAATTCCATCCCGTGAAGATAACGTTCAGGCACCACAAAGCCAACTAGGCGCAGGGCGTAGAATTCCTGTCCGCTCTGGGCTCAAAGCTGCCATTCACATTCCCTCAACAAACCTTAACACCACCTACCGCCTGCACCCTGTCCAGCCGCGATGCCGATAGATCCACCGACGTAATACCGACGTTATACCGACACGATACCGACGCTCCAAAACCGCTCCTTTCCTCAGAAATCCGCGCATTAACCTTCGAATCCACCGACACTGTCCCAAAGACAACGCGCGCACCATTAAACCTTTCCCCCTCACACCAAGACGCCTAAGTTAACAGCATGCCTGACCCCATAGATGACAAGCCCCGCTGTTTCGGAAGCCACACCGAGCTCTACGCCCATTATCATGACACCGAATGGGGCGTGCCGGTTCGCGACGACAAAATTCTCTTTGAAATGCTGATACTTGAAGGCGCCCATGCCGGGCTTTCGTGGGAAACCATTCTGAAGAAACGCGAAGGATACCGCGACGTCTTCCACAACTTCGACGTCGCCCGCGTTGCTTCCATGAGCGACGATGAACTCGCCGCTGCTTTACTGAATCCAGCCATTGTCAGACACCGTCAAAAAGTACCGGGCACACGGAAAAACGCACGTATTTTCATAGAGATGCAGGAAGAATTCGGCAGCTTCTCAAAATGGCTATGGGATCATGTCGACGACAAACCCATCCGCGGAAATTGGGCCACAAAATCCGACATTCCCGCCGTCACCCCCTTGGCAGAAGGCATTTCAAAGGATCTGAAAGAACGCGGAATGAGCTTCGTCGGCCCCACAATCATTTACGCCTATCTGCAAGCCATCGGCGTGGTGAACGATCACTACCAGGGCTGTTGGAAAAGCTAACCCCGGTTGGCCCTAACGTTCGCACCCTAGTCAACACGTCTCTCAAAACCCAATTTCTCCTATGTGTACGTGGTCACGATATCCCCAAATACGCACGTCTAGCAGCGGCATCTAAACCCCTGATCAAATTAATAAAACAACAATTCGTTGGCCACCTGACGCCGCACGGCGACTATGTTCCGCCTGATTGATGTGCTGTCAATGGCTGCTCTGCGGAGATAGTGTTGAAAAAGACCGTTGATTGGTTGGTTTGACGCTAATTCACTCGAATTGAGAGTGGAGGTGTACCGATGATGGGACCGAGGCTGGTGGCGCAAGGCGCGCTGTTTTATGAGTTCTCAATCGAGGAATTTGTTCCCAAGGATCATCCTCCGCGCGGAGTAGATCACTTCCTTGATCTGTCGGAAGTTCGTTCTCTGCTGGCACCATCCTACAGCTCTCGCGGTCGCCCCTCGATTGATCCTGAACTGATGATCCGGATGCTGTTGTTGGGATACTGTCAGGGCATTCGTTCTGAGAGGCGGCTGTG
>CALKXV010000063.1 GCA_938005545.1 uncultured Paracoccaceae bacterium
CAACACCGGGTGGGGCAGTACCGCCCCACGGTCGATCATCGCGGGCCAGCGCCCAGAAGTATCCGGTTTTGGTTTTGCGCTTGCCGGGATCCAGCACTGGAGCGCGGGTCTCATCCATGAAGAGCTTGTTGGACCGCTTCACCGCCAGTTCTTAAAGTTCTGCGGCATGGACCTCGCGACGGTCCAGTCCGGCACATTCCGGGGTCAGACCAAGCTGTCCAAATACGGCAATGCCCGACTTCGACGGACGCTCTGGATGGCGGGCCAGGTGGCCATCATGCAAAAGACCAACAGCTTTCGCGACAAGTTCGAGCGTTACATCGCCAAGGATCGGCAGAACACCCATTTGCGCCGCAAGGCGTATACCGCAATCGCAGCCAAGATGGCCCGCACGGTGCACGGGATCATCAAACGCAGCGAACCCTATCGTCCCTTCTTTGAGGGATGATCGACGGCAGAAGGACCTTTCTCTGTAAGGGCCGTAGAGGCGAGCTTTCGACCTCGTAGATAATGTTCAGGCCTTCTGCTCAACGACCCAAAGATCTCGTCTTAAGGACGGTGATACTTTCGAAGTAGAGATGACCCAGGCCCGCACGCGTCAGCGCCGGCAAAGGCTGTTCCGCACCCGGCCCGGTCCGGTTGAACCAGTCGACATACCTGTCCATTTCTTCTGGAACCTGCGCAGATGGCGGGGCTTCAAAATGTACGACCGGGCGATCAACACGACCAGAGACGATCTGCATGGCATCTTCGTGCTGCCGATAGGACCCGATGGCCTCTAGGCGTTTATCGAATGACAAGAGCATCTCGTGCCACCGAAACAGGGTTTCGTGCGTGAGGGGCTCCGCAAAGGTCGAGTAGACGTCAACCATCATTTCGGCCACACCCTGTTCCCGGGGTTTGTTGGGATAGCTGTCCGGTTCCAACCCAAGGTGCTGGCGGAGTGAGGATTGCACGCTCAGGCGGTCCAACATCTCACCCTCGATGGCGCTGGTTTTCATGGCCTCATCGCTCAGCAGGTCGATGCGGAGTTGATCACGTTCTGACGGGCTGACATGGTGGACGGCACCCAGGACTTCGCCTGACGACATCAGGAAGCGCTGCTCGAGCGGTGCCAGTGATGCTGCGTCGTACCGGAAATCCGGCCAACCGGATATCTGCCAGTTCCATGCCATGAGTTATAGAATTCCTTCCTATAACTCACAGAATGAGCATTTTTGAGGTATAGAAGTCAATCCTATACCTCAAACACGTGCAAACACACGTAAACTCTGCTGTGCATTTGCACGTAAAACCTACTCTTACCTCCGACTGATGGAAAGTCAGAGCCCGACCAATTGAAAGCCGACGGCTTTGCGCGCCAGAAGAATACCACATATTTCGGACATCAAGAGTCTGACAGCTCCAGCTCCGGCAGGTCCCGCAGGCTCTGCAGATCAAACGACACCAGAAACGTTTCCGTCGTCACGAAAGTATGCGGCGCACCGGGCCGCGGCGATCGCGGGCCGCTGGCGATCAGGTCCTTATAGCGCAAGCGGGCCAAGAGATCGCGGCTCACGTCCTTACCAAAGATGTCCTTCAGCCCAGCCCGGTCGATGGGCTGGTGATAGGCGATGGCGCAGAGCACGCCCATTTCCATCTCGGTGAAGGCAAGCGACTGGTCGCCGAGATCGGCGGCGGCCTTGATGGCATCGGCAAACTGCGTCTTCGTCCTAAACATCCATCCGCCCGTCACTTGGGCCAGCTCGTAAGGACGACCCGTGAGCTCTCCCTGGATATCCTCGATCAGCATCTCGACCGAAGCCCCCTGCCCCACCATACGTGCGAGGTTTTCGCGGCTGACCGGCGACGCACTGGCAAAGAGCACCGCTTCGATCCGACCCATCCATTCCCGCCAGCGCAGCTCCTGTGGCAGGTCCTCGAGCTCCCGGTCAAGGACGGCCCCTTCCTCCGCCGGTTTCCGTTTCCTTGTCGCGACATTCATGATCCGATCCCATATAGCCGGAAGGTCGGACGCCCGGTCAGTTCCCGCGCCACGCCCAGCTCGACCAGCCGATCGCAGAACCGCCTTGCCGCCCGGTCGGTCATCGGGAAACGCGTCCCTTTGATCATTGGGGACAACATAGTCGAGGGCGCGACAGCATCCTCAGACAAAAACAGTGCGACGGCTGCATCCGATCCCTTTGCCCGGAGCTTGGGAGCCACCGTTTGGAGCATCGCCACTCGCTGTGCCAAGTCCCGTGCCAATCGGAGTGCCTCTTCGATGGACCGTAAATGCGCCTCTGCACCACAAGATCGGCCCCCTGTCCGTCGCCGAGCAAATCGCGCAGCATTGCCTTGGTCAGATGCCCAGCAGAAACCGGCAGCGCCGTCGACCAGTTCAGCGCCCGCGCCAGAAAGATATCCGAGAGCACACAGGCCACTCGCTCGGCCCGGTCGTCCGCCTGCAGAACCGCGCGCATCACCACAACACACCCGGCTAGCAGCCCATGGGACTGACTGTGGTTTGCTGCTGATTGTAGCCAGCCGTCGATTTCCGTTTCAAACTCCGGCCCAACGAGCCCTTTGAGCCCCGCTTGCCACTCACGCCCGGTCAGTCGCAACCGAGCGGCCTCGCGCCAGAAGGCCAGGAGATCGCCATCGGGACCCCGCGCCTCGCCTGGGGGCGACAGGTGGTAGGCGTCGCGGATATCCGCCTCCCACGCCAGACGCCCTTCCAGTTTCGAGGTCGCTGTCGCCGCCGATAGCGCCAACTTGTTGGCCAGCAGTTTGATCGGCACACCATGACGTTGATCGCTTACCAGCTGATCAAGCACCGTCAGCGCCGCCCCCGACTGAAAAGCCACAATTTCAAGGGTTTCCGCACGCCCGGAGGTGACCCATGAAGGCAGCTTCGGTAAGTTGTTAAGGTCGTCGGAGATAGCTGTGGGGTGGTAGGTCATACCACAAGACTATCCTGTCGCGGCGCTTTTGCCTACCATATAATGTGCAAACCGCCCCACCTTGCGGTTCTTTTTCATGTCCAATAAGTTTGCCTTATCGGACGTAAAAACCTAGGCTGCGGAAAGACAGGCATTCTCACAATTAAGGGACCCAAAATGGTCGAGAAATCGCGCGCAGACCCCCCTGCCCCGTCCAGCGATCCTCAGGTCGATGAGAGCGACGAAGGTCACGCGATCACCATACCCAACAACGTGGCAGCTTCCGGTTCCATGGAACAGCTGGTTGAAACAGCCCGGGACTTCGCAGCCCAGGCAACGGCCGAGAACACCAATAAAGCCTACAAGGCCGACTGGGCGCATTTTGCCAGCTGGTGCCGACGGCGTGGTGCAGACCAGTTCACGCCTGATCCGCAACTCATCGGTCTCTACATCGCTGAATGCGCGGCACCTCAGGACGGCTCCCGTTCGCAGTCGGCGTCCCGACCCCTCTCCTACAGCACCATCGAACGGCGTCTCTCTGGGTTGGCCTGGAACTACCAGCAGCGTGGTCAGGTCCTGGATCGCAAGGATCGCCATATCGCGACGGTCCTCGCGGGCATCAAACGTGCCCATGCGAAACCACCAGTTCAAAAGGAACCGATCGCGCCTGATGAACTCATGAAGATGGTCGGCACCTTATCCTTCAGCCTGCGCGATTTACGGGATCGGGCCATCCTGTTGATCGGCTACGCGGGTGGCTTCCGGCGGTCAGAGATCGTGGCATTGGACGTGAACCGGGACGACACGATCGATGGCAAAGGATGGATCGAGATCGAAAAGGACGGGGCCATCGTGATCCTTCAGACCAAGACGGGGTGGAAGGAGGTTGCGATTGGCCGCGGCTCTTCGGACGAGTCCTGCCCTGTGCACGCGCTGGAGCAATGGCTGCATTACGCTAAGATCGATCATGGGCCGGTCTTCCGGCGGGTCCTGCGTGACAACTCGAAGGTCCAGGAAGACCGCCTGTCCGACAAGCATGTTGCCCGCCTGATCAAGAAGACAATGCTGGACGCTGGGATCCGAACTGATGTCCCGGAAAAGGACCGCCTCGCCCTCTTCTCAGGCCATTCCCTGCGCGCGGGCCTTGCGTCCTACGCAGAAGCAGATGAGCGGCATATCCAGAAACAACTGGGCCATGCGTCCGCTGAGATGACACGACGCTATCAGCGGCGACGGGATCGGTTTAGGGTCAATCTGACCAAAGCCGCCGGCCTCTGAAGCTTTGCGGTACGTCACTCATCGCCCGGATACAGGGTAATTTTCAGCGACATCTTGAGGGCGGCCATTCGCGAAATCGTCCTCGCGCTCAGGCCTTCGTTGAAGTCCAGTGGTTTATCCCCAACATCATAGGCCGCATTGAACTCCCTCAGCGTACACTGGTCGAACATCTGCCTCTCCGGTGGCGGAAGCTGCTCCAACACATCCAACGCTGCCACAACCGTGGCGTCGACATCCGCGTGAATTCCGTCCTCTTCTTCACCGATGATTTCAAGAACGCTCACCCAGTCGCCCCGCGCGCCCGGATGGCTGCCGAGGATAACCAGACCTGCAGTCTCAAGGTGCCCGTTCAAATCATCAAGGGGTTCCGGTGAATGAAGGTCCAGATCTGTGTTTCTGTATCTTGTTTTCATATGATCAAACCGCCCTCGCCTCGCTCAACCGGCCAAAGAAGGTCCGGTCCAAGTGCAGCTCGC
>CALKXV010000064.1 GCA_938005545.1 uncultured Paracoccaceae bacterium
CGGCTGATCAAACTCACTAACGGTCCATCACGACCAAGCCCAAAGCGATCCAGCCGCCACCAGTGCCCAGTCAGAAAAACCAACCTGGGCACTGGCACAATCTTTGCAGATCGATACCGAAAACATAAGACAAGCCCAAAATGACGGATGCTGCGCATTCGCGCGAATGGCCGCTTAGCTCAAGAAATGCACTTACAAACTACGCGTCCAGGTGTGGTGCTCTGTGTCAAACTCATAGATCCCGACTAGATCAGAGTATTGTTCACCATCAGAAATTTTTCCGCCAGATACAGTGATCAAAGTACCGTCGACGGCTGCAGTGTGACGGTTGATCCAGCCAGGTTCCTGTCCTGTCGTTTTAATTTTCGTGATTTTGAAGTTCTCAAGGCACAGTCTATAAATCGGAGTAATCCCCGGTTTGCGCGTGCCTTGATATCCAAGGCCACCGATTATCCAGATGGCGTCCTCAATTAATGATGCCGAATGGAAGTCTGTAGGGGGGAAAATATCATCGGGGTAGAAGAAAACCCGAGGCTCGATGCCAGGACCATGTACAACTACGTCACTAAAAATCACGAAATCTGAATCGTAGAAGTCCTCGTGCTCACCCCCGATTTGCACCCAATGGCCGTCGGGAAGCCTTGTTGTCGTTTGGCCAAACCGTTCCGCCGTCCAGACCCCGTGCGGCAGACCTTTTATGCGGCGTCGCGCCGCAAAACTGCTTTCGCCGGTGCGAAGCATTTCAAGATAATACGGCAAGGTACGCTCTTCCGGGTTTTTAGTCCCGGAACATTCTGAGGAGCCATCCAAGAATCCCGGCGCATTGATGTCTTGTTCCGGTATTCTATAGGCCTCGGTAACAAACCTGATTTGGTCTTTTTCATATTCATCGAGGTCATCGACAGACCACCCCGCCTCCAGAAGTGTCCGCGTATAGTCAGTAATGGCGGGTTGCCCATTGGCGTCGCACACACGTAGCGGGTCTTCATGGTATAGATTAATGTCCGAGACTTCGTGTACATCCGCCCCCTGTGCCAGGAGCGTTTTCAACAGTTGCGTATCGTACTTCTCGAGCGTTGCATCCAATCCGACGTTAGCGTTCACGCCGCGTTCCATGAATGGCATCAGCACTTCTGCGTTGCCAAGCGAAACCGCCAGGCTGCAACAGTGCGAAACTTCATCATCTTTAAGCCTGTCTTCCGCAGCGATCTGCGCCAGCAAGGCAGTTAGAACGTCCACCTTTTCTGAAATCACCGCTTCATGCAAAACGGATGTCTTTGCGAACCCTTGCCACAATATATCAAACGAACTGATGAGTGGTGTCACGTCAGATAGGTCACCGTATCGCACTGCGTAATGCAGCTTGGTGAAAGCGTCTTTCTCGCCGTCTGCGCCATTGTGAATAAGATAATCAAAAACATCCTCGTAGCCGTGATACCGCGCGGCTTCCAAAGCTGTGTCTTTCAGCAAAGAGGTTGTGTTGGGATTCGCGCCCGCTTCGACGAGTTTCTTGACCTCGTCCAACATTGTCTTCTTGTCACCCTTCTCGATCAAACGGATTAATTCGGGTTTCGAGGCTTCGTTCTTCTTGAGCCATGCATCGCATCGCTTACAGATTTCTTTGTAAGAGAGGTTGGCAGCTTTCAATTCAGCGAGTTCTCTAGGAGCTGTTTCGAAATCCCAATAGGTCCAGTTGTCAGACGTCCAAGCTGCCGCTTTCTCGAAACGAGCCAGGAATTCGAGTTTATCCGCGTAGGCTTTGCGTCTCGTCTCAATAAGGCCTTCAACGCCTTTTATGATCATCCCAATGGGATCGGAAAGGTTGAAGTACGGTTCCATTCTAAGCTTCTTAAGCTGCTTCTATCAAATCTGTTATTTCTCTATTTTGGCGGATTTGTGTCGACTTTGATCTCCTAACCGTCAAAAGCTGCCATTCGATATATCAGAGCTGATGACCGTTTCGTCCCGCTTGTCGGCCTCTGTGCGGACAACTGCTGAGGACGGCGCCGCCGCGTTTCTTGTCGCAAGATACGTGCCGCAACAGATGGGGATAATTCTTTAGGTGCTTTTTCGGTACGAGGCCAAGAAAGAGCCTTGAACGTCAATCCCAATACCCGGGGATTCAGGTTGCGACAGCTTCCCATCCTGGACACACTTACTCGTCGATACCATTTCTGAGCGGAGCGGGTTTTCCGTCACATCGACTTCCATCCATGCGGCCTCAAGAGCAATGGCGGCATGGATCGTAGCCATCAATCCGATCCCGCTCCCATGGTAATGCGGGGCGAATTTCAGGCCTGACGATTTTGCAAAAGCCGCGATCTGCACGAGACCGCTGATGCCGCCCCACTTGATCGCGTCTGGCTGCAGGTAGCTCAGCCTCCTGCCGCGTGCCATGCCCTGAAATTGCTCAAAACCGCGCAGGTTTTCACCAGCTGCAACAGGGGTCAAAATGCCCTCTGACAAAGCGGTCCAATCGGCATGCGGCGAGGTTGCTACCAATGGTTCTTCAATCCAGAGGGGGTAATGCTCCTCCAAACCACACATCGCTTCCATGGCGGTTTTCACAGTCCAAGCCTGATTGGCGTCAAGCATCAATCCATGATCGCCGATCATGGAACGCAGCCGTGAAACGGCCATCCGGTCCTGTTCAGACCCAAAACCAACCTTGACCTTGAAACCCGTCCAACCGGCATCCAGCAAGGCAGGCACGAGCGCGTCCTGCGTCTCACCTGTTAGCGCGCTCGCATAGACAGGAACGTCCGCATCAGCACCGGGGCTTATGAGTTCATGCAGCGGGACATCTGCCCGACGCGCAGCCATATCCCACGCAGCAATGTCTAGCCCGGCAATACACTGCTCGAAGGGTCCAGGCTCGTTGGCCTGAATGACCAATAGTCGTGTTTCCTCCGTCAGCGATTGCCAAAGCGCGGCGGGCGTTTCGTACGTACGGCCCAGGATGGCGGGCTTCAGGATGTTCTCTAGAATGAGCGTGCGGTGCTGCGCGCCAAATGATGGCCAGTTGCAAAACACCTCACCCCATCCGACCTCTCCAGAGGCGTCCGTCAATCGCAGGATCAGGGCGGGTCGGCTGTGCATCGTGCCAAAGGCATTTCGACGCGGCGTTCGCAAGGGCGCCTCAAGATGAAACACCTCCAGCGCGGTTGGAGTGATCGTCATGTCGGTCAAATCCTGCGCTCCATCCATGCAGTACGCACCTGCCAGATCAGTAACCCGAGCGACAGAAGGGCGAACACCGGGGTTATCGGTTTGAAGGCAAGCGCCAATGGATCGTCGGCATAAAGGATCACGAAGCGTACGAAATCTTCATCAATCTGCCGCCCCAGAAACAAGCCAATCATGAGAGCCACCAAAGTGAAATGGTGACGACGGAACACATATCCGATCAACCCGAAGACAAAAGTGATCACGATGTCTTCCCACAATCCACGATAACTGAAGGCCCCGAGAGCCAAAATAATCGCCAGTGCCGGGGCCAGCAGGCGTGATGGCACGGTCGCAATTCGTGCGACCTGACTGGCAACAAGGACAGCAAACACCCCCAGCACAATCATTTGTGCGAGGTTGCCTAGAATGAGGCCATAAACCATCGGCCCATTGTCAATGAACAGACGCGGGCCGGGCACAAGACCGTGCAACAGGAACGCTCCGGAAATCACTGCGGTCGACGCGCTTCCGGGGATACCCAGTGACATCAGAATGGCCATCGCTCCGCCTTCAGAGGCGTTGTTGGCGCTTTCGGCAGCCACCACGCCCTTCGGGTCTCCGTTTCCAAAACAATCAGTGGGAATTGCCCGTTTCGATGCGGTTGCATAAGACAAAAGCGATGCAATGGTGGCTCCGGCAGCGGGCAGCAATCCGATCACCGTGCCGATGGCAGAGCCTCTGACCCAGGTCCCGACCTCTGACGCCGCCCGGCGCGCGCCACGCAGCACGGCTCGGATGTCGGTCGCTGCTGCACCGGTGTCTGACGCGATGGCCGATCGCGCGACAATCGAGATCAGTTCCGGGATCGCAAACATACCAATGACGCACAGGATGATCGGAAACCCGTCTTCCAGCGCGTCGATGCCCATCGTGCCGCGCGCGACGCCGGTGGTGACGCTGGTGCCGACCGTGGACAACAGCAGGCCGATCAACCCGGCAAAGATGGTCCGTGCAAAACTGCGGCGTTGCAAGGTGGCGATCAGCAAAATGACAAAGATCGTCAGGAACAGCATCTCTGATGACCCGAACAATAACGCGAACTGCGCCATTGGCTGGATAAAGGCTAACAACGCCAAGTAACTTATCGCGCCGCCAATGACGGAGGCTGCGATTTGCAGTCCCAAGGCTTCGTTGTGACGGCCCTGTCTGGCCATCGGATAACCATCGAAAGTGGTTGCCGCCGCTCCCGGCGTTCCGGGCGTGTTGATCAGGATCGCCAGAAACCCTCCGCCCGTCAGGGACCCGGTGTAGACGGACGTCATCAGGACAAGCGCCGTCAACGGCTCCAATGTGAAAGTCAGCGGCAGGATGGCTGCCAACCCAAGGGCCGCCGTCATCCCCGGAATGGCCCCGATCACAAGACCCAGCAGCATGCCCCCGAAGATTGCCAAGGGCATCTGCCAGTGCCAGAGCAGCGCCGCCCCCTCGGAAATCTGAGCGAAGTCGAGCATCAAAAACCTCTTGGCCAGAGCGGCAAAGGGACACCTAACCCCCAGGAGAATCCCAGAAGGATGAACAACAAAAGGCCAACAACCGATGCTATGATGACACCAAATCGGCGTTCGCCCAGCACCCGCATCATCGCTGGCACGTAAATCAGTGTTGCAGGAACGAACCCACCGGCCCAGATCATTCCCGCCAAAATAGGGAGGCTGATAACAAAGCTGATCCGGGCCGACGGCCGCAAGCTTTCCTTCGGATCAAGGCGCAACCGCGCAGGCCACGGGCCGACAGCGGACCACAGAACAAAAGGCGCGGCCGCAGCCAAAGCTATGAGCAAGGGCGTGATCAACCACGCGGCTTCAGGTTCATCATAGGGGTTGGCGCGTGTTGACCAGACGTACCAGACAGCCCACACCACCCCTATGAGCGTGACGACAACCGTGACCCAATCAACCGACCTTGTGTCGTCGTCCTCTTTTTGGGCGGTCAAACCTAGCTTGCCTCTCCTTGCAGGATTTCCGTGAACTGCGCATCGACATCCTCGATCAGGCGTTGCGCGCCCTCCGGACCCTGCCAGTCGGTGCCGATGCCGCTTGTCGCTGCCGCATCCTTGAAGGCCTGATTACCAATGACTGTGGCCTCAAAGGCCTCGACCAATGCGTCAAACCGTTCTGGATGGTTCTTTTTGACATCGCTGTGCACTGCAAAGAACCGATATGCGCCTCCTTCGGGAACCGTGACGTTCATCTCGGCCAGTTCGGCATTGATGGAGGGTGCGTCGGGCCAGGTCGGTGCTGTTCCTGCATCTGCAAAAAGCCCAAGGGCGACTGCCTCGTCCTGAACGGACGTAGCACCGCCGGCACCCGCCGCTGTCAGTTGTACCTCACCCGCAGCAAAGGCCTTGCGGGTCGCCCCGCCACCTTTGTAGGGCACCAGCTTGATATCCAGATCAAGGGCGCGGAAAAGTGCCCGCGCCAGGATCGACCCGACAGAGCCCTGTCCCGACGATCCAAATGTCACCTTACCCGGATTGGCCTTGGCAAAGGCGATCATCTCACCCAGGTTACTCCAGCCAGCAGACTTGTTGGCGATCAGGATCGCCGGATCGGTCCAAAGCACATTGATCACCGCCAGATCCGACATTTCAAAAAGACCCGGCGCGGTGAACTTGCCGTAGGTGGTTGCCGGTGCAAAGGCGGTCAGCACCGTATATCCATCGGCCTCGCGCTCCATGAACGCCTTCATCCCGGTCTTACCACCGGCACCGCCAATGTTTTCCACGATCACGTTTTGACCCAATGCGTCCGGCAGAAATGGTTGAACAGCCCGCGCAGTGCGGTCCACGGCCCCACCTGCGCCGTAGTTGACCAAGAGCGTGACTTCCTTGTTCGGATAGCTTTATGCAAATGCCATCGGCGTCGATGCAACCAAGCCGGCCGACCCCGCAAGTGCTCCAAAATGTCTGCGGTTAAGTTTCATTTTTCCCTCCCGATTTTTGTCTTTCAAGTGCAATAAATCAATAGTAGTCTGATTCCGACTACTATTTCAATCCCCACTGATTTGAGTAATGATGCATCCAAGGGAGACCAGCCATTGACCAAAGCTCAAAACACAGAAAACCCTCAGGAGTCCGAGGGCAGCTTGCTCGACAATCTGACGCATATGGGGTTCACAGGACCCGAAGCACGCACTTACGAGGCGCTGATTTCCGCACAGCCCGCTACCGCATATGAGCTTGCAAAGATTTCCGGCCTGGCACGGGCCAACTCCTACAACGCAGTCACCAACCTAGTGAAAAAGAGAGCCATTCAGCCGATCACATCGCAGCCCGTGCGCTACGCGATCACCTCGCCCCAGCACTTCTTTGCAGGCATTGCCGACGACATCCAGACGACGGCCACCAAGATACAGGATCAGGTGACGCGCAGCGCCAAGCCGGTGGGCAACGAATTTGTGGAAGTCTTGGAAGGCAAGCCAGCGGTCGATGACAAGGTGATATCACTGATCGACAGCGCGCGAGACGATCTACACTTCAAATCGTCGTTTGAGCTGCTGGACCCCTACCTGCCGTCGATCGAGCGCGCGCTGGACCGGGGGGCAAGGGTCACCATCGTCGCCACCGGCGAGGGTTGGGAGGCCTTGCAGGCAGCAGGCGCGCGGATCGTGCCCCACGAGGGTACCGGATCGGCACCCAGCGTGGCCAATGATGTGGCCTTAACAGTTGTCGCGGACGCCGAGGCCAGTTTTGTCGGAACAATGCGCCCCTTTCATCGCGGCTATTCCGCTGAAAACGCAACGCTGGTCTATGTCATTCAGATGATGATCCTCCATGAAATCTACCTCTCAGAGATTGTATCGGCCATTGGCGCGGACAATCTGGCAGAGCTGGGGATTAGCTTTGAAGAATTGCGCGAACGCTACCGCCCGCCCAGCCATGGCACGCGGATGGCTGCAAATCCGTGAGGGGTATTTCCCTCCTTGGCCCTGAACATCCGAGCGAAGACATGCGGGCAATCTGGTCCGATACCCGCTTTCTTGAGGCGGCCTGTACGGTTGAGGTCGCCTGGGTCGAGGCCGCTGCGGTTCAAGGTATAGCCTCAGCAGAGGCAGTCACCGAACTTCGCCACCGGGTGGCAGCACTTACCGCGCAGCACGCAGAGGTTTTGGCGCAGTTGCGCCAAGGCGCGCGCCCAATCGCGCCTTTGGTGGACGTCCTTGCGCAGGATGCATCCGCCGAACTGTTGAAGGTCTTGCATCTGGGACTGACAACCCAGGACGTAATCGACACCGCGCTCCAGATATTGCGAGGAGAGGCGGTGAGCCAGATTGAGCGCAGTCTGACTTTGGCGCTTCAAACACTCGACGCGCTGGCAGACAGACACAGGTCGACCGAGATGTTGGCCCGGACCAACGACCAGACCGCCGCGATAACCACTTTTGGGCTTTTCGTTGCGGAAGGCGCTGCGGAACTGGCGCGGGGCCGCGCGCGATTGCAGCTTGCCCACCGCAACAATCATCTGGCGTGCCTGAGCGGAGCCGTGGGTCTGTCGGCCCCGTTTGAAAACGCCTCAGACAAAGTACGCCATCACGCTGCATCAGCCCTGGGCTTGTCCTACAATCCCGCCCTGACATCCCCCGCCAGAGATCGCATCGCAGAACTGCACTTTTCGATCTGCATGGTCGGGAATGTCATGGGGCGCATGGCGCGAACCATTTTCGCCCTGCAATCCGATACCATCGGCGAATTGTCCGAAGAAACCGCTGGCCAAAGCAGCGCAATGCCTCACAAGCGAAATCCCCGTCTGGCCGAGCAAGTGATCGTGCTATGCGACAGGCTGAATACACATTTCTCAGGCGCACTTCAGGCCACCCAGACAGTGCATCATCGCTCTGGCCAAAGCTGGATGAAGGAATGGGCCGCGACACAGGATCTGTTCCTGACCCTTGACGCACAACAGGTGGTGTTCCAGCGCATGATGGACAAACTGGATGTCGATGACACCGCGATGCGTCGCAACATCGACCAGGCGGGCATACGCGCCGTGTCTGATCGCGTCTTTTCGGCCTTGTCGCGCCAGATTGGACGCCAGAATGCAAAGCTACTGACAAAAGACTTGCTGGCCAGCCGAGTTCAACACCACGAGGTGGTTAAGAAAATAAGAATGCTCAACCCGAGGATCGACCCAGATTCAGTTCGGCAAGCAATCTGCCGGGAAATGATCGTCAAGGTTGCTGCTTCAAAACAGCGGGAGATTGAAAGTAGCTGGGAAACCCGACCCCATGCGCCACGCCACAACAAGGTGGTGAGATAGTGCACATGATGAGTGCCCACAAAGACCGGCAATGTGATCAACGCAGTATCGTCCCTTGTCGCCCGCCTCTACGGCCAGCGCCTAGATCACAATCGCTACTGATACGGCAGCAAGGGAAATGGCATCAACTAACATAGAAGGACGGTAAATACGTTCTGACGTCGGAACCGCCGGTCCGTGCCTCACAAGGCAGGCCAGAAGATGCTGATGCTGCGCTGCATCCGACGTCGGAAATGAGCCCTTCTGTCCGATGCTGCAACTAACATGAATGTCAGCTTTCAAAGAAGCTGCGCAAAAGTATGGCGGGTCCAAGTTTGGTCGATAAACCGCACAGTCAACAGCTCTCCTAATGACACTGAACTCCAAGGCTCTCCGCATCTAAATTGGTTCTCAGTATCCAGCGCGTGGTGCAATTTGTTGACATCGAGCAATTAGTTGGTACCCCAATTGTTCGTCGCTGGATTTGAAGAAACGCAAGATGGTGGAAAAGAATGCAGGCTGATGTAACAGACGAAGACGGGAAGCTGCGGGTTCACCAACAGTTTTGCTTTGCACTTTACTCCGCCTCGCGCGCTGTGACCAAGGCTTATGGCGTTTTACTGGAGGAACTTGGGGTCACCTATCCGCAATATGCAGCGCTGATGTTGTTGTGGGAACAGGACGGGATTCTCATCAGCGATATCGCGGCATCGTTAGAGCTGGATGGGGGCACCGCGACCCCTCTGGTTCAACGCCTTGAAAAGCTGGGCCTCGTAACACGGGTGCGCTGCGACGAAGATGAAAGACGGGTACGTGTCTATTTGACGGACCAAGGCAAAGCGCTGTTTCACAAAGCCCTCGAGATACCTCACGGCCTTGGGGAAGCGACCGGGCTGGATGGGCCGACGGCGCATCGCATCGTCGATGAAATGCAGGACATCAAGACCAACATCACAAATTGGCTGTCAGACACCAAAAGATAGGCCGTGCAGTCGGGGGTCACGGTTTTGTGTAGAATTAAATATGGTGCACCATTTATTTGTGTGCCAGTAACATGGTGCATTTCATCTCCAAAGGAACTCCCGATGTATATTCGCTCTCTCTTTCTTGGTGCCGTTGCCAGTGCCCTGGTTCTGCCAATGGCTGCGCTCGCTGAGTCCGCCAAAACCGTTGTGCTGGTTCATGGTGCTTTCGCTGACGGCTCTGCCTGGAACAAGGTCATCCCGCTTCTGCAAGAGGAAGGTCTGAAGACCATCGCGGTTCAGCTACCAATGACCTCGCTTGCCGATGACGTGGCATTTACACAGCGCGCCATTGACAATGCCGAGGGCGAGGTCGTCCTAGTCGGTCACTCTTGGGGTGGTGTCGTCATCACGGAAGCGGGCGCTGACGATCAAGTGGACTCTCTTGTGTACCTGTCCGCCTTCGCGCCCCTCGCAGGTGAGCACATCCATGATATCCTCGATGATGCCCACAAAACCCGCGGTATCCCCACCGTCGACGGCTTCAAGACGCCGATCGTTGACGAAAACAAATTCATCCGCCTGTCCGAAGACACGATCATCGAATATTTCGCCCCCGACATCCCCCAGGCGGATGCAAAGCTGATCGCGGCATCTCAGGGCCGTCTGCATGCGGCCGCACTTGATCAAGCGCCCAGCGTTCAGGCGTGGGACGGAAAGCCATCCTGGTACATCGTCGCTGCGAATGACCAGATGATTGCCCCTGCCGTTCAACGTGAACAGGCCGAGCGGATCGGTGCCAACACGGTCGAAATCGCTGCAAGCCATGTGGGCATGCTCTCCAAGCCCGAAGATGTGGCGGGTGTGATCATCGACGCCGCGAAGTAAAAACAAATCTGGCGCGCGCCCAAATACCGGCGCGCGCTTTCTCTTTCACAACCATTCTACATGGACAATAACACGACTAAATTCCCCTCTCACGATCTGCAGAGTGCCCCGGAAAGCTCCAAACCTTTGCTTGAGGCGAGCCAGAAGGCCTTTGGCCGTCTTCCCGGCCGTCACAAGGTGATGGCTGAAAGCCCACAGGTGCTGGAAGGCTACCAGGGTCTGCACAAGCTGTTCACCGATGCAGCATTTGACGCCGATGAGATGATCGTTGTCTGGCAGACCACCAACGTAGAGCATGAATTCGACTACTGCGTTCCGGCCCATACCGGCATTGCAAAAATGATGAAGGTGTCCGACGAGATCACCCATGCATTGCGCAATGAAACGCCGCTGCCGACAGCCAAGCTCGAAGCGCTGCGCGTCTTTACGCTGCGTCTGCTGCGTGGGCGGGGCAATGTCACCAAGGCCCGGATGCAGGAGTTCTTTGCCGCAGGTTATGGCCATCGCGCCGTGTTGGATGTCATTCTCGGCCTCGCTCAGAAAACCATGTCAAACTACATCAACCATGTAGCTCAGACACCGCTGGACGACGTTGTGAAACCATTGGTCTGGACACGCGGCAAAAGCCCCCTCGCCGCCTGACAGACCGAATTTGCAAAACGGGCCGGGCTGTTGTCCCGGCTCGTTTTGTATTTTGGCTGTTATGCCAAATTGCACAAGATGCCCGGAGTGTTGTTTGTTCTTCTTTCTCTGCTAGCCTTTGGGAAAACCGCTAGGAAGCGCATTGATGCCAAACCCTATGGCTGGACAGCACGACTACTTCCCGCGTTTTGGTGGGTTAAAATCTTTCTTTGCCGTGGCATCAACCGGTAGTGCAGTTCGGGCTGCAGAGCGGCTCAATGTGTCGGCGTCATCCATCAGCCATCAGGTCAAGGCGTTAGAGACCGAGTTGGGTGTGCGCCTGATCGAAAACCGCAAGGGCAAGCTGATACTGACCCCGGATGGCGCAAGCTATTTTGACCAGATCAAAGGTCCGATGACACAAATTCTGCGGGCCACCGAAACGATCCGTTCGATGCCCGGGCGCAAGCGCGTCTCGCTCACCCTGACCCCGTCTTTCGCGGTGGGATGGCTGATGCCACGTTTGATTGATCTGGAACGTGTGCATCCCGATCTTGAGGTCAATCTGATCACAACAACCCGCGTCGTCGATCTGGCGCGGGAAAATGTGGATCTGGCAATCCGTCGTGGTTTCGGGGATTGGGACGGGTATATCGCGCAACCTCTCCTGGAAGAAGAGGCCGTACCTGTCGTTGCTCCTGGGTATTTTGAAGAGCATCTCAGCGAAAACCTTCAAGACAGTTTGCAAACATCCCGGGTGCTGGCCAACACGACCGTTGAGAATGAATGGGATATCTGGTGCGCTGCACGTGAATTGAAAGCCCCGGATACAGAGGCGCGTTACAACCTCGAAACTTATGAGCTTACAATTCAGGCCGCGCGCGACGGAATGGGCATCGCACTGGGGCGGAAACCGTTGATCGAGCCTTTGCTCGCCTCCGGTGAACTCGTCCAGCCTTTCCAGGTCTCCAATGTAGGGAACGCCTCCTATTTTGTGGTGCGGAATGACACCGCTTTGCGATCTGATGTGAAACGGCTCAATGACTGGCTTATTGCATATGCGGCATGAATATTTTTCATGTCTGGCTGAGTTTATTGCATTGGTTTCACTGCCAGCACTGCTCTAATTTTCTGTTTGACACACAGGAGCCCATCCCATGGCAGAGCAAATCCCCGAGCACCAAGGCCCGTTGGCGGGCATTCGCGTCATTGATTTGACAACCGTCATTTCCGGCCCGATGTGTACCATGATGCTGGCGGATCAGGGCGCCGATGTCATCAAAATCGAACGTGCAGACGGCGATTACACCCGCCATCTCGCCACACGGCGCGGCGGGCATTCGGCGTCATACCTCAACAACAACCGCAACAAACGGTCCGTCGTCGTTGATCTGAAAAACCCCGAGGATACTGCGGCCTTAAAGCGTCTGATCGCAACGGCAGATGTATTTATTCAGAACTTCCGCCCCGGTGTCGCGGACAGGCTTGGGCTGAGCTATGAAACGCTGAGCGCGGAAAACCCCGGTTTGGTGCATATGTCCATTGCAGGTTTCGGGTTTGAGGGACCCTTGGCCAAAAAGCCGGTTTACGATCCTCTGATACAGGCCCTGTCGGCGTTGACGACTGTTCAGGGTGGCTCGGACGAGGAACGCCCGCGTCTGATCCGCACCATTCTGCCCGATAAGCTGACGGCGGTTCAGGCCAGTCAGGCGATCACGGCAGCGTTGCTGTCGCGCACACGGACCGGCAAAGGGCAGAAAGTGACGCTGTCGATGCTGGACACGATCGCGGCCTTCCTTTGGGCATCCGACATGAACGGACATACCTTTGTGGGCGACGAGATGGAAAAGGAGGAGAGCCAGTCCTTCCATGATCTGATCTACAATGTGAAGGACGGATATCTCAGCATTTCCGTCATGCAGGACAAACATTGGGCCGCCTTGGCCCAAGCCACCGGTCGCCCCGACATTCTGGATGACCCGCGCTTTGTTACCCCCGAATTGCGCGAGATCAACCGCGAAGCGCGACTGGATCTGACACAGGACATTGTACGCGATATGGATCGTGACACATTGCTCGCCGCCTTGGAGGCCGCCGATGTCCCCTGTGCTCCGGTTCTGACCCGGACCGAAATGCGACAGCATCCGCAAATGCAGGCCAATGGCACCTTCATCGAATACGATCACCCGAAAGCCGGGCGTCTGCGCCAAACCCGGGCACCGGCAGTGTTTCATGGCACGCCACTGCCGCAAACCCGCCCGGCACCGGAATTGGGGGAACACACGCAGGAGCTTCTGGGCCCGTCACGACCCACCCAATTGGCGAGCGCGTCGTGATGGATTTCTACTTTTCGCCGACCCCCAATGGCTGGAAAATCGCTATTATGCTGGCCGAAACGGGCCTTGCCCATCAGACAATTCTGGTGGACCTGACCAAAGGCGATCAACTGACGCCCCAGTTCCGGGCGATGAACCCCAATGCCAAGATCCCGGTGATCGTGGACCATGAAGCGGGCATTGGTACAGCCCCCGTCAGCGTGTTTGAAAGCGGCGCGATCCTTTTGTATCTGGCCGAGAAAGCCGGCCGTTTCGGGCCGATAACCGCGCTGGAACGCAAGGAATACAATGAGTGGCTGTTTTGGCAGGCCGCCAATCAGGGGCCTATGGCAGGCCAACTAAGCCATTTTGTGAATTACGCCCCGAAAGATCAGGAGTACGCGCATGGGCGCTACAAAGGGGAGTTTGAACGTACGCTTGCCGTGCTGGAAACCCGGTTGAGCCAGCGCGACTATATTTTTGACGACTATTCCATCGCGGATATGATGAGCTTTCCTTGGGCGTTCATCTCAAAACCGCTCGGTGTTTCTCTGGCCCCCTTCCCAAACGTTACAGCTTGGCGTCAGCGCATTAAATCCCGCCCCGCCGTGCAGGATGCGATCAATCTCTACAAGGACGCGCAATTTTCAAAAACGACGAATGCCCAACAGAACGCAGTGCTCTTCAACCAATCTGCGCAACACCTCATGTCCTGAAAGGGCACGAAAACCCAACAGCAAGGAGATCAAAAATGCCAAAAATCGAAGGAAGCTGCCTGTGTGGTCAGGTCACCTATTCGTCCAGCTCTGAGGAGCCTGCAATGATGGTCGTCTGCCACTGCCCGGACTGCCAAAAACAAAGCGGGACGGCTTATTCCACGAATGTTCTGGTGCCGACATCCTCAATCCGTTTTGACGGAGACAGCCGCGGGCAATACGTCGTAAACGGAGATTCCGGACAGCCCGTGACGCGAAATTTCTGCAAGAATTGCGGCTCCCCGCTCACGACCGAACTACCTGCCTTTGACAACCTGGCCGCCGTAAAAGCGGGCACGCTTTCCGACAGCACATGGGTGAAACCTACGATGCAGATCTGGTGCGACAGCGCACAGCCTTGGGGCGCATTGGACGACTCCGTTGCGAAAGCACCCGCAAATCCGGGATAATACCCCGTAAAGTCAATTTCTGCGGCGCTTATCTGGTAATGCCGACAGAGCGCCGCAAAACAAAGAGCGGTCACGCAAGGATACGATATTGAAAATCGCAGTGGTACAGGCCGCACCGGTCTTTCTTGATCCGGATGCAAGCACGGACAAGCTTATCGAACGGCTGCGCGAGGCTGCGCGCAACGGGGCCTCGCTTGTTGCCTTTCCTGAGGTGTTCCTGTCTGGCTACCCGGTCTGGCTGCGCGCGCGCGATGTCGCGCATAATGACGAATTACTGAAAATCGGGCATATAGAATACCTCAACTCTGCGGTTTCGACAGATGGCCCGCAGGTTGCGGCCATCGCCAAAGAGGCAAAGGCTCTTGGTGTGGCAGTCTATTTCGGTATCGTCGAAAAATCTGGGTCCGGCGGATCGGTCTATGCGTCGCTTGTCACCATTCACCCGGATCAAGGTGTGGTCAACGTTCACCGTAAACTCAAACCGACCTTTCACGAACGTCTGATCTGGGCCGATGGCGACGGACACGGCCTGAACGTGCTGCCGTGGAACGGCGTTCGGGTTGGCGGCTTGAACTGTTACGAGAACTGGCAACCATTGGCGCGTCAGGCCTTGTATGAACAAGGTGAGCAGCTACATATCGCGACCTGGCCCGGCGATCTGGATGTGACGCAACACATCACCCAATTCATCGCGATGGAAGGCCGGATCTATGTCGCTTCAGCCTCTGGTCTGCTGCGCAGTTCCGATATCCCGAAGACGTTTCCACTGCACAAATACATCACCAACTGTCGCGATGTCATAAATGACGGTGGTTCGATGATTGCGGCCCCAGATGGGTCTCTCATTGCGGGTCCGGTCGTGGGCGAAGAAGTGACGCTCTATGCGGATATTGATACCGACAAAGTCATAGCCTCACATCTGAAACTCGACCCCGCCGGGCACTACAGTCGCCGCGATGTTCTGAGCCTTGTGCACAACAAAATGAGGTTAGACGGCTAGCGAAGAAAAAGCCCAAACTACCGGACGCCCCCGGCGCGGATTGGATGCCGCAGTACAAGCAGTACATCGAGGATGTCGAGACAATCGTTGTATCGCCCCACAAGGTGTATAGTGAAGGGTACGCCAGACCACCGCGACCTTGTTCAGACAGATGGCGAAAAAGCTTCAAACGAGCGCATCGCCGTATGTTGTTCGCGCTCAAAAACAAGAAGGTTGGTGTTAGACCTTTGAGGGCAGAATGCCGTATCTTTTCTAAGTGCAGACGTTGGCGTGGATGCAGCGAAGGTCTGAAAAGTCCGGCAGACCAGTTGTCCACGCCGTAAATGCGCTTGTCACGCCGCCGCATGACCGCTTTAAGCGCAAAGCGGAAACGATGATTTATTGCTGCGTGCTCGCAGCACCTGTTCCTTCCTATGTTACGAAGCATGATTTCGCGCCGCAGACACAAGAGCGGTTGCTCGCTCAGCTTGCGGTCACTCTTCGATGAAGCGGATCGGATTGAAGGGCTGGCAATGCGGGTTTAGCCAAAAAAAGTGATTGCTCGGTTCACCTGACATGGCCCAGCGAACACTATAACTTGTGAACATACAAATTCAGCAAAGGGCAAACTTTTCGCTGGGAAAAGCTTACGAGCGTATCACTCGGTTGTTTTTGAACGCTACTGACCCTTACGACCTGTCTGAAACTGTGCCTCATTCTCGGGTTTGGCCGTATCTCAAGTCGCACTATAGGCCGATGCGCGCTGTTCTGTTCGCATCAGTTCTGGTTACGGTTCTAGCCGCTAGCGTTGAGGTATGGTTGATCCAATTCGCCGGAAAAATCATCGGCAAGATGGTGGCAAGCTCACCATCAGAATTTTGGAATGAAGAAGGGCTGGCGGTCATGTTTCCAGATGGACGGTCCGTGTGGCTGTAGAACTCCGCCAGATGGTCACGAAAGCTGCTCACGTCGACAAAACAATCAATCAAACGAAACAGACGTTCTTGTAGGACATGATCCTAAAGCGAAAACTCATAGTTCAGCGCTGCTTGCTCTTGCCGCGTCTGCCCCGGCATCGCAGATCTTCCCTACAGAACGACCTGCATCAGCAGTTCAGGCCTTGATTAAGGAAGAGGCTTTCAACAAAATATGCGCGTTTCGACGGTTATATCGGATGGGAATGTGGCAGTCCGAATGATCAGAGAGTGTTAGATTGCTTTTTTGAGGTAATATCCCGAAATGAGACTTTTCCGCCCAACGTTCACAATTCTTATTGGCATAGCCATTCTTCTTTGTGGCTTTGCATACGACATATTTTTTGTAGGGATTCCTTATCAAGACCCAACGCCAGAGGTGTACGCAAGTTGGCTATTCCATGGAAGAATCGCCACAACAACAAGGGTCATAGGGGTAACGATTGTCGCAGCTTCGGTGTTGTGGATCGTGTTCCGTCGGATCAATTCGACGTCGCGTAGGCGAGATGGAGACAGCGTCGGATAATCCAAATGGGATGTTACTTTGTCCCGCCTCGCAAACAAAAAAGGGCGCCCGATTGGACGCCCTTTCTTAAATCATTCGAAACAGCGATGCTTACATCATGCCGCCCATGCCGCCCATGTCAGGCATGCCGCCGCCGGGGGCCGCGCCCTCTTTGGCAGGCTTGTCGGCAACCATGGCTTCGGTCGTGATCAAAAGACCCGCGATCGAGGCTGCGTCTTCCAGAGCCGTGCGAACAACCTTGGCCGGATCAATAACACCGAACTTGAAAAGGTCGCCGTACTGCTCGGTCTGAGCGTTGAAGCCGAACGAGCTGTCCTTGGATTCGCGAATTTTGCCAGCAACAACCGCACCATCAACACCCGAGTTTTCGGCGATCTGACGCAAAGGCGCTTCCAACGCACGGGTCACGATGGCGATACCGGCGTTCTGGTCAGCGTTTTCGCCTTCCAGTTTCGCAAGCTTCTTGCCAGCCTGAACCAGAGCAACACCACCGCCAACGACGATGCCTTCTTGAACCGCAGCACGGGTCGCGTTCAGCGCGTCATCGACACGGTCTTTACGCTCTTTGACTTCCACTTCGGTCATGCCACCAACGCGGATAACGGCAACGCCGCCAGCCAGTTTAGCAACACGTTCCTGAAGCTTTTCGCGGTCGTAATCCGAAGATGTTTCTTCGATCTGGCCACGGATCTGAGCAACACGTGCCGCGATCTCTTTCTTCTTGCCAGCGCCATCGACGATTGTTGTTTCGTCTTTGGTGATGGAAACGCGCTTGGCCGTGCCCAGCATGTCCATCGTCACTGACTCAAGCTTCATGCCCAGGTCTTCCGAGATCACCTGACCACCGGTCAGAATAGCAAGGTCCTGCAACATGGCTTTGCGCCGATCACCGAAACCAGGTGCTTTAACAGCAGCAATCTTCAGACCACCGCGCAGTTTGTTGACAACCAAAGTGGCCAGTGCTTCGCCTTCAACGTCTTCTGCAACGATGATCAACGGCTTTTGCGACTGGATGACGCTTTCAAGAAGCGGAACCATTGGCTGAAGCGACGACAGTTTCTTCTCGTGAAGAAGGATCAGCGCATCTTCCAGCTCGGTCGTCATTTTGTCAGGGTTGGTGACAAAGTAAGGCGACAGGTAACCGCGGTCGAACTGCATGCCTTCGACAACTTCGGTTTCAGTCTCAAGACCTTTGTTTTCTTCAACAGTGATCACACCGTCGTTGCCAACTTTCTGCATCGCGTCAGCAATCTGCTGGCCGATATCAGCTTCGCCGTTGGCGGAAATCGTGCCAACCTGAGCAACTTCAGCCGAGTCTTTTACCTTGCGCGAGGCTTTGGCAATGGTTTCAACAACAGTCGAAACAGCCAGATCGATGCCGCGCTTCAGGTCCATCGGGTTCATGCCCGCAGCTACCGACTTCATGCCTTCTTTGACGATGGCTTGCGCCAGAACCGTCGCAGTCGTCGTGCCGTCGCCAGCTTCGTCATTGGTGCGCGAAGCCACTTCTTTGACCATCTGTGCGCCCATGTTTTCGAACTTGTCTTCAAGCTCGATCTCTTTGGCAACCGTCACACCATCTTTGGTGATCCGCGGTGCGCCGAAAGATTTTTCGATAACAACGTTCCGGCCTTTTGGCCCCAGCGTTACCTTAACAGCGTCAGCCAGCGTGTTGACACCCTTGAGCATGCGATTGCGCGCATCGGTGTCGAATTTGACGTCTTTAGCAGCCATATTTGCTACTCCTTGACTTGAATTTCGTTAAAAGCGCGCTCAGCCGATAATGCCGAGAATGTCACTTTCTTTCATGATCAACAGCTCTTCGCCGTCCAACGTGATCTCTGTGCCGGACCATTTGCCAAACAGGATCTTCTGACCCTTTTTGATGTCCATCGCGATGCGCTTGCCATCTTCGTCTTTTGCGCCGGCTCCAACGGAAACCACTTTGCCTTCCGCAGGCTTTTCCTTGGCGTTATCGGGGATGATCAGACCGCCGGATGTTTTGTCGTCGCTTTCCAAGCGGCGCACAACAACGCGGTCATGAAGCGGAGTGAATGCCATATTTAACGTTCCTCGGTTCAATTTTCCTGGCGTTAGCACTCATATGGTGTGAGTGCTAACGACGCGGAGATAGGCAAGGCACCCGCGCCTGTCAACAGGAATCATCAAATTTTCTGTGGTACTCGACCCTTGGCGAAACCGCGCAAAAACTATCGAAGGGTCATCCCGAATCCGTCTAAAAACCGCCTTTCGCCAGCCTAATTCGAAGACAACAAAAGGCAAACTCCAATGTGGGCCCAAACAATGCTAAACTGTGTCATTGAACTCAAATGGCAGCTACACAGCCGAACCCGGGTGTCTTTTGTGGTTTTCATCTGCCTTGGGGTTGTATTGAACCCCGCAGTTTGGTGGTTTGGTTGGCCCGAAAGGTGGGGAAGCGGTTTCTTAAGCGTCCAAGATCTTATCGCAGTCCTTGTATCAGCCAATGCGCTTATGGCTGGCTTGACGCCTCACCTTTTAAGACGAACCGCATCGTTCTGTCTTTTGGGTTTTTTCGGCTCCGTCTGCGCTGGTTATTTGCTTGCCGTCGCGGTAACGCCGGTTCTATTTTTGATCATGTCCTTCGTGCAAGCCACTCAAGAAGACGTCGTCGATATAATTTTCATTCCGATGCTATTGGTTCTAGGCTGGGTCTTCGGTGTCATACCATACTATGCGATCACCCTGGGCTTACCTTGCGCAGCGACGTTCTTTTTCCTTGCTCTAGGCCTCTTTTGCACACCTGTGCGCAACGACGAAGCAAGTTGATGCAAACATCGCAACACAACGCCCCTGTACGGATGCGCCTGCCTTGCCAGCCCGCCCAAACCCGTCACACTGCAAGAAAAACGACGAGGCCCCCAATGCGACGCATTTTACTGTTCATTCTGACCATCCTGATCCCCGCGACCGTTCACGCGCAATCCTGTGGCACAGCAGACCTGATCGACGACCTGAGTGCCGCTGAACGTGCGCAACTCGACGCTCTGATCGCCCCGCACCCCTACCCCAATGGCAATCTCTGGCGCGCGACGAAACCGGGCTCGACCGTCACGGTCGTCGGCACAATCCACATCCCCGATCCGCGCCTTGCTCAGATCGTGGAACAGGTCCGCCCCGCCTTGAACGACGCCGATCTTTTGATCCTTGAAGCCTCAAGCGACGACCAAGCAGGCATCCAGACCCTGACCACCACAGAACCCGGCATGTTCTTCATCACCGAAGGCCCCACTCTGATCGACTTGCTCAGCCAAGACGAATGGGCCCGCGTTTCGGACCGGCTTGCCGCCATAGGCGTTCCTGCGTTCTTTGCGGCAAAGTTCCAACCCTGGTATCTGTCCCTCACGCTCGCCATTCCGCCCTGTGCCATGTCCGCCCTGCAATCCGGCCAGCACGGCCTTGATCGTCAGCTTGAAGCCATCGCTATCGCCAACAACACCCCCATCGGCACCCTCGACAACGTCGAAGCACTGCTGCGTCTGTTTTCGGACGAACCCATGGAAAAGCAACTCGCCGGTCTGCGCATAACCCTTGAAACCCAAGCCAGCGGCGATGCCACGACATCCACACTCATCGAAAGCTATTTCGATGGCCGGGTCCGCGAAAGTTGGGAGTTTGGACGCATCTTGATCGAAAAAGCCGACATCGAAAACGGAGCTGATCTGTTCGACGAAGTGAACCAGACCCTGCTTTTGGATCGCAACCGGGATTGGGAACCAAACATCGTCAAAATGGTTGAAGGCAAAGATGCCGTCATTGCTGTAGGAGCTGCGCATCTTTCCGGCGAAACCGGCGTTCTGCGCGCGTTGGAACGTGCGGGCTATGCCTTGTCTCCGCTCTGACGGTCGAACGTCCCAATGAAGATTTCCGAGAACACCACCGATCGGTTAATCCTTGACGATGTGCCTTGGATAAGAGGCTCCGTGATTATCGTTGTGACCCTCTATGTCGTTGCAATGGGGTTTCACGAATGGAATGACGGACGGAAAACCGGACCATATATCGTGGTGTTCGGCTTTCTGATCGGAGTTGTCTTCTTTGCCTTTTTCGTCGAACGCTATCAGATCATCTTTCAGCGCAGCACAAACTCAATCAAAAGGCGCAAGCGTTCGATCTTTGGGTACCGCGAAACCAGTCACGATCTTGGGGCCGTGTCCCATGCCGCGATCGAAAAAATCAGCGACAGCGATGGTGGTAAAATGTATCAACCCGTCCTGATCGTTCTGGGCGGCCCCGATTCACCAAAACTCAATCTTGTGGATTATGCCACGACGGGTTTCGGCCCGCCGACCCTCGTCGATGATATCAACGCGTGGCTGGAAACAGACTAACCAGCCGCACGCTTTGCAAGATACTCCCGCCGCAACGTGTAAAGTCCCGTCGCGACAATAATCAATGCCCCGACCCATGTCCAAAGGTCCGGCAATTGGTCAAACACCAGCCAGCCATAAAACGTCGCCCAAAGGATCAAGGTATAATGAACCGGAGCCAGCACGACGGCCAAACCCAATTCCAGCGCGCGGATCACACAGACCTCGCCGATCCCGGCCAGGACGGCCATGCCGATCAAGATCAATATTTGTGAGCCGCTCGGCGTCACCCAGATCCAAGGCAATGGGATCGCCAAGATAACAATGCCGACACAGGCCGTATAAACGATGGTTGTCTGGGTGTTGTCCGTGTCGGAAATGAACCGGCTGATAATCTGACGACAGGCAAAAAACAAGGCCGCAAAGACAACCAGTGCGGCCGCCGGATGCACGGTTCCCAAACCCGGTCGCAGAATGATCAATGTGCCCACAAATCCCAAAGCAACGGCCACCCAACGCCGGACACCCACCGCTTCGCCCAAAAGGAACGCCCCCATCAACGTCACCATGAACGGGGCAACAAAGCTAACGGCGACCGCATCGGCCAAGGGCACATAGCGCAAAGCAAAGATAAACAAAGTCGCCGAACAAACGGCCACCACCCCCCGCGAAACCTGCAACCCGAAATGCAGGCTCTTGAACAGGCTCGGCCCATGGATCGCCAGCAAAACAAGCGCGCCCGTAAACAACCCCAGTTGACGCGTCCAGACAATTTGGAAGGGATGCAAATCAACTGTCAGAAACTTGGCCGCCGTATCCGCAGCCGAAAACAGAAACATGCCAATCCCCATCACAATCAGCCCAGCGCCATTGTTGACGCGGCGCGGATTGGTAGTTTCCTTGATGACAGCTGTCACAATCGGCCCCTCCTTGTGAAGCTGGCCCATTAGCGGTGGAATATGCGGCGGACGCAAGCGCCCAAAACCCGTTGACTTCAAAGGCACAACCCCTTAGGTCACCGTCAACTTCCGGGAGCCACAAATCTCCCGGTCCTTGGATACTCAAGGATCGCCCCCCATCAGCGCGTTGCGCCCATGGGGGCGTTTGTCGTTTAGGCGGTCGGTACATATATCCGACCAATGGATTAACTGGCGAAGGAGCCACGTATGTTTGAGAATCTGTCAGACCGCCTTTCCGGTGTCTTCGACCGGCTGACCAAACAGGGTGCCCTGTCAGAAGACGACGTCAAAACCGCTCTCCGCGAAGTGCGCGTTGCCCTTCTGGAAGCTGACGTTTCACTGCCCGTTGCGCGCGATTTCGTCAATGCCGTGCAAACCAAGGCGACGGGCCAGGCCGTCACCAAATCGGTAACACCCGGTCAGCAAGTCATCAAAATCGTCCACGACGAATTGATCCACACCCTGACCGGCGACAGCGACCCCGGCGTTCTGAAAATCGACAACCCACCTGCCCCCATCCTGATGGTCGGCCTGCAAGGCTCGGGTAAAACCACCACAACCGCAAAACTCGCCAAACGGCTGCACGACCGTGAAAACAAACGCGTGCTTATGGCCTCGCTCGACACCAACCGACCCGCCGCGATGGAACAGCTCGCCATTCTCGGCAAACAAATCGGCGTCGACACACTGCCAATCGTCAAAGGCGAAGATCCGGTCGCGATTGCCAAACGCGCCAAACAACAAGCCACGCTCGGCGGCTACGATGTCTATATGCTCGACACGGCTGGCCGCCTGCACATCGACGAAGAACTGATCGCCCAGGCCGCCGCCGTCCGCGACGTTGCCAATCCGCGTGAAACCCTGCTGGTCGTCGATGGCCTGACGGGCCAAGACGCCGTCAACGTGGCCACCGAATTCGACGACAAGATCGGCGTCTCGGGCGTCGTGCTTACCCGGATGGATGGCGATGGCCGCGGCGGTGCCGCCCTGTCCATGCGCGCCGTCACCGGCAAACCCATCCGTTTCGTGGGCTTGGGCGAAAAGATGGACGCCATCGAAACCTTCGAACCCGACCGGATCGCAGGCCGCATCCTCGGCATGGGCGACATCGTCGCACTGGTCGAAAAGGCGCAAGAAACGCTCGAAATCGAACAACAAGAGCGCATGATGAAGCGCTTCCAAAAGGGTCAGTTCAATATGAACGACCTGCGCCAACAGCTCGACCAGATGTCGAAAATGGGTGGCATGGAAGGCATCATGGGCATGTTGCCGGGCATGGGTAAAATGAAAGCCCAGATGGACAAGGCAGGCTTTGACGACAAGATCCTGCGCCAGCAAGTCGCCCTGATCAATTCCATGACCAAACGCGAACGCGCCAATCCAGCCATCCTGCAAGCCAGCCGCAAAAAACGTATCGCAAAAGGCGCAGGCATGGAGGTTTCAGACCTCAATAAACTCATCAAAATGCACCGCCAGATGTCCGACATGATGAAGAAAGTCGGCAAAATGGGAAAAAAAGGCATGATGAAACAGATGGGTTCGATGTTCGGTGGCAAAGGCGGAATGCCAGCGGGCGGAATGCCCAGCCAAGCCGAAATAGAAGCAGCGCAGGCCCAAATGGGCCAAAGTGGTCTGCCAGGCCTTGGCGGCGCAAGCCTGCCACCCGGTCTCACCGGCTTTGGGAAAAAGAAGTAAAGATGTCTCCGCATCTCGCCGATACCCCGGTCATCCAGACCAAGCGCCTGACGCTCCGCGCTCCTGCCCCGCAGGATGCCGAAACGTTTGTCGCCTTCTATGGCACCGAACGTTCGCAATTTGTCGGCGGCCCTATGGAACCCCGCATGGCGTGGAACTTCTTTGGAACCGAAATCGGCCATTGGGCAATACGCGGCTTCGGCATGTTCACCGTCACGCGCAAAGGCACCGATGCACCGCTTGGGATTGTCGGCCATTGGTTCCCCCACGGCTGGCCCGAAACCGAACTTGGCTGGGTGCTGTTCGATCCCGCGACCGAAGGAACCGGCATCGCCCATGAAGCGGCCGAAGCCTGTCTCGACCACGCCTGGACTGTGCTCGATTGGCAGGAAACCGTCAGCTATATCGCCCCTGAAAATCATCGTTCGGTGGCGTTGGCACAACGCTTGGGCGCGACCCTGGACAAAGCCGCCCCACAGCCCAAGCCGGAAAAGCCTTGTCTGGTGTATCGCCACCCCAAACCGGGGGTGGCGGCATGACCGCACTTCTCGTCCCCGAATTGGATTGCCCGCCGCTGTCGCTTCGACCACCTCTTCGCGAAGACATTGCGAGTCTCGCAAGTATTCTTCGTGCAGACCCTACCCGCTATTACGGTGAAAGGTTGACGTTTGAAAACTCTTTTTCCAAAGTCCATCAAGCAATTGCGGATTGGGTTGCCGCCCGACTTGGCTTTTGGGTCATTATCTTTGAAAGCAGGGCGATTGGCATGCTGGGTTTTGGTTGCTCCTCTGGCATTTCGGATATGGAAGAACTTCCCGAATTAGAGATTGTTTTGGCGACCGAATTCGAAAAGCGCGGTTTCGCTACGGTTGCGTGCAATGTTGCCATCAAATGGCTATCGAAAGCCCAACAAACGAAGGCGGTATCCTACTGCGTTGACGCCAATAAAGTATCTGCCGCACATGCACTTGCGCGTAGGTTGGGCGGCACAGAAATCGATCTGAACGAAAATTTCAAACCGCTATTTCCCGGTGATGTGGTGACTACGACTGACACGTGGTATCGGATCGAGGTGCCGGCATGACCGTCAACTTCCAAATCCCCGAACTTGAAACCGAACGTCTGCGCTTGCGTTTGCCCAAACCCGCAGACCTGCCTGCCGTGATCGACTTCAGATCGTCGGATCGCAGCAAAGGTGTCGGTGGGCCCCATCGCCCTGATACGGCGTTTAGCTATCTTTGTGCCGTTGTCGGTCAATGGCACTTGCGTGGCTATGGCCGCTGGATCGTGACAGAAAAATCCGCAGACGACGCATTGGGACTGGTCGGCATCTATCACCCCGATGATTGGCCCGAAGCCGAAATCGGCTGGACCCTGTTCAAAGGCAGCGAAGGCAAAGGCTATGCGCTGGAAGCTGCCATCGCGACCCGCGACTTTGCCTATAACGTCCTTGGCTGGACCCGCATCATCAGCTCGATCATGTCCGACAACACCCGGTCCATTGCTTTGGCCAAACGCATGGGTGCCACCCACACCGGAACTGCCTTCACACTTCCCGACATTGGCACGCTCGACATCTGGCTCCACCAGCCGCCCAAGGCCAAGTCATGACCGACATTTCCACCGACGCAATACCGACGCAATACCGACGTGATACCGACGTCCCGTTCGCTGCATTAAGGGGGTGTTCATGACCGACGCAATCACCCGCGCCGCCGAGGTTCTGGCGGGGCACCGCGACAGCATTGATCGGCTGGACGCCGTGCTGGTTTACACGCTGGCTGAACGGTTTGCCCACACTCAAGCCGTGGGAAAACTGAAGGCCGAACACAATCTTCCGGCTTCGGATAAATCCCGCGAAGCCACCCAAATCGCCCGGCTCGAACAGCTGGCCCAAGACGCCGATCTCGACCCCGAGTTCGCCCGCAAGTTCCTGAACTTTATCATTCAGGAAGTCATTCAACATCACAAACAACATCAGAAATAACCTATAAGGAACAATACCATGGCTATGAAAATTCGCCTCTCGCGCGGTGGCTCCAAGAAGCGCCCGTTTTATCGCATCGTTGCGGCCGACAGCCGTATGCCCCGCGATGGCCGCTTTATCGAAAAGCTGGGCGTGTATAACCCGCTTTTGCCGAAAGACAGCGAAGAACGCGTGAAAATGGACGCCGAACGCATCAAGTACTGGTTGGACCAGGGCGCGCAGCCCACCGACCGTGTGGCGCGTTTCCTCGAAGCCGAAGGCACCCTGCCAAAGTCCGAGCGTAACAACCCCGAAAAAGCAAAACCCGGCAAGAAAGCCGTTGAACGCGCTGAAGAAAAAGCCACAGCCGCCGCTGAAGCCGAAGCCGCTCCCGCCGAAGAAGAAGCCCCCGCAGAAGAGGCTCCGGTCGAAGAAGTTGCAGCTGAAGAAGCGCCTGCCGAAGAGGCTCCCGCTGAAGACGCTGCCGAGGAAAAGGCGGAGTAATCCGCCGCATCCTCAATGCTGCCCGGCTTTGGGCTAATTCGTCGTACCAAGACCCTGGCCCTGATTGCTTTTGCATTTTGGGCCGGGATGCATTTAGCGCGCCTTGATCTTGACGACAGGTGCCTTGATGCCGGTGGTGCAATCCGCGACGACGGGGTATGCAGAGGGCTGCCATGAATGACCGAATATGTGTGGGTGCCATCGCCGGATCCTTTGGGGTTCGCGGTGAAGTGCGTTTGAAAAGCTTCTGTGCCGACCCCGAAGCCATCGCCTCATATGGGCCACTTTCGGACGAAAAAGGTGAGACATCCTGGGAGGTTAAGCTTTCCCGCCCCGTCAAAACCGGCTTTGCGGCCAAACTCAGCGGTGTCGCCAACAAAGAAGCCGCCGACGCTTTAAAGGGCACCCGGCTTTATGCCCCGCGCGAACGGTTACCCGACCTGCCCGATGACGAATTCTACCACACCGATCTTATTGGATTACTTGTCTACGACACGGGCGGCGTCGAAGTTGGACGCGTGAAAGCTGTGCTGAACCACGGCGCCGGCGATTTGCTGGAAATCACCGCGAAAGGGCACAGCGAACCGGTCCTTTTGCCCTTCACTTTGGCGACAGTGCCAACCGTCGACATGGGCACGTCGCGCATCGTGATTGACCCACCGGACGGGCTTTTTGACTAACCACCAAGACCAAAACCAGCGAATCCCTTGCACAAAGCCGATCTTCCAACACTCCAATTTTCGTAAGCGAACCAAAGTTTAGGGCGTCGATTTCCCTTACGTAACAGTGACTTCGTCACCCTTTTCTTTCGGGAACTGGCGCTTTAAACTTTCCGTTCAGGACATCCATGTCCACAGGGAGTTTAAAAATGAAAAAACTACTTCTGGCTTCTGCAGCCACAGCGCTTGTAGCAAACGCGGCGCTTGCTGACGGCCATTCTGAAATCAAAATCGGCGTTTTTCTGGGGTTCACCGGACCAATTGAATCGCTGGTCGCCAACATGGGCCCTGCGGCTGAAATGGCGATCGCTGAAGTAAACGACAGTGGCGCCCTTCTTGGCGGTGCAAGCGTTACGTCCGTCCGCGGTGACACAACCTGCGTTGATGCAGCTGCCGCAACGGCTGCCGCTGAACGTTTGATCACGGCAGACGGCGTCAAAGGCCTTGTCGGTGGTGATTGTTCCGGTGTGACCGGAGCCGCGCTTCAAAACGTTGCCGTGCCAAACGGCGTTGTCATGGTTTCACCATCAGCAACTTCGCCCGGCCTTAGCCACGCGAACAACGAAGACGAAGGTCTGTTCTTCCGCACCGCACCTTCGGATGCGCGCCAAGGCGTCGTGATGACCGAAGTTCTGATGGAACTCGACATCAAAGAAGTCGCGGTGACCTACACCAACAACGACTACGGCAAAGGTTTGGCCGATGCTTTTCAGGCGGCTTACGAAGAAGCTGGCGGCAAGATCACAATCAATGCCGCGCACGAAGACGGCAAAGCTGATTATTCGGCAGAAGTCGGCGCTTTGGCTTCGGCAGGCGGCGAACGTCTGGTTGTGGCAGGCTACATCGACCAAGGCGGACCGGGCATCGTGCGGGCTGCTTTGGATTCGGGCGCATTCGACACGTTCCACTTCCCTGACGGGATGATTGGTGCGGCATTGGTCGAAAACTTCGGTTCGGATATCGATGGGTCTTCGGGTCAGCACCCAGCCCCATCGGAAGAGCTGGCGGCACAGTTCACTGCACTGGTGGACGGCAAATTCGAAGCCACATCGCCCTTCGCACCGGAAAGCTATGATTCTGCGGCGCTTATCATGCTGGCCATGCAAGCCGCCGGTTCGGCTGAACCCGGCGACTACAAATCCAAAATCATGGATGTCGCCAATGCACCCGGTGAAAAGATCGGTGCTGGCGAACTGGCCAAAGGTCTTGAGATCCTCGCGAACGGCGGCGACATCGATTATGTCGGTGCGTCGGACGTTGAACTGATCGGACCGGGCGAAGCGGCAGGCAACTACCGCGTCGTCGGCTACGAAGGTGGCAAAGAAGTCACCGCGGGTCGCAAGTAGGACCACATGAAACGCAATCGGCCCGGGACATCCCCGGGCCGTTTTGCAAATCCGGGGGCGGGACATGATCCGAGTTGAGGGTCTTCACAAACATTTCGGGGGCTTCCACGCTGTCGACGGCGCATCTCTTGAGGTTGCCGCCGGTACGATCACCGGATTGATTGGCCCGAACGGCGCCGGAAAAACCACACTTTTCAACGTGATCGCCGGAAACCTGGCCCCGACAAGCGGGCGCGTTTTCATGGAAGGCGAAGACATCACCGGCCTTGCGCCGCACGACTTGTTCCACAAAGGTTTGTTGCGCACGTTCCAGATCGCGCATGAGTTTTCCTCAATGACCGTCCGCGAGAACCTGATGATGGTCCCCGGTGGCCAACAGGGCGAAACGATTTGGAACGCATGGACCAGACGTAAACAAATTGCCGACGACGAACGTGTTTTAGGCGAAAAAGCTGACGAGGTGCTGGAATTTCTTACGATCTCGCACCTCACTCATGAGAAGGCGGGCAACCTGTCCGGCGGGCAGAAAAAGCTGTTGGAGCTTGGGCGCACCATGATGGTCGATGCCCGCATTGTTTTTCTGGACGAGGTCGGCGCAGGCGTAAACCGCACGCTTCTAAACACCATCGGTGACGCCATCATCCGCCTGAACAAAGAGCGCGGCTATACCTTCGTCGTCATCGAGCACGACATGGATTTCATCGGTCGCCTTTGCGATCCCGTCATCTGTATGGCTGAAGGCAAAGTGCTGGCCGAAGGCACGCTGGACGAGATCAAGGCCAACGACGCGGTGATCGAAGCGTACTTGGGAACTGGATTGAAAAACAAAGTGAAAGAAGAGGCAGGCGCATGAACTTTCGTAGCATCGCTTTCGTCGCCATCTTTGGCTTTGGCTACGGGTCTACTGCGATGGCCAACGATTGTTTTTTCATAAATTCGCAAGTGCAATTCTGTGCGTTTGGCACTCCTTGGCAAGACAAGCTAGATAACGGCGGCGCGTTGCGAAACGTCGAAGAATTCAACGGCGATATAGAAATCGATTGTGTAAGATGGGAAACGCGAGCGATCCGAACACAGGGAATTGTCCAAGCCGGCTCGCAGGTCATTACTGTGGGATGTTCAAAACCCAAGCCCTTTGAATTTTTTGCGGGGACAATTTTCGGCGAGAACGTTCCAATTGAGGAACATCTGGATGTACATCTTGTTGCTTTGAAGGCGATAAGGATCACCCAATGACCGAACCTTATCTGATCGGCGACGCCATGACGGGCGGCTATGGGCGGGGTGCGGACATTCTGCATGATTGCACCATCGCGGTGGACGAAGGACAGATCGCCGTGATTGTCGGGCCTAATGGGGCTGGCAAGTCAACAGCGATGAAGGCTGTCTTTGGGATGCTCAACATCCATAAAGGCGCAGTACGGCTTGCGGGCGAAGACATCACGCACCTCAGCCCGCAAGATCGGGTTGCCAAGGGCATGGCCTTTGTGCCGCAAACATCAAACATTTTCACATCACTCACGGTGGAAGAAAACCTTGAGATGGGTGCCTTCCTGCGCCGCGACGACATCAACACCACGATGGATCAGGTCTATACGCTGTTTCCCATCTTGAAAGACAAGCGCCGTCAGGCCGCTGGCGAGCTTTCAGGTGGTCAGCGTCAACAGGTCGCCGTGGGCCGCGCGCTGATGACCCAACCCAAAGTGTTGATGCTGGACGAACCGACAGCGGGGGTTAGCCCCATCGTCATGGACGAACTTTTCGACAGGATCATCGAAGTGGCCCGCACCGGCATCTCGATCCTGATGGTGGAACAGAACGCGCGCCAAGCGCTGGAGATCGCAGACAAGGGCTATGTGCTGGTTCAGGGGCGGAACGCCTTTACCGATACCGGCAAGGCCCTTTTGGCAGACTCGGAAGTGCGCCGCTCGTTCTTGGGAGGTTAGACCGCAGCGGACGAAGTTCCGTTGCATGGGGATATTTGGACGCGATGTCAGAAGGCTCTCGTACGATCTGGTGGATCACATTGGGGGCTTAGACTGACATGATACTGATAAACACAGCGCTTTTGGCGCTAACAGTGGGGACGACATTGGGAACACCGGGCGACATAAACTGCACCTTTGCGACCCAAACAGACGGGCGCGCAACGCTGAACGTCGCCTTGCGCCCGACGCCGTCCCTGCGCGACCTGCCCGGACTTTTCCGTGTTAAAATGCGTGTCGGAACCCGCCCATCGGTTCAGGCAACCGCCCAGCCTAACCTCAACACTAAGGCGAACGACATCGCCCTGACCGCGCGCGGTTCTGACGACCTGATCTATGCGCTTGTGCTCGATCAATCGGGCCAGGCCGCGCTCAATATAAGACTGGGCGGTACCACGGCCAGCGAAACGCTTTTTGGCACCTGTCTGGGCGCAAAACCGCATATCGAACGATGGCTGCAAAAATGAGACCCATATGGACCTTCTGAACGCACTTGTGGCGCTGGCCAACTTCGTGATCGTGCCCGGTATCGCCTATGGCAGCCAACTGGCCCTTGGCGCTTTGGGTGTCACGCTCATTTACGGCATCCTGCGGTTTTCCAACTTTGCCCACGGCGATACGATGGCTTTCGGGGCCATGTCGACCATCCTGTTCACATGGTGGCTGCAATCACTTGGGGTCTCTCTCGGGCCCCTTCCGACCGCCCTGCTGGCCTTACCCGTTGGCATCGCCGCCACTGCGTTATTGCTGCTCACCATCGATAAGTTCGTTTACAAATTTTACCGCGAACAAAAGGCAGCGCCCGTCATCCTTGTGATCGTTTCAATGGGGATCATGTTTGTGATGAATGGCCTTGTCCGCTTTATCATCGGCGTTGACGATCAACGTTTCGCGGACGGCAGCCGGTTTTTGATCACAGCGCGCGAATTCAAGGAAATGACCGGCCTGCAAGAAGGCCTCGCGATAAAATCCACCGCCCTTTTGACCGTCGTTGTGGCGATAATCGTCGTTGCTGCCCTTTTCTGGTTCCTAAATCGCACCCGCACCGGCAAATCCATGCGCGCCTTTTCCGACAACGAAGACCTTGCCTTGCTATCCGGCATCAACCCCGAACGGGTGGTGATGATCACTTGGATCATCGTTGCCGCACTCGCGACGATTGCAGGCGTACTTTATGGCCTCGACAAAAGCTTCAAGCCCTTCACCTATTTCCAATTGCTTTTACCGATTTTCGCAGCCGCAATCGTTGGCGGACTGGGCAGCCCCCTGGGTGCGATTGCGGGTGGATTTGTCATCGCCTTTTCCGAAGTCCTGATCACCTACGCTTTCAAAAAGGTAGCAGGCTATGTTCTTCCGGCATGGGAACCCGATAGTCTGATCCAGTTACTGTCGACGGATTACAAATTCGCCGTCAGCTTTTCGATACTGATCATTGTTCTGTTGTTCCGACCGACAGGTCTTTTCCGGGGGAAAGCGCTATGATCCTGACATCCCGCGACCTTTTACTCTTCGCTCTGGTCTTTGGACTGATCATCGCCACGGGCTTCACACAAAGCTGGAACGTGGCTTTGGGTATTTTCAACATGGGCCTCATTTCAGCGATCATGGCTTTGGGCGTGAACATGCAATGGGGCTATGCAGGTCTGTTCAACATCGGTGTTATGGGATTTGTCGCCTTGGGTGGCTTGGGCGCTGTCGTCATTTCGATGCCGCCAGTAAACGACGCTTGGGCCGCCGGTGGTCTTCGTGTGATCTTTGCGCTTCTTATTGGGTTGGCTACGATTATCGGAGCGGCCCAATTGTGGAAACGGATGCCAAAAGGCGCGCCGCGAGCGTTGGCAATCATCGTCGTATTGGTGGCGGGCTTCTTTATCTTCCGTGCTCTCTTTGATCCCGCCGTAGAGGCGATCGAAGCGATAAACCCCGCAACCCTTGGCTATCTCGGTGGCCTTGGCCTGCCGGTGTTGTTTTCATGGCCCGTAGGAGCGGTTCTGGCAGCCGGAGCGGCTTGGCTCGTCGGTAAAACGGCCCTTGGATTGCGGTCAGATTATCTGGCCATCGCCACGCTTGGCATCTCGGAAATCATCATCGCCGTCTTAAAGAACGAAGATTGGCTTTCACGCGGCGTTAAGAACGTCATCGGCATCCCGCGGCCCGTTCCTTACGAGATCGACCTGCAAAACTCCGAAAGCTTCGTCGAACGTGCAACGTCTTGGGGTTTTGATCCGGTCATCGCGTCTTCGATCACCGTAAAGCTCGCGTATTCCAGCCTGTTCCTGACCGTGTTGGTCATCCTGCTTTGGCTCAGCCAAGCCGCCCTCGCGTCACCCTGGGGGCGCATGATGCGGGCGATCCGCGACAATGAGGTCGCAGCCGAAGCCATGGGCAAAGACGTCACCGCGCGGCACTTGCAAATCTTCGTGCTTGGGTCTGCTGTCTGTGGGCTGGCGGGCGCAATGATGACGACGCTTGACGGACAGTTGACGCCCTCAAGCTATCAACCCTTGCGCTTTACCTTCCTTGTCTGGGTTATGGTGATCGTCGGCGGATCGGGCAATAACTTCGGCGCTGTTCTGGGCGGATTCCTGATCTGGTATCTGTGGGTCATGGTTGAACCCTTCGGGCTGACACTGATCCAAACGATCACTTCCGGAATGACAGATGGATACTGGTTGAAAGACCACTTGCTGGAAAGCGCCGCTCACATGCGGCTTTTGACCATGGGGTTGATCTTGTTGCTTGTCCTGAGGTTCAGCCCACGCGGCTTAATCCCGGAACGGTGACGCCGCTTATCGTCATCCCTGCGGCTGGCGCATCGTCCCGGATGGGGGATCGCGACAAATTGCTGGAACCCGTCGATGGCCAAACCCTTTTGCGTCGCCAAACACTGATCGCTCTGGCAACGGGTTGCCCTGTTGCGGTTTGCTTACCTCCAAAGCCCGGCCTTCGTCGCGACGCAATCGAAGGATTGCCCGTCACTCAGATAAATGTACCTGATGCAGCCGAAGGATTGGGGGCCACACTGCGCACCGCGGCCTTTTTTGCCACCCACCAAGACCCGGACCGCGCAATGATGATCCTTTTGCCAGATGTCCCCGACATCAATCCGTCAGACATCAAATTGGTTCTTAGCACTTTTGAAAACAACGGAACCGACACACCGACACGCGCCAGCAATGCAAAAGGACGGCCCGGAACGCCCTTGATCGTACCTGCCAGATTGCTCCCAGCTTTCACCCGGCTCACCGGCGACGACGGCGGAAAATCCGTTCTAAAGGCGGAACCTGTTACATTGGTGCGCTTGCAAGATGCCCGCGCCATCCAGGACCTTGATACGCCCGAAGATTGGACGGCATGGCGTGAAAAAACAGGGATCGCGAGCTAGGCCTTCAACCACCGCACCAAGGGCAACAGGGTCTTGGTGATGTCCAGCACCCAAGATTTCCCGGTATCCCCAATGACCGAAGCGGCGGGTGCATCGGTATCAATCGTACGTGCGACAATGGCCTTGTGTCGCAACAAATCAGCACGCCGTCCCACCGCATCGAACCCTTTCGGCAGACGCACAAGGTCCGGATCGCCCATTCGGCACCCAATGCTTTCGGCGGCCTCAAGCGCGGCAATCAAGGCGTCGCCATCCTTTGGATCAACGATACGTTTGCGAAGCGCGCTCAAAGCCGCAGGCTCAATCCCGAACTGACCCGCGCCATATCCAACACCGAGTGAATTCAGGACAATATGAACGCCCGGCGACCGATTTGGGTGACCGCCCACCCAGAAAATCATATGAAGCCGCGCGTTATAGGGCGATTTGTCCTTGGAAAACCGCACGTCCCGGTTGATCCGACGCAGACTGCCATTGATCTTCGGTTCGGCCATAAGTGGCGGCTCCAAACGCGCCATCTCGGACGACACATCAGCAATGAAATCAAGCGCTGCCCCCTTCCAGTGGGCGTCATACCGATCCCGGTTCGCATCGAACCAATCTTTGGAATTGTTCGCCTCAAGATCCTGAAGAAAATCGAATGTATTTTGTGTAAACGCCATCTGTATCTCCCGTTTCATCCAAGACAAGGACGACCCAATCCCAGGAATTTCGACACCAGCCAAACACAACTTGCAAAGCGCACGCAATCCCGCCACATGAAAACCCATGACACGCACAGCGGACATTCTCTGCATCGGTTCAGTCCTTTGGGATATCATCGGCCGATCCAGCGCATCAATGCGGGCGGGTTCCGACGTACCCGGACGGATCACGCGCCTGCCCGGCGGCGTCGCCCTGAACGTGGCAATGACCCTAAAACATTTTGGTATGAACCCAATTCTATTGTCGGCGGTTGGCGAAGACGACGAGGGCCAGGATCTGATCGCTGTCACAAATCGCATGGGGATCGAAACCGGCTTTATCTATCGTTCGCCCGATTTGCCGACGGATCGTTACATGGCTGTTGAAGGCGCAAATGGGTTGATCGCAGCGATTGCCGACGCGCATTCGCTTGAATCGGCGGGCGACAAGATACTTGGGGCCCTTATGGACGGACGACTTGGATCGCCCGACGCGCCCTATGCCGGAGCGATTGCGCTTGATGGCAACCTAACCCATTCCCTTCTGTCCGAGATTGCCGAAAGCCCGTTGTTCGCAAAGGCCAACTTGCGCGTCGCTCCTGCGTCACCCGGGAAAGCCGAACGTCTTTTGCCTCTGCTCTCCATGCCAAACGCGACGTTCTATGTGAACCTCGAAGAAGCCGGGCTGCTTTGTAAAACCCGGTACGACAATGCACCCGCCGCCGCAGAAGCGCTGTTGATACGCGGTGCCGCGCGGGTTTTGGTGACTGACGGCGGCAATTCGGCGGCCCATGCAGGCCCGGGCGGAGTTGTCACTGCTGCACCGCCCCAAGTTCTTGTGACGCGGGTCACTGGCGCGGGCGACACCTTCATGGCTGCACATATCGCGGCCGAAGTTGACGGCGCTGATGCCAAAACCGCGTTGTCGGACGCGTTGCGCGCCGCAGCTGACTACGTTTCCGGAGACGTGCCATCATGACCGTGCCCCTTGATATTCACCCCGAAGTGGTCGAGGCCTTTGCCACCGCCAAACCCGTCGTTGCCTTGGAATCCACGATCATTTCCCACGGCATGCCGCACCCAATGAACATCGAAACCGCACGCAAAGTCGAAGACACCGTGCGCGAGACGGGCGCAATACCCGCCACCATCGCCGTATTGAAAGGGCGCGCCACCATTGGTTTGTCAGACGCAAACTTGGCCCGCCTGGGTGATCCCGACGCGCAGATCCAAAAACTGTCGCGCACCAATCTTGCAGCTTGTCTTGCAGACCAAGCCGATGGTGCCACCACGGTCGCAGCCACGATGATCCTTGCGCATCTTGCAGGCATCAGAGTTTTTGCAACCGGCGGCATCGGCGGCGTTCATCGGGGCGCCGAACAAAGCTTCGACATTTCAGCCGACCTTCGCGAATTGTCTCAAACACCTGTATGCGTCGTCTGCGCCGGTGCCAAAGCCATCCTCGACATTCCGAAAACACTGGAGGTGCTTGAAACACTCGGCGTGCCAGTCGTGACCTTTGGCCAAACTGACTTCCCGGCCTTCTGGTCACAAAAATCGACAGAACGCTCACCGGCGACAGCCAATACAACCCAACAGATTGCCCAATCGATCCACATGTGCGCACGCCTTGGCTTGACCGGCGGGCACCTGATCGCAAACCCTATTCCACCCGAAGACGAAATCCCCGGCCACGTGATGACGCCCATCATCGCCCAGGCCATCAAAGACGCGGAATCAGACCCCGGCTTAGAAGGCCCGGCCGTGACCCCGTTTTTGTTGCAACGCATTTTCGAACTGACTGAAGGCAGGTCGCTCACATCAAACATCAGTCTGGTGCTGAACAATGCGCGTTTGGCCGCCAAAATCGCAAAGGATTTGATCGATCTCGACGGAAAAGGATGATTTCTCGACCAACCGTTGTTACGAGGGGTGGAAATGCCTAAGTTGTGCGCATCAAAGAGTAGAGTTTTATGAAGCAAGGTTTTGAAGACGAACCGATAAAAAAGCGCAGAGGCGGCGCTTTTACGTGGCTCCGTCGGTCGTTCCTGACCGGCCTTGTTGTGATTGCGCCTATTGGCCTGACGCTTTGGCTGATTTGGACTGTTGCGGGATGGGTCGACAGTTGGGTTTTGCCCTTTGTTCCCATTTGGTTGCGCCCCGATCAATACGTCGGCCTGAACATTCGCGGTATCGGCGTCTTTGCCTTTTTGATCTTCACCGTTCTGATCGGGTGGATGGCCAAGGGCATCATCGGAAAATCGCTGATCAGTTGGTCAGAAAGCCTTGTGCAAAACCTGCCCGTGGTCCGCTCGGTTTACAAAGGTCTGAAGCAAATCGCCGAAACGGTCTTTGCTCAGTCTGAAACTTCGTTCGACAAGGCCTGTCTGGTTCAATATCCGCGCGAAGGGCTATGGGCGATCGCCTTTATCTCGACGGCTGCAAAAGGCGAAATCGACGACAAAATTGAACATCATGCCGGAAAAACAGCGATATTTTTGCCCACGACGCCAAACCCGACATCTGGATTTCTTCTTTTTGTGCCGAAAAGCGATCTGATCGAATTGGACATGTCCGTTGAGGACGCGGCGAAACTGGTCATTTCCGCTGGGCTTGTTTACCCGGACGGCGCCGAAATCCTGCCGACACCAATTGGCGAAGTTCGTCCGCCCGCGACGCGTTCCGGTGGTTCCTAGTTAAAAGTAACGAATTCTTAAGAAAATCCGACGATCTGCGAGAGCGAAATACTTGTTTGCGTTACAGGCGTGCCGCACTAGAATGTCGTCGCAATTTGAAAAGGTTATAAGGTCATGAACTTCAAGAAAACAGCTGCTGCGGCTGTGCTGGGCCTCGCACTTGCATCGAATTCCGCCCAATCAGGTAATCTGGTCGAACCTCTGCTGTCTCCGGAAGTGATCGAGGCGGAATCGACGAATTCGAGCGGTTTTGTCATTCCCCTGATTATTCTCGCACTTCTGATCGCGGTCATCGGAAGCAGCGGCGGTAGCGGTGGTGGAGCCGGCGGCGGAGGCGGTCTTTCCTAAAACTCAACTTTGTTCGGCGGCCAAGGATGGCCGCCGAATTTCTTTGCGCCGTTGATCATTCGAGATCGTCCCTGCTCAAAGAGCGGTCCAGCCACCGTCCATGCTGAGAGCTGTTCCCGTAATCTGGGTCGCGGACTCTGAACATAAAAAGACAGCCAAACCACCCAATTGCTCAACCGTCGCGAATTCTTTGGACGGTTGGCGCGCCAGCAGGATTTGTTCAACGGCCTCTTCTTCCGTCAGGTTATATTCCTTTGCCGTGTCAGGGATTTGAGCTTCGACCAATGGTGTCAAAACATAACCCGGACAGATCGTGTTGGCCGTGATCGGTTCGCGCGCAGTTTCCAAAGCAACCACTTTGGTCATCCCAACGACGCCGTGCTTGGCCGCAACATAGGCCGATTTGTATGGCGACGCCGTCAACCCATGCGCCGATGCAATGTTGATCACGCGTCCCCAACCCGCCGTCCGCATCATCGGAAGCGCAACAGCAGTGGTGTGAAAAGCCGAGGTCATATTGATCGCTATAATGGCATCCCACTTTTCGCTGGGGAAACTCTCAATCGGGTCAACGTTCTGAATACCCGCGTTGTTCACCAGAATGTCGCAAGCTCCGGATTTTTCGATCAACGCGCGACACTCATCGCCTTTTGACATATCCGCTTGAATGTAACGGGCAGATACGCCGGTTTCCTTGGCAATCTCGGCGGCAATCGCGTGATCTTCATCGCGATCTGTGAACGAATTCAGTACAACGTCCGCGCCAGCGCGGGCAAACTCCCAAGCAATTCCAAGCCCGATACCTGAGTTTGACCCAGTAACAACAGCGGTTTTTCCATTTAAAGTCATGCGTGGCCTCCTTCGCAACTGCGGCAAATTTCTGCGCTTGCACAATACCCGCTTTGGCAACACGTACCAGTAACTATGTTCTGAAGTATTCTATCTGACGGCGTGTGATCCAAGAAATATTGCATGAATTCAAGTTCAGTTAAGAGACCGCTGCTAGAACTTGGAACGAAACATGAACCTGGACCCATGAAAACACTTGGTAGCGAACGAAAATTAACTCCGGGGGAAACTCTTTATCGGGAGGGTGACGCGAATGATACGGCCTATGTCATCGCTGATGGCGAAATTATTCTCCACCGGAAAATTGACGGAAGGCGGGTCGATCTCGAAATTCGCCCGACCGGCTCTGTTGTCGGCGAGTTATCAATTTTGACCTGCGAACCTCGGGCCGTTTCAGCCGAAGCCCGCACACATTGCACCGTATTCGAGATTCCGGCCCAATTGATCTATTCGCGTTTCGAAGCGCTTGATCCGATTTTACGCGCCTGTGTCGAAACGTCGATAAACTTTGCGGGAACGCTTAACCAGAAAACCAAATCCGGCAGCGATGAAACCCGACATGCCCCAACCACATTGCGTGATGCGGATGAGTTACTCCAGCTTCTCAGACTCGAAAACGACATTTCAAAAGGCCTGACCCAAGGCGAGTTTTCGATGGTATATCAACCCATTGTGCGCTTGAAGGACGAGCGTATCATGGGGTTAGAGGCTTTGATGCGTTGGCAGCACCCGGAACATGGGTTTGTCCCACCAGACAAATTCATCCGCGTTGCCGAAGAGCTTGAGACAATCACGCAACTGACCCATTTCGCGTTGTCCGAAGCATGTGCCGCACTAACCCGTTTCAACGCCGGTGTGCCAGCAGAAGACGATCTCTATGTCTCAGTGAACGTATCGGGGTTCGATGTGGGGCAGGACGGTTTTCTTGATTTTCTTGAACATGTCTTGGATCAAAACAATCTGGAACGACGACACTTAAGGTTAGAATTGACGGAAACGGCGCTGGTTCCAGCTTCAAAAACCGCTGAAGCCAACTTGAGAAAGCTACACTCGTGCGGCTTCAACATCTCGGTCGATGATTTTGGAACCGGCTATTCCAATCTGGGATACCTAAAAAGCCTTCCAGTAACCGCCCTAAAGATCGACCGTGCCTTTGCGGGCGACGCTGACGAAAACGACGTATCGAAAAGCATCGTTCGGATGCTTGTAACGCTTGGCCTTGAGTTGAATGTGGACATTATTGCCGAAGGTTTGGAGACGCAAAGCTGCGTCGAAACCTTACGTGATTTGGGCTGTCGCTTGGCGCAAGGATATCATTTTTTCAAACCCATGCCCGCAAGCGCTGTCGAAGATCTTCTGGCCCAAGGTCACGCAAGACAATCAATCGTCGCTTGAACGAAAAACGCCGCCCCAGTGGGACGGCGCTTTGAAATTCCAAGATCGAAAGCTTAGAAGCCCAGACCTTCGTACTTCTTTTTGAACTTCGAAACACGACCGCCAGTATCCATAAGGCGCGTGCCGCCCCCGGTCCAAGCCGGGTGAACCGAAGGATCGATATCGAGCGCAAGCTGATCGCCTTCTGCACCCCAAGTCGAGCGCATCTGAACAACGTCGCCGTTCGTCATCTTCACGTTGATCACGTGGTATTCTGGATGAGTATCTTTTTTCATAACAACCCTCCTCAGGCCTGAGCCTTGGGCTTGTAAGTGGTGTCTTCTGCGATTCGGGCCGATTTGCCGCGACGTGCCCGCAGATAATACAGCTTGGCGCGACGTACACGACCACGGCGCACAACGGCGATGCTATCAATATTCGTCGAATGCAGCGGGAACACACGTTCCACACCTTCACCGAAAGAAATCTTGCGAACGGTAAACGAACCGGCGATGCCTTCGCCGTTTTTACGTGAAATGCAGACACCTTCATAGTTCTGCACGCGCGTCCGCGTACCCTCTGTCACCTTATAACCAACGCGGATGGTGTCACCCGCCTTGAAATCCGGAATATCATTGCCAAGCGCAGTGACCTGCTCGGCTTCCAGTTCTGCGATCAGATCCATCTGACCAACTCCTATGCTGCCTCGGGTATGTCCCAAGAGATATTTCGGACCTCAGAGCTCTGGAATTTTACCGGGTCGGTCGAACCGCCCACCAGAGGATTCAGGTCATCATTGCTTTATGTCCGCTGAAGCGAACTTCGGCCGTATAAGTGGTGACAGGTCGCGAAGCAAGTCAATTGTAGTTTGAAACCACGACAGTTCGTTTATAGCGCAACTATGCCTGCTTCAATCTGACGACACGTCCTGTGAGCTACTCCCCAATCCTTGGACAGGATCTGGCGTGATTTAAGCTACTCTTTGCACCTGCTGATCGGGGTTGGTTGTTTCGTTTCGCTGCCAATAGATCACAGCGGGTGGTTTGCCGCCAAGGGCGGAATGAGGGCGCTT
>CALKXV010000065.1 GCA_938005545.1 uncultured Paracoccaceae bacterium
TGAACGCGAGAAGACAAAGAGGAGGACCATGAAACTTAGGCGCTTGCAGCACGCTAAATCCGCTGCTTAACTGAAAACAGATGAGCGATAACTCAACGAAGTCAAAACGCCATCTGTCTCAAACTATCTGATGACGGACAATTCCACGCTTGATGCAAAAGCGTCAACTGTCGTTGGAATGCCTTTTTCGCAGCAAAGCTTGGTGGAACATGCGGTTCGATGTTGCTTGCTCTAAGGACATGCCGAATGTCCGTGACCATGCTCTCGACCACTCTGCTAGGATAGTCACCGAGATAGTAGAGTTCCTTGAACCGAAAACGATTTTGAAACTCGGGCGAGACCTTAGCTCGCTCCCAAAGGTGTTCGCGAACGCGCCATTGCGCCGTAACCAGCGGTAAAAAACGTCGTTCAAGAAGCGCTCCCGCACGTCTGTAGATCATTGCATCCGCATAAGTGCGAATTGCAACGGGTTGCACATTGGGCGTTCTCGGCGTCCACAAGACATCGGCAAGGCCGGGCAGCCTATCTTTACCTAGCTTGTAGAGGTGGGCGCTGATGTCGCGACGGTAGCGAGAGGACTGACGCAAAGTATGACCGATCCAGATATATCTTGGGTCTTCGCAACGACCGCTCGGCCATAAAAAATCTTCCATGCAATAGAAAACAAGACCAGATTTGATTTGGCGGATTAACCTTTCATGTTCCGGAGTACCGCTGTCTGGCCAATCGTCAGGCTTATCTCCAACAACGCTAAGCTGATAAGGAAAAGATAGATTGATTTCTTTGCGGATGGCACGGTTGAGCGCACCCAATGAATGGTAGCCGGGCTTTGCAGGCTTCCTCATTTCCCAGCGCCTTCGAAGTTGAGGACATTAGCTTCAGTTTCAACGCCGCTGCAAAAATCAGCCCAGGCTTGCATGAGGGGACGGCGCTTGTCGGTCATCTGCCCTCGGCGATACGCGGCTTCCACATCGCTGGCTACTTTGTGCGCCAAGGCCATTTCAGCCAGATCACCCGGAAAACCGGTTCGCTCACCGACCCAATCCCTGAAGGTACTGCGCAAGCCGTGAGGCACCGCTGGACGGCCTGAAACGCGATCTACAAAGCCATCGCCGTCTGTCTTTTCGTTCGCTTGATGAAGCCGCTTCATGGCCGCGCTGAGCGTCATGTCAGACAGCTTGCCGCCCCTCGGTGCAGGGAAAACGTATTCGCTGTCGGCGAACCTTGGAACCTGCTTCAGCAACTCTACCGCTGCCGTGGATAGCGGAACGCGATGTTCGCGGCTCATCTTCATTCTACTGGCCGGGATGATCCACAACGCATTGTCGAGGTCGATTTCCTCCCAAAGCGCTCCGCGCACCTCTTGAGAACGTGAAGCAGTCAACAGAGCGAACTCCAATGCGTATCGCCCCATTCCGTCCATCCGACGAAGACAGTTGAGCCAGCTTGGCACGTCATCAATTTGCAAGGCGGGGTGGTTGGTCTCTTTGGTAATCTTACTAGGTGCTGGCAAAAGCTCTTTGAGATTACCTACCCATCGTGCCGGATTGTCGCCGGTCCGGTGACCGGAGACCGTCGCCCAGTTCAATACTGCTTCGATACGCCCACGCACGCGAGACGCGGTTTCTGTCTTAGTGTGCCAGATTGGTTGCAATGCCCGCAGAACGTCCTGCACGTTAATGTCTTGCACCAGCATTTTGCCCAATGCAGGGATAGCGTAGCTCTTCAGCGTATTCCGCCACTGCTGCCGATGCTTGGGGTTTGAAAACTCATCGAGCTTCGCATCTAAGTAACGATCCGCAGCGGCTTCAAAGGTGAGGCCACGCATTTGCTCGGCCAGCAATGCAGATCGTTGCGCCTTACGTTCCTCCAGTGGATCGACACCGGACCTGATCTTTTCCTTAAGTTCGCGAGCACGGTCACGTGCAGCGGTTAGGCTGATCTCCGGAAAACTGCCTAAGCCAAACTCTTTGCGTTTACCGCCGACCAGCGTTCTAAGCACCCACGACCTGCCGCCATTTGCGGTCAATTGTATGAGCAAACCGGATACACCGCCCACTGCAACGGTCTGATTTTGTCCCGCTCCGGTGTAACGAAGTCGCTTAACTTCCAGTGCTGATAGCTCTCTCGCAATCTTCGGCATGATCTAACCCGTCAACCTACCCGCCAAAAAATACCCCAATTCCAACAGACCCAACAGGACCCAACCGGAGGACAGTTCGTTTTCAATGCGGATAAAGTACTGAAAAATATGTCCCAAATTGGGCGATCTCATATTTTCTCAGTGTTATGGGTGGCGGAGACGAAGGGATTCGAACCCTCGAGACGGGTTACCGCCTACTCCCTTAGCAGGGGAGCGCCTTCGACCACTCGGCCACGTCTCCGTTGACGGGTCTAACAGTCCAAAGCCACTGGAAACAAGTGTGAAATTTGGCAATGCCGAAATGTCGCGGAATAATCCGTCTCGCTCAATGGATGAACGGTTCTATTGCCTTGCGGACCTGAGATGTTCTGGTCGTATCCCTCATTGGATCATTAACACTTAACCCAGGTCTAAACGCCCGTCTGCACAGGCCAGTTGACAATACTGGGATACTAGTATTCTGTCGTGATGAATCGAGAAGCAGGACCGGTTGACCTGTTTGGTTCTGGTTTGCGCGTGATTTGCTCAAACCAAGGCTTTTATCAACCAAGGGAGGAAATCATGTATCAGAAAATTTCAACGTTTGTTGTTGGTGCCGTGACCGCTGCCACGCTCGTCGTAAATGCCGCTTCGGCGGCCGATTGGCGCGGCTGGAACATCCATGTCGAAGGTTATCCGAATACAGTCGCAATGGACAAATTCGCCGAGCTGCTGACCGAAAAGACCGGTGGCGAGATCAATTTACAGATGTTCCATGGCGGTACGCTTGGCAGTCAGCCAGATGCCATCGAACAGGTTCGTCTTGGCGGGTTGGCCATTGGCAACTTCAATCTTGGTCCCATCGGTCCAATTGCAGCAGAAGCCAATGTGGTGTCCCTGCCCTTTATCTTTAAAGACGTGCCACATATGTTCCGCGTTCTTGAAGGCGAAGGCGGACAAGCGATTGCTGACGGAATGGCTGCAAAAGGTCTTATTCCGCTTGCATGGTACGATGCCGGTGCGCGGTCGTTCTACAATGGCGAAAAAGCGATCAACACGCCTTCGGACGTGGCCGGTCTTAAAGTTCGGGTTATGAACAATGACCTTTATTCGGGCATGATCTCGGAGCTTGGCGGCAACCCGTCGCCGATGGCTTTCTCAGAAGTCTATCAAGCACTCAAAACAGGTGTGGTTGACGGAGCCGAGAACAACTGGCCGTCTTACGAGTCAACCGGTCACTTCGAAGTTGCAGGCTTTTACTCGCTGAGCCAGCACCTGATTATCCCGGAGTGCCTTTGCATCAACGCTGACATCTACAATGGCTTGTCCGCTGACATGCAGGCTGCGGTGACCGCTGCTGCACAGGAATCGGCTGCCCTGCAACGTGAAATGTGGGCCGCACGCGAAACCGCCAGCCGTGAAAAGGTTGTGGCTTCTGGTGTGGTGATGAACGAGATCGCCAACAAGCTTCCATTCCAAGAGGCAATGGCGCCGGTCTATGAAAACTATCTTGCCGCCAATCCAGACCTGCGGCCTCTGGTCGAGCTTATTCAAGCAACCGACTAATATAACTGCTAAGACCAAGGCGCGCCCGGTAATAGTCCGGGCGCGCCGATCTGGGAGGGTTCCAAATTGACAACGCCACACACCGGCCACCAATACGCGCGTATTGTGAGGTGGATGGATGCAGTTTTGGATACGCTCGCCGCAATCTGCAAACTTCTGACAGGCACCGCATTGGTCGTTTTGACCGTTATTTTCGGCTGGCTGGTTTTTGGGCGATACATCCTGAATTCCACGCCAACTTGGGTCGAACAAGTTGCATTGCTGCTGGTCATGACCATCGCGTTTCTTGGTGCCGCGGTCGGCGTTCACGAAAACACACATCTCGCGGTCACATTTCTTCGAACTTCAGTTCCGGCTCGCATAAAAACCATTCTGGTGATCGTGACGGATCTGGCGCTCGCGGGTTTTGGTGGTTTGATGCTTTGGTATGGCGCTCAGCTAACCGCGTTCAAATGGGCGTCGATGATCCCGTTGATCCATGTGCCCGAAGGCCTTCGGTCCCTGCCCCTCACAATCGGCGGCGGTTTGATTTTATTATTTTCGACAGGACACTTAATTCGGCTCGCAACGGGGTCGGACACCCGTAGCGACGCCATGGAATAGGATACCACGATGGGGCTTTTCGTTCTGCTAGGGCTGTTCGCACTTTGCGTGGCCATCGGTGTTCCCGTTGCCTTTGCATTGGGAATTGCGGCGCTTTCCGCCTTTTGGTTCGAAGGGCTGCCGTTGATGATCGGGTTTCAGCGGATCATATCCGGGATCAACGTCTTTGCGTTGATGGCGATCCCCTTCTTCATTTTCGCAGGCGAGTTGATGTTCCATGGCGGAATTGCCGCGCGTCTGGTTCGGTTCGCATCGGCGGCAGTGGGTGCGGTGCGCGGTGGCCTTGGAATTGTGAACGTTTTCTCGTCCATGTTGTTTGGCGGAATTTCCGGTTCTGCGGTTGCCGACATTTCTGCCCTAGGGTCCATCCTGATCCCGGTGATGAAAGAGAAAGGCTATGATGCGGATTACGCGGTGAATGTCACAGTCACCTCGTCCATTGCTGGTATCGTCATTCCACCCAGCCACAATATGATCATTTTTGCGATCGCAGCCGGTGGTGGCATCTCGATCTCGCAGCTTTTTATGGCGGGCGTCGTGCCCGGCATTCTGATGTGTCTGTGCTTGGCCGTGGCAGCGTATTTGGTTGCCGTAAAGCGCGGATACAAAGGTGAGACATTTCCGGGTTGGACTGCCCTCGCCCTTAGTTTTGCCGCAGCAATACCGGGGCTGTTCACAGCCGTTATCATTGTCGGCGGCGTTCTTTCGGGCGTCTTCACGGTGACCGAGTCTGGTGCATTCGGGGCGATCTATGCTTTCGTTGTTACCTTGTTCATCTACCGGAGCATCACTTGGCAAAACTTTCGCACGGCGGTTCGCCAATCTGTGCAAACCACGGCCATGGTGATGATCCTGATCGCCTGTGCTGGTGCATTTGCCTATATGCTGACGTTCTACAGGGTGCCTGACAAGACCGTCGCCCTTTTGACGGGCATCACAGATAATCCGATCCTGATCCTGTTGATGATCAACGTTGCCCTTTTGCTGTTGGGAATGATCATGGACATGGCGGCCTTGCTGTTGATCTGTACGCCAATCTTCTTGCCCGTCGCGCACAGCCTTGGAATTGATCCGCTTCAATTTGGAATGATCATGCTGGTCAATCTGGGGTTGGGATTGTGCACCCCGCCGGTTGGGTCTTGCCTGTTCGTTGGATGCGCTGTCGGCAAGTTACCGATGGAAAAGGCCGTCAGAACCATCTGGCCGTTTTACCTTGCGATCTTTGCCGCACTGATGATGATCACGTTTATTCCTGCGATTTCATTAACCCTGCCGCGATTGGTTGCCCAATAGCTTTCACCAAAAGCACATGAGTTCTGACGCCTGTCAGGCGGTCTTTGCCTTTTGGACTTTTGTCGCTTTTGCAAGCATGTCCAAAGCGGGTTCGGGGCGTCCGTAAAGATACCCCTGCCCTTGTTCAGCGCCGAGTTTGTAGACGATGTCAGCTTGTTCCGGCGTTTCAATACCTTCGACAGTGACTTCCAAATCCAAGTTGTGCGCGATGTCCAAAACAGAACGCAAAAGAACCCGCGCTTTTTCCGAGGTTTCAAGTTCATCGACCAGGGTTCTGTCGATTTTCAATTCATGGGCCATGATCGCCCTGAGATATGCAAGCGACGAAAATCCAGCACCAAAATCATCGATGGCGATTTTAACGCCCTGATCTTTCAATCCAAGAATGACTCGACTGGCTTGATCCCAATCCCGCATCTCAACGGTTTCGGTAATTTCAAGGATCAACAAATCGCTCGGCAAGCGGGATTGCCACAACGCGTCTTCGACCCGTTCCAGAACGCGCGATGACGTAAAGTGATGTGCCGAAAGATTAACGCTGACAGAAAAACGCGTGTCGTTTTCCTGGTTCCAGTCTGACACAAGCTCGGTTGCACGGTTCAAGACATAGCTGTCGATGTCGATCACCAGCCCGCTTTCTTCGGCCAACCCAATGAAATCTCCCGGTGATACGATTGCGCCATTTCTGTTCCATCGCACCAAAGCCTCGAAACCAAAAATAACGCCGTTTGAAAGAGTGACCTTTGGTTGCAGGTAAACAAGGAGATCACCGTTTTCGATGGCCAAAGGAAGTTCTTCCAACATTGAACGTCGGTCACGGAACCGCTGTTCCATGTCTTGATCATAGACCGTTACACGCCGTCGCCCATTGTCTTTGGATTCATAAAGCGCGAAATCCGTAACCCGCGACAGCATATCCAAGGTTGTGCGCGCATGCGCATTGATCTGTGTGGTCGTTGCCAGACCAATACTAAGTCCCGGCTCAATCAGCTCATGTTCGTGGATGAACGGTTGCCCCACGTCCGCAAGGATACCGTCGCACAACCCCATTAGCCGGTCGATGTTGTTATCTGGAACGACCACGGCAAATTCGTCGCCGCCAAGGCGCGCGGCGAACCCGTCAGCCTTTTCGGCGTAACGCTGCAGAATTTTGCCCACATGACAAAGCACAGCATCGCCTGCGGCATGACCAAAAGTGTCGTTGATCCCTTTAAAATCGTCGAGATCAATATACAGCAGCGCGACACAGCAGCTTTCCTTTAAAAGGACTTCGATCTTTTCAGTGAATTGCGCGCGGTTGGGCAGGTTCGTCATGGCATCAAAGTACGCCAGATATTCGATATGTCGCTCGGCCTTAATCAACGCGCGGCGTTCCAGAATTTCACGCCTGAGCAATATCAGCACCAACCCGCCAAAGAGCGTCAGAAAAACAGGCGTGATCATTGCGGCGGTTTGCTGGCGCTTGGCGGCGTCCAACTGGGCTTCCAACGCCAAATGCGATTGTTCTTCGTTTACTTCAAGGAACGAACGCAAATACGACATGGACGCATGCCCCGTCCGATCAACTTCTTCAGCCAGAGCATCCAAATCTGGATAACCCGCCGCCGTCGCATCACGGCTGACTTTCAGAAGTCGGTGCAAAACTAGCATAGCCGTGTTCTTGATCGAATAGAGCGAAGCATCGCCTTGGGTATCGCTAATACGATCGACGCGCATGACCAAGCGTTCGGTTACCTCTTCAAACGTTCTGGCATTTTCTGGCGAAAACCGACCATCCATTTCGGCACGCGACGACAGCAGTGTCAGATTAAGGATATCCAGCGTTGCCAATCGGCTTTGGCTCAGACGGTTGTCTTTCACCAGCGCACTGGTTTCCTCAAGCCCGCGCACCACGACATGAGATTGAACGGCAGCAATCACACAGGCCACCAAAAGCGCACCAAGGACCGCATACATGCCAATACGAGTGGTCAACGCGCGCATGACGCGGTCTAGACAGGCGCTTGTTTTATCTTGGAGCCGTGCGGGCACCTGCCCCTCCGAACATGGAAACTGTTCCAGAGAGGTTACGCCTGCACGTCTTAAACCCGTCTAAAAGGCTTGCCGTCATTCAAAGGCCAAATGTCGATAAAGTATTAAGACTTTTAGCGAGACACCTGCTTAAACTGACGCGAGTTCTTGTTCCAAGTCGGCCATTTCTGCGCCACCTGCCATCAGACGACGAATTTCGTTGTGATCCAACGTTTCCTGGGTGCCTTCGCCAATCACCTTGCCAAGCGCAAGGAATGTGAACCGATCCGCGATAAGACGCGAATGGATTTCGTTATGGGTGATGAAGATGATCCCGATATCGCCACGTTTGCGCACTTTTTGAATGGTCTTCAAAACGCCCATCTGCTGCTTTTGACCAAGCGCCGAGGTTGGCTCGTCCAAGATCAAGACTTTGGCTCCGAAATAGATCGCCCGTGCGATTGCCAAAGTCTGACGCTGACCGCCTGACATAGTGCCAACCGCTTGGGTTGGATCGGAAAAATCGATCCCGATCTTCAGCATTTCGTCGTGAGCGATCTTATCCATCTCGTTCATTTTGAGCATGCCGAAGGCGTTTTTAAGTTCGCGACCCATGAAAAAATTGCGCGTCACGCTCATCAGTTGGTTCAACGCAAGATCTTGATAAACCGTGCCAATTCCAGCCGCCGAAGCGTCGCGCGGCGTCCGGAAGTTGGCGGGCTTACCTTCGATATAGATCTGACCCGCTGTCGGCTGATGAACACCCGCCAATATCTTGATCAGCGTCGATTTACCGGCACCGTTATCACCTAAAAGCGCGTGGACTTCACCGGCGTGAACTTCCAGATCAACCCCGCCAAGCGCTGTGAAGGGGCCGAACTTTTTCTCCAGGCCTTTCACTCTCATATACGGTTCTGCCATGGCTCAAATCCCCCCCGTGATACGTTTGCGAATGCGTTCGTTGGCAAAGACGGCTGCCAGAAGAATACCGCCGAGGAAAACCCGGAACCAAGCGCCGTCGATGGATGGAATAAAGAACACGGCGTTGGACACCAATCCAACCGTGATCGCCCCGAAGACAACCCCAAGGATCGACCCGAAACCACCCGTCATCAAAGTGCCGCCAACGACCGCAATGGCGATGGCAAACAGTTCCATCAGGTTGCCCTTCGCAGCATCCGATGTATTGGTGTCAAAGACTTGGCAGGCCGCGAACATGGTCGCGCAGAACGCCGTGAACATGAACAGGCCAATCTTGACCGCATTCACAGGCACACCATTGGCGCGCGCCGCTTCCTTGTTGTCGCCTGTGGCGTAAATCCAGTTTCCCAGTTGCGTGCGGCTCATAATGAACCATGCGACTGCCGAAATGACGAGCCACCACATGAACCGGGCATCAAAGCCTTCGACCCATTGTTCCAGACGTCGGTTGATGTTCAGCAAGGCCAGATAATTGATGGATTCGTTTGGCAACCTCGCGGGCCATTCGGTTCCCGCCGTCAGCCATTGCCCTAACTTATACCAGGCGTCATAGAACCACCCGAACACCTCGCCGCCTAGGATATTGGCGAACCAGCTGTTTTCTTTGTAATCCGGCAGACCGGAAATTTGCGTGGATTGGTTGATCAGACGGAACGAAACTTCGGTGACGCCCCGCATCAAAAACAAAAAAGCCAGCGTCACAATGAAACTGGACAAACCGGACCGCACAACAACAAAGCCAATGAACCAGCCGATGCTAAGGGTCATGGCCAAAGTGATGATAAATGCGGCGAAAGGTGTCGCTTCGCCCATGCCAAACGGCAAACCCCATTTCAACATCATGGCCATCGACATGCCGGCGAAACCGATCATCGAGCCAATCGAAAGATCAAATTCGCCCGCGATCATCAAGATGGCGGCTCCGGTAGCGATAATGCCGAACTGAGCAATAATCGCGACATTGTTCTTTAAGCCAAGCGCGTTAAACGCCTTCCAGTCCGATGCGATAAACAAAGCGATGATAATCACAACCATCACGATAAAGGAGCCAATCTCGGGCTTGCGAACCGTTCGCTGAAGCCAGGATTCACTTGCTAGTCTGTCGGATTCATTGCGATCAACCATGCCATCCCCTCAGATTTTATTGGTTTTTTCCAACGATACAGGCGGGGACAAGCCCCGCCTGAAATCTTGACATCAAAGGCGAACCTTAGCGGTTCACGCCTGCTTCTGCTTTCACAGCCGCTGCGTTCGATGCATCCACAAAGCCAGGGCCCGATGGGATGTTTGCGCCCGGCAACAGACCAGCGTGGTTGTTGTAAAGGTGCAGAACGATAACCGGCATGTACCCTTGCAAACGCTGCTGCTGGTCGATGGTGAAAGAAGCGTCGCCAGCTTCGATCATGTCCATCACACCTGGGCTCAGGTCAAAGCACGCCAGATGCACATCGGCACCAACGTCTTTGATGGCCTTGTTTGCGGCTTCGCAAACGTGCGGGCCAACAGCAAGAACACCGTCGATAGACGCATCAGCCTGCAAAGCAGCAGCGGTACGTGTTTCGATCTGGCTAACGTCATTCGAGACGTCGATCATGTTCAGATCAGCACCCATGGCGTCGAAGTAACCCGTGCAACGATCAACAAGCGCTGTGTTGAACGCTTCTTGATTCAGGCAGAGACCTTTGGTCACGCCTTCTGCTTTCGCACGACCACCAGCCGCTTGACCAGCATCATATTCTGGCTGACCAACATGCATCAACGCGCCAAGTTCAGCCGAAGCTTCAAGGCCCGAGTTCATGGTGACAACTGGAACACCATCGGCAACAGCCGATTTGATTGCTGGCCCAAGGGCCGCCGCATCAGGCAAAGAAACGATGATGCCATCTGCGCCAGACGCCGCAGCAGCTTCGATCAGTTTTGCCATCGCAGCCATGTCGCCGGAGACATCAAAGTTATACTCAAGCGTTGCGCCGACAGCGGCTGCCGCATCACGACCGCCCTTTTCAACCACGGGCCAGAACGGGTCTGTACCTTGTGTGTGGGTAATCATCACATAACGTTCGCCGTGGCCGTCTGCGTATGCAGCACCTGCCAACATGGACGCCGCAAGAACGGCACCAAGTGTCTTTTTCATTGAAGTCCTCCCTTTTCGATCAATGAGATGTCTTGTCGCATCCCAATACACGAGCGTTATCATCAACGGGATCCATCAGCAACGAAGTCCCGTTGCGATTGCGATTTCCGCTAAATTCTCCAGCGATTTTCTTCGCAGGTTCATTTGCTCGGTCACAACCGAACATCTTGAGGCACGTACGTCAATACCATTTCCACACATTTCGGGAATAACGCCACAATGCTGGAAATTATCCCGGAACAGCGCGCCCTTGGGCGGCCAGAAGCTCGCGTCTTTTGCGCGCCAAGACCGCTTGCTGTTCGTCCCATTTGTAATCCGGGTCTTCCATGGTGCGCACGTGGGTCAGAACACCGCCCAAGCGCCATGGGTCCAGAACGTGCCCGTCAAGGTAATCGTCGCCCACGGCACTGATGATCGCTGTGGAATGATCGATCCGAAACCGGTTCTCGGAATTGGCAATGGCGCGGTGCATCTCAAGGGTTTTGAACCCTTCAGCATCCAACCTTTTTTCCATGTCTTCGGCCCAGTGCCAGCATAAACCACGCGGCCGCAGCCCAAGGTTTACTTTGGTATTGTGAACCAGCGGCGGGTCGGTAATCTGATAGGCAATCGCCAGTTCGCGCGTATGGCTGAACGCGATTTTTGCCGCCCTATCAGCCTCTTCCGGGTCGACGTTCGGACCCAATGACATGATCGCCGCGCGCAGCTCGGCCAACTCAAGATCGGTTGCAAGTGCCCGCTTTTCCGGTGCGACACCGCAGTTCGCCAAAAGCATGACTGCAAAAAGTAGGCCAAAGCCCCTGATGATCCGAAACACGCGCACCGCTCCCAATGTTTTCTTGCCCTTGGCCAGAAGTGCTAGCTAAATGAACGCGCACTGTCGAGCCGAAGTGATCGCCGTCTCACAGCAAATTGTTTGGATTGGAATGGCCATGCGCCGAAAAAAACGCCCATTCAAGTGAACGGGCGCGGAGTTACGGAACGAGGGACAGTGATAAGGTTTGGGCGTTCCGAGCCCCAACCTGACTTTAATATGGTGCAATTTGCGCCCATACCAACCCCATGTCGCGAAGACGTGATTGCCAGCGTTTAAACGGTTTTCGTTCATCCACTGACCCGAAATGTTCCTGTCGGTTCTTTCGGCATTGCAACCAATGGCCATGAACAGATCACCCAGCGCGGCGCTTGTCGCACCCTTGGCTGGCGCGGCAGTCATCCTGACCTTCGCGCTGCTTCGGGTGATGCCGGTGGATAGGACGGTATGTTTCCGGGCTGTGCCTATGCTGGGTCGCGCGTTGGTGAAAGTCGGTAGCAATTGCGGTGTATGGTCTTGTGACTGCTCGATTATGTTAAAACTGTTTTGGCTGAGCCAATTTCCGTGAACCGTTCGGTTGTACCACTCAATGCAGGCGTTCTGCGGGCAATGAGATGTCGATCCAAGAGCCGACGGGGTTTTGGCGCTACGAACTGTACGATGTGTTATGTGGTGTTCGGATTTTATGACCCGCCGCGAAACGCCACTTGCTTCTAATGCTTGGCACGGACAAGGTTTCGCCATGCAACGAACCGTCAATCAAAATTTTGGACTTGGTTCAGTGCTTTGGATATTCGTACAATAGATGAAACAAGTGTCGAACCCGGCACAAACCTGGAATGCCGATTGATCAACGCACCCGGCACATAAGTCGCAGCCGCCAAGGCTTGGTCAAGCGGTACGCCGACATCGCAGGACAGCACACGTATCGCCGTTGTCAGATCGAGATCGGCCCCCGCCAGCGTACCGTCGTCCAGGGTCAAGCGGCCTTCTTTGCGGGAAATGCGGCGACCCTCCAAGTTGAAAACGGAATGATCGGTTCCGGCGACGGCCATGGCGTCACTGACAAGAAAGAAGCGCCCCGGCACACCGTTGGATGACCACAGAACACGCATTGTCGCTGGATGGACATGAATGCCGTCCGCAATCAATCCCGCCGAAATGCCCGGATCTGACAGAACCGCTCCAACAAGGCCGGGTGTCCGGCTGCCAAGCTGGCTCATGGCGTTGAACAGATGGGTGGCACATCGCGCGCCGGCCTTAAGGTACGTTTTGCAAGTTTCGAAATTAGCGTCCGTGTGACCCAAAGAAACAATTATGCCTGCCTGCGTCAGAGCCACGGCTTGATCCAGCGTAACGGATTCAGGTGCAATGGTGACCTTCAAAACAGGCAGTGCCTCTGCCGCTTGCAACAGATCAGTTAAATCACCGTCTTCCATCGGACGAATAAGACCGCCGTCGTGCGCGCCTTTTTTGGCGGTGGACAAATGCGGACCTTCAAGATGCAATCCGGCGATCCCAGCCACGCCTTTCGCAAGGGCGTCTTGGGTCGCCACAATCGCGGCTTTGGTCTTTTCCGGTGTGTCGGTGATCAGCGTCGGCAACAATGCAACCGTCCCCAGACGACGATGCGCCCGCGCCATCCGCGACAGCGTCTCGACCGAAGGATCATCGTTGAACATCACCCCGCCGCCGCCGTTGACCTGAAGATCGACATAGCCGTGAGACAGGACATCGCCATCAAGGTCGACGATGGTATCGGCGACCGTAACGCTGCCCTCGGGAACCAGGCCCGAAAACACACCATCGACAAAGCGGGCTGCCTGGTCTGTGTGCAAGCGCTCACCATCGAAAATGCGGCCGTTGGTGAATGTTACCTGTTCCGTCATATGGTCTTGGTCACTTTGTTCAGGTGGCGCGGCGTGTCAGGGTTGATACCACGCGCCCGCGCAAGCGTTTCAACCACGCCATAGAACGACGTTATCATGGCAATCGGATCGGTCAGCCAATGGGCCGTGCGCACGTGGGGCAACACTTTGGCCGTCTTGACGCGGTTGGTCGTTGCAAACGACGCGGCCCCCATGTCTGCCAAAGCATCGGCGACCTCGGCCAAACTGGTTTCCGCCGGATCTGCGGCGGCAAAACCGATGACGGGGAAACCTTGTTCGACAATGGACACAGGCCCGTGCAGAACTTCAGCCGACGAATAGCTTTCGGCATGGATCAGACAGGTTTCTTTAAACTTCAATGCCGCTTCGTTGGAAATGGCCGATGATGGCCCCCGCCCCAAAGTGAACAACGACGGGCCCGTGATGGCATCCGCCGCTTCGGACCAATCACATCTGACGGCGCGTTCCAGATACTCGGGCAATGCCTTGATCGCGGCGATCAATGCGGCGTCTTGCTTGATCTCGGCCAGAAACCAAAGTCCTGCCACCAATGACGTCACAAATGTCTTGGTCGCCGCGACGCTGAGTTCGGTGCCTGCATGCAGGGGCAAAGTGACCTGCGCCGTTTTGGCAAGTTCAGAACTTGCGTGGTTCGTGATCGCCACCGTCAATGCGCCCGAGGCCGAGACGGCTTTGGTCATGGCCACAAGGTCAGGGCTTGCGCCGGACTGCGACACCGACAAACACACCGATCCCGCAGCGTCCAAATCCACGCCATAGATCGAATTGATCGACGGTCCGACCGAGGCCATTGGTTTTTTCAACAAAAGTTCACAGGCGTATTTCAGATAGGTGCATGCATGATCCGACGTGCCCCGCGCGATGGACAGAAAAACCTCTGGATCAATGTCGCGGGCCATGGAGGCGGCATTCTTCACCTCAGCTTCGCCCTCTGACAGCAATCGATCCACCGCCTGTGGGATGTCGAGAATTTCGCGCCGCATCAATGTCGGTTCGCTCATGACAACACCCGTCTCAATGGGACAAACGCAGGTCGGCGACAAAGTCATAAGCGTCTCCACGGTAAATGGATTTGGTCAGCTCGGCCACGCGGCCACTCCGCAATTGGGACGTCCGTTGTATTTTCAAGCCAGCCGCCCCTTCGGCCACGTCCAGCAGTTCCGCTTCATCCGCACCAAGGTTGATCGCCGAGATTTTCTGTGTCGCGCGAACGGGGCGCATGCCTGTTTGATGCAACAATTCATACAGCGACGTCGTCACGTTTGTCGGGTTTGGCAAGATGTCCAGAGGCAACGCCGCGCGCTCCAGCGCCATAGGCCGGTTTCCCGCCTGGCGCAGACGATAGATGCGCGCCACTTGATCTCCCTTTGCCAGATCGAGCACTTCGGCCTCTTCCGGTGATGGCATAAAAACCCCACGCTCAAGCCATTGCGACGTTGTCACAAGACCGCGCCTGCGCATATCTTCGGTAAAGGACGTCAGCTGCGATAGCGATTGTTCGACGCGCGCAAACGAATCTCGCACGAACGATCCAGAACCTTGCCGCTGTTCGATGGTTCCTTCACGCACCAGTTCCTGAATAGCTTTGCGAACAGTGACACGCGACAGATCGGTGATCTCTGCAATCTCGCGTTCGGGTGGCAGTGAGGTGTTCGGCAAAAGGATACCATCGTCAATCCCCTGCTCTAACCGACGACGCAATTGCACATAGCGCGGGCCGGTCGTTTGCCCCAACCACCTTTCGGGTCGCAGGAACGAAAAGATATCCAATTGCGGGTCACTCATGACAATACCTTTATAATACCTTTTACGGTTCGCATACCCCAAAACAATACCAAAAAATTCCAACGCAGGACACCTCAATTGCTCAAACCTCACACTCATTGGCCCAAACCCAGGAATAAAGTGGTAGACTAATGGTATCACAAAGGTATCATGTTTGTGCTGGTGAGGGAGAATCACGTGGCTGCCAAAACGACCGAACGCTTGCATCCAAACGCGGATGGGCTGGACCAGCGTCCCGCCGCCGAGATCGCGTCGCTTTTGGCAAATGCACAGATCCAAGCGGCCAAGGCGACCCGAAACGCGAGCGATGCCATCGCAAAAGCATCCTCCGCAATGGCCCAAACGATCCGTAATGGCGGCTGTCTTCACTATGTCGCTGCGGGATCGTCCGGATTAATGGCGGCCGCCGACGCTCAGGAACTTGGCGGTACGTTTTCCATTCCCAGCACGCAGGTTCGCATCCATATGGCGGGCGGGTTGCCGACCGGCGTCGACATGCCCGGCGATACTGAAGACGACACTGGTGAGTTGAAGAACAGACTTCAAACGCTCACCAACCGCGATACCGTGATCGCCATATCCGCCAGCGGCACGACACCATACACATTGGCTGCGGCCCGCATTGCGAAAGCGCATGATGCCAAAATAATCGGGATCGCCAACAACCCGAACACGCCACTGTTGGGCTTATCGGACCACCCCATAGCATTGCTGACCCCGCCCGAAGTTCTGTCTGGTTCAACCAGAATGGGCGCTGGCACCGCGCAGAAAATCACGTTGAACATGCTGTCGACGCTGATGGCGGTGGAACTGGGCCATGTGCATGACGGCATGATGGTCAATCTGCACGCCGACAACACCAAACTCAAAGAACGCGCCGCCGGGATCGTTGCAAGGATCGCGGACGTTCCGCACGACACGGCCATCGACGCCTTGGGGCGCGCGGCGGGAAAAGTGAAACCGGCGGTTCTGATGGCCGCAGGTGATGTCTCGCCTGATGTCGCCGCAAACTTATTGATTGAAACTGGCGGGCAATTGCGCCCCGCCCTGAGACGACTGAACTAGAAACCGAAATAACCCCGGGGGGCATTCATGATACGCAACACACTTAAACTAGCGCTGATCAGCACGGCACTGACCGCAACCGGCGCAATCGCGCAGGATGTGACGATCACAATCGAAAGCTGGCGCAACGACGATCTTGCACTTTGGCAAGACAAAATCATTCCCGCCTTTGAAGCCGAGAATCCCGGCATCAAAGTCAAATTTACGCCATCCGCACCCACCGAATACAACGCGGTGCTGAACTCGAAACTCGAAGCCGGATCTGCGGGCGACATTATCACGTGCCGCCCTTTTGATGCGTCGCTCGCACTCTTCGAAGCCGGTCACCTGGCCGATCTCGATGATATGGCCGCGATGTCGAACTTTTCCGACGTCGCGAAATCCGCCTGGCAAACCGACGATGGATCGGCCTCGTTCTGTGTGCCGATGGCATCCGTGATCCACGGGTTCATCTACAACAAAGACGCCTTCGCCGAAGTCGGCGTCGAAGTCCCGAACACCGAAGCGGAGTTTTTCGCAGCCCTTGAGGCGTTCAAGGCCGACGGCACCTACATTCCGATGGCGATGGGTACGAACGACCAATGGGAAGCAGCCACGATGGGTTATAACAACATAGGCCCGAACTATTGGAAAGGCGAAGAAGGCCGCCGTGCTTTGATCGCCGGCGATCAGAAACTGACCGACGAAGCCTGGACCGCGCCTTATGAAACGCTTGCCAAATGGGGCGCATACTTGGGCGACGGTTATGAGGCGCAAACCTATCCCGACAGTCAGAACCTGTTCACATTGGGCCGTGCCGCCATCTATCCGGCAGGGTCTTGGGAAATCTCGGGATTTAACGCACAGGCCGATTTTGAGATGGGCGCATTTAAGCCGCCGGTCCAGAACGCAGGCGACACCTGCTACATCTCGGATCACACCGACATCGGCATCGGAATGAACGCCGCGACCGCAAATCCCGAAGCCGCTAAAACCTTCTTGGCTTGGGTTGGATCGCCGGAATTTGCGTCGATCTTCGGCAACGCGCTGCCGGGTTTTTTCCCATTGTCCAATGAGCCAGTTACTTTGGAAGATCCACTTGCCAAGGAAATTGTGGGCTGGCGTGGCGAGTGCGAAAGCACCATCCGCTCGACCTATCAAATCCTGTCACGCGGAACACCGAACCTTGAGAACGACACTTGGGGCGCATCGGTTGCTGCCATCAAAGGCACGTCCACCGCAGCCGAACTTGGCGCCAAGCTGCAAGACGGATTGGCCAGCTGGTACGCACCGCACCAGTAAGCCCTAGCCCTTTGTTCGGGCGGCAACACCGCCCGAACATTCCAAGGAGTTCCCCAAATGCCGCCCATCCGCTGGCACATCGTCGTGTTTCTGGCCCCTGCCGTGCTGGTCTATTCGGCGGTGATGATCTTTCCATTATTCAACACGCTACGATTGGCGCTGTATTCCGAGGTTGATCAAACGCGGATATTCGTCGGGATGGAGAACTTTCGCACATTGTTTTTCGATCCGATCTGGTCGACCCAATTCTGGAACGCACTCGGCAACAACCTCTGGTTCTTTGTGATCCATATGCTGGTACAAAACCCGATCGGCGTTGCCCTGGCCGCAGTTCTTAGCCATCCCCGCTTGCGATTTGCCGCACTTTACCGATCTGCGATCTTTATTCCCACGATCCTGAGTTTCGTGATCGTTGGCTTTGCTTGGAAGCTGATCCTGTCGCCGATCTGGGGCATTGCGCCAACAATGCTTGACGCGGTTGGTTTGAAATTCCTATTCGCACCATGGCTTGGGAAAGAAGAATACGCGCTAACCACCTTGGCGCTCATCTCGGTTTGGCAATTCGTTGGAATCCCGATGATGCTGATCTATGCGGCGCTTTTATCGATCCCGGAAGAAATTCTGGAAGCCGGTGAAGTCGACGGCATAACCGGCACATCGGCCTTCTGGAAAATCAAACTGCCGCTGATCCTGCCATCGATTGGGATCATATCAATCTTGACATTCGTGGGCAATTTTAACGCATTCGACTTGATCTATGCGGCGCAAGGCGCGTTAGCGGGCCCGGATTTCAGCACCGATATCTTGGGCACTTTCATGTACCGCACCTTCTTTGGGTTCCAATTGCAATTAGGTGACCCGCACATGGGATCAGCAATTGCGGGCGGAATGTTTGCGATAATCCTGATCGGTGTGTGCATATACCTGTTCGGCATTCAAACCCGCATGCGTCGGTATCAACTATGATAAATGCGCGCGGAAACAGATTGAATGCAGCAGCAATGCACGGCGCGCTGATCGTCTATACGTTGATCGCATTGTTTCCTGTCTTTGTCATCCTGATCAACAGCTTCAAGACCCGGAAATCCATCTTTCGCGAACCGCTCGCCCTGCCCGACGCAGAAAGCTTTTCGCTGATCGGCTACCAAACGGTCTTCAAGCAGGGGGATTTCTTTCTCTATTTCCAAAACTCGATGATCGTCACCGTCGCCTCGCTCTTCTTTATCCTTCTGTTTGGCGCAATGGCCGCCTTTGCGTTGGCGGAGTACCGATTTAAGGGCAATACGATCATGGGGCTTTATCTGGCGCTTGGCATTATGATCCCAATTCGCATCGGAACCGTTGCTATCTTGGAAATGATGGTTGCAACCGGATTGGTGAACACGCTTTGGGCTCTGATCCTTGTCTACACGGCACAAGGCCTTCCACTGGCCGTTTTCATCCTGAGCGAATTCATGCGCCAAGTCTCGGACGATCTGAAAAACGCCGCGCGCGTCGATGGGCTAAGCGAATATGCGATCTTCTTTCAACTGGTTCTACCCTTGGTCCGCCCGGCCATGGCAACCGTTGCCGTCTTCAACATGATCCCGATCTGGAACGACCTGTGGTTCCCGCTGATCCTGGCCCCGGCTGAAGAAACCAAAACCCTCACGCTTGGAAGTCAGGTCTTTATTGGCCAGTTCGTCACGGATTGGAACGCGGTTCTGTCGGCCCTGTCGATGGCAATTCTGCCAGTATTGGTTCTCTATGTTATCTTTTCGCGCCAACTTATTCGCGGCCTTACGTCGGGGGCCGTCAAATGATCCGCGCTGTTGTTGCAGGCCTTGGAAACATGGGGCTCAGCCACGCGCTGGCGCTTCACAACCATCCCGGTGTCGACGTCGTCGGGCTGGTCAATCGATCCAAGGTCCTCCTGCCGAACGAGCTGGCCAGTTATCCTTACCTGGCAACAGTCGAAGACGGATTGGCCCTGAAGCCTGACCTGATGGTGATCGCAACCTATTCCGACAGCCACGCTGATTACGCCTGTGCCGCGATGGAGGCTGGAGCCCATGTCTTTGTCGAAAAACCGCTGGCCACAAACGTGGCCGATGCAACCCGCGTGGTCAAAACCGCAACCCGTTTGAACCGCAAACTGGTGGTCGGATATATCCTGCGCCATCACCCGTCTTGGGCCAGGTTGATCAAAGAAGCGCGCGGTCTGGGCGGACCTTTTGTGTTCCGGCTGAACCTCAACCAGCAGTCATCGGGCGCCGAATGGGACACGCACAAAGCCTTGATGCGAACCACCTCGCCCATCGTTGATTGCGGCGTGCATTATGTCGACGTCATGTGTCAGATCACGGATGCTGCACCCGTTCGGGTGAACGGAATGGGATTGCGCCTGTCGGATGAAATAGCGCCCGACATGTACAATTACGGCCAGTTTCAGGTGGCGTTCGATGATGGGTCCATTGGTTGGTACGAAGCCGGTTGGGGTCCCATGATGTCGGAAACCGCCTTCTTTGTGAAAGACATCGTGTCGCCCAATGGCTCTGTCTCGATCACCGAAGGCAACAAGGGCGCGTCATCCGATATCGACGGTCACACCAGGGTCGGCGGCATTCTGGTCCATCGCCCGGACGGCGACACAATGATCGACATGCCGAACGAGCCGGGCCACCAAGAACTTTGCGATGCGGAACAGGATTTCGTGGTGCGTACGATTAACGAAAACATCAACCTTACACGCCATATGAACGACGCTGTGCAATCGCTGGCCATCTGCCTGGCCGCCGATGAAAGCATCCGCACCGGACAACCGATTTCGTTAGAGGCCCCAAAATGACCGCCATGTCGCTTTCCAATGTGAACAAGTCCTTCGGCGATGTGAAGGTTCTAAGGGACATCAATATCGACGTGGAAGAGGGCGAATTCGTCGTCTTTGTCGGCCCGTCGGGCTGTGGCAAATCCACCCTGTTGCGCATCATCGCGGGGTTGGAAGACGCCACATCGGGTGACGTGCATATTGCGGGCACACAGGTAAACGACACGCCACCGTCAAAACGCGGCATTGCAATGGTGTTCCAAAGTTACGCGCTTTATCCGCATTTGAACGTGCGCAAAAACATGTCGCTCGCCTTGAAACAGGAACGCCAATCCAAGGACGTCATTGAAGCCCGTATCGCCAAAGCCAGCGCAATGTTGAACCTTGACGATTACCTTGATCGTTATCCCTCCGAACTATCGGGCGGTCAACGCCAGCGCGTCGCCATTGGGCGCGCCATCGTGCGCGAACCGAAACTTTTCCTATTTGACGAACCTCTGTCCAACCTCGATGCCGCCTTGCGCGCAAATACACGGCTGGAAATTGCAAACCTGCACGACGCACTGAAGACGTCGATGATCTATGTCACACACGATCAAACCGAAGCCATGACATTGGCTGACAGAATTGTCGTCTTGCGCGACGGGCGCGTCGAACAGATCGGCACCCCGATGGAGCTTTACAACAATCCCGTCAACCGATTCGTCGCTGGCTTTCTTGGATCACCCGCCATGAATTTCATTCCCGCCGGGTTTCTGAACGACGGCGACACGCGCACCCTTGGCCTGCGCCCAGAAGCCCTGCAAATCTCCGATGGTGGCGCGTTACACGGCACCGTCCAACACGTCGAACAACTCGGCGGCGATACCAATGTCATTGCGCGCATCAAGGACGTTCAATTCTCGGCTCGGCTATTCGGACAACATGCAATTGAACAAGGTCAAACCATTCAGTTTGGCTTCAACCCGGATCAATTGTTTTACTTCGATAACGCCGGAGCAAGATTATACGACGAGACTAGCGCCCGCGAATAAGGTCCGACGCTTTTTCACCAATCATCAAAGACGCCGCGTTGGTATTGGCCGCTGGCATCGTCGGCATGATCGAGGCATCCGCCACCCGAAGCCCGTCGACCCCGCGTACCTTCAATTGATGATCGACAACAGAAGTTGGATCATGTTCTGGCCCCATCCGGCACGTCCCGATCATATGAAAGGTCGTTGTGCCCCGCGCGCGGGCAACCTCCAACAAATCCGCATCGGATTGAATATCATCTCCGGGAAACAGTTCGCCCGCAAAATAGCGCTCCATGGCGTTCGTCCGCATCAAACGGCGCGCCAGTTTCAGACCAGCCAAAAGAACCGCGCGATCGCCCGGAACGCTTAAATAATTCGGCTGAATCTCGGGCGGCTCGAACGGATCAGTTGAACGCACTTTGACATAACCGGTACTTTCCGGGCGTTGTTGCCACGCCGCGAAGGTCATGCCGGGCTCACCGTCCAATTGACTTTGATGCCCTTCCTTATAGCTTGCTGGCATAAAAGTGATTTGCAAATCGCTATCGTCCAACACCGGATCGGATTTCGCAAAGGCATAGCAAGCCGTTGAGGGAAGGCTTAAAATCGAAGCCTGCCCCACACAATATTTCGCGACTTCACGCGCCAAAGCCAATCCATGCGCGCGTTCGTTAAACGTCTTGATCCCTTTCACGCGCGCCGTAAATCGCGGCGTATAGTGATCCCGCAAATGCGCGCCGACCCCAGGCAAAGCCACGCGCGTTGGAATACCCAGCCCCGCCAGGTGGTGCGGATCGCCAATACCGGCAAGCTGCAACAATTGCGGCGAATTGATCGTGCCACCCGACAAGATTACGTCTCGTGTGGCGCGTACCTCGTGCATGTCAGCGCCCCGGCGATACGACACACCGACCGCGCGGTGTTCGTCAAAAATCAGCCCCGTCACATGCGCACCGGTGATCACATGCACGTTCTTGTTCTTCATCGCAGGCTTCAAAAACGCCCGCGCCGCAGATTGTCGCCGCCCACCTGCAATGGTGCGCTGCGCATAGGCAGCTCCAAACTGCCGCGCACCGTTGTAGTCCGGGTTGCGCGGTATCCCCAATTCCGCCGCTCCGGCCAGAAAGGCGTCACACAGGGGATGCGACCACGAACTGGGCGTTACCTTTAACGGCCCACCGCGCCCGCGCAAATCATCCTCATCGTCGCCCTGCCAATCCTCCATCCGACGGAAAAGCGGCAATACATCCTGATACCCCCAGCCCGGATTTCCCCGCTGTGCCCAATGATCGAAATCCGACGGCGCACCCCGATTGAACACATTGCCGTTGATCGATGACGACCCGCCCAGCACCTTTCCGCGCGGCACCCCGATCCGTCGACCACCCGTCCAATCCGATGGCTCGGCCTCGAACATCCAATTGTGCGCGGCACTTTTCATCAACCGCATCCACCCCGCCGGAATATGGATCAGCGGGTGCCGGTCAACCGGCCCCGCTTCCAAAACACAAATCCTGTTTCGGGGATCTTCCGCCAACCGAGCCGCAAGAACACAACCCGCGGACCCGGCACCGACGATGACATAATCAAACCCGCTCATTGCACCAGTCTCGGGGCAATCCCAGATCGGCGTCAAGCCTCGGCTCTAACGCCAATGCAATTGCGGATCTTTATGGAAGCAAACCTCCATACGCTGCTCTTCAAACCTGTATGGAATCTGTCCCATCACGTGGTCCAGAGAACCGTTTGACGTGATAACGACCTCCCCTCTGATACTGCCCTGAAACGAAAGCCCAGCGCATCTCCGTTGAATAATCGTTCGATTGGGGTTTCATAAATACGCGCAACTCCGGCGCACGAGGGGGCGAAGCCCACTCGTCTCAACAAAGGCGTGCGCGCGACAGCGCGCTCCGCTTGACTTAAAAGTCGGTCGGCGCGCCACCTTCTTCTTTCCGTCGGGCCACGAAAGCTTCCAAAGCCTCACGCCGTCCTTCATCCAAAGCTGGCGCTTCGAACTGATCAATGATCTGCTTGAACAAGTGATGCGCTCGCTCCGCCGTCCAGATGCCACCGTTCAACTGAAACGCCTCAAAATTCTGCCAATCGCTTACAAATGGCGAGTAAAATGCATCCTCATAGCGATCCTGCGTGTGCTGGATGCCAAAGTAATGGCCGTTTGAACCAACTTCGCGGATTGCATCCAGGGCAATGTCTTCGGGGCGCGTCGCTGTCACTTCGGGTTCCATGTACCGCTGGATCATCTGCAACACTTCGCAATCCATAATGAATTTCTCAGGCGACGCGATCAATCCGCCCTCCAGCCAACCGGCCGCGTGATAAACCATATTGGTGCCCGATTGCACCGCCGCCCAAAGCGAATTGGACGTTTCCCACATCGCCTGGCCATCGGGCACATTGGCGGCACAAACGCCCGAGGACCGCAACGGCAGGCCGTAAAACCGCGCCATCTGCCCCGTCATCTGCGTCGCGCGCATATATTCCGGCGTCCCAAAAGCCGGAGCACCGGTTTTCATATCCACGTTTGAAGTGAACGTCCCAATCCCACAGGCGCTGCCCGGTGCAACGTATTGGAACAAGGCAATCACCGACAAGGCTTCGGCAATCGATAAGGTCACAGCACCCGACATCGTCACCGGCGCCATTGCCCCCGCCAAAGTAAACGGCGTCACCACCACCGCTTGCCCGCGCCGCACCAAACGCAAACACCCATCGATCATCGGAAAGTCGTGCTTTAACGGCGAGGTGGAATTGATGTTGGTATACATCCGGGGCGTTGCCTGAAAATCTTCTTCCGACAACCCACCGGCGATCTTGACCATCTCCATCACATCTTCAACGCGTTCCTTGCCCAGCGAATAGGCGTGCATCACTTTGTCGGTCAGGGTCAGCTTGTCGTAAAGCACATCCAAATGCCGTATGCTGGCGTGAATATCGACGGGTTCCACGGGATACCCACCCGCGAAATGGATGCAGTTGAAATGTTGCGTCAGCTTCAACAGGTTCGCGCATTGCGCCCGGTTGCCCGGCACTTTTTTTCCGATTTCCAGATCATAGTAATTCGGCGGCGACGATACGTTGCCGAATGTCATGTATTTTCCGCCAATGGTGATCTTACGATCCAGATTGCGCGGCGTCAGGGTGAAACTGTCGGGCGCGGTCGCCAACATCTCCATTACCCAGTCGCGGCCCATTTTGACGTTCTGACCCTCAACAGTACAGCCAGCTTGGCGATACAAGTCCAGGGCTTCATCGTTCAGAAATTCGATACCGATCTCTTCCAGAACCCACATTGCACCATCGTGGATCGCCTGCACTCCGCTCTCGTCCAAAGGTTCCACCGGCTTGTCGCGATTGACAGGCACGCGCCACGGCATCTGTTTGAACAATTCGCCGGACCGTCGATCCCTGTTGCCTGCCCGTCCACCTGCGCGGCGCTTTTTTGTGTCACTGGCCATTTTGTCCTCCTGCCAACCACTGTCTTGCGCTGGCTCGCCGAGGGATGCATCATTAACGACAGCTTTTGTCGTTTTTGAAATCCATGCAAGGGATGACGGTTGACGAAGATTACCGTTTCACGTCGATCACCAAACGGTGCATGGCGCGATTTCGATCCTGCGCATAGGCTTGCTGTGTCCATAACACCTGAGGTTTTTATGATCCGTATTATCGCAGCGCTTGCCGTTTTCGCCCTAACTTCCGTGCCCGGCTTGGCTCAAAACAGCACAACCCCAAACGGCGACAACCCATTGGCCGAAGCCCCCATGACGATGCAACGTCTGGCCGAGATCATCATCGCCTTGGACCCAAATGCCGAATTTGTGGGCATAACTTTTCAGATGGTGATCGACGGCACACCGGTGATCATCGTTACCGATCCGGGCTCGGACCGTATGCGCGCAATGACACCGATCCAAAACGCCGAAGACCTGTCGCCAGAGGATCTGTTGCGCATGATGCAGGCCAATTTCGACACAGCATTGGACGCGCGCTATGCCATTGCACAGGGGACCTTATGGAGCACTTTCATCCACCCCTTTGCCGCCCTTGAAAAAGATCAGTTCATTTCGGGATTGGGTCAAACGGTCAACCTCGCCCGAACATTCGGCACGCTTTATACAGGCGGCGGTATCGTCTACGGCCCGGGCGACAGCATCCCCCTGCAACGTCAGTTGATTGATGATTTGTTGCAGCAAGGTGAAGAGATTTAGGCCCTGCTCCTGATAAGGTTCGAACTGATTCCGGGCACAAAGCCATAGGCATGCTCAAGCGATATTGTCGTTCAACGCCTTCAACGTGCGCAAGGTAACAGCAATGTCGTCCTTGGGAATGCCGATCAACGTGTCACGGATCAAGCCCTGTGCAACACCCATGACGTCACCTTCAATGCCCCGCGCCGCTTTGGTGGCTTCCATCACAACCTGCCGCCTATCGGCTTCCGCCTGTTGTCGTTTCAACAACCCCTTGGCGACCAGCCGGTCAACGACCCGTGTCACCGTGGTTCGATCGCGCAATGTTGCCTTGGCAAGATCTGACATCGGAACTGGGCCGTCCGCCCAGACAACCATCATCAAGGCCCATTCTTCGACTGTAATACCGTGACCAGCCGCTTTCAAACGGCGTTGCATTTCGGATCGAAGCGCAAAGGATGATCTGTTGATCCAGTGGTGGACCTTCGATGCATAGTCGAATTCTTTGGCACGTCTTGACATTTAGGTGTAATCCACACATATTGTATTTAGCACACAATAAAAACCTCAGCCCCAAAATGCAAACTGGAATTCCCCCGGAACTGAATTTGGTCGGCCCACAAGGCCAGTTTCCGAAAGTGGCTTTGGTGGACCCAACCACAAGCGGATATCTTTTCTTTGCATTGGAAATCGATCACCGCCTGCCATTTGCCTATTTTCTCGAAAGCAATCGGAAAAAAACCGCGATATCGGCCCTGAAGGACATCGCGGAAAGCTTGCGCCAACGTACAGACGTCCATGACGCCACCGTCTTCAAAACGCTGATCGCGCCACCCGGACAAGGTGCGCTTTTGAAACATCGCCCCGACATCAAGATCGCCCGATATGACGTTGTCTTGCTTGCCGAATTTGCAACGCCCGAAGCCGCCCACGCATACCGCGTTTCTAATGAGTGGACACAGATTGAAACCGATGCGTCCCGCGACGTAAAAGAACACCTGACAATCACGGCGACAAACCTGCGCGCCATAGGCGCGGTCGATCACCAAAAACAGGGTGTTTTCCTGTTCAACTATTTTGTATCAGACAGCCTGGCGCAAAATCTGGGCATTTGGGAATACACGGCCGGGTGGTTCACAGATCAAACCGGGCTCGACAACTCAACACTGCTGCACCCCGACGATGCCTCTCCCGTGGATTACACAGTGATCAACCACTGCCGTTGGGACGGGCTGTGGGATATCTTGCCGTCTCTCCTTTTCAAAAAGTCCTTTCGCAGCTTCGTTCTGAAAAACTTTGAAGCGAACGCGACCGCCCCAATTCCGATACTTTACCGTTTGGCCTAAGGCGGGCTTGGCTTGGGCCCGATCCATTGTTACCGTCGCGCGGATCTCAAGGGGATTTTCATGACATCGACGCCATTGTTCATACGCCTGGATGCTTCAGACAACGTGGTCACCGCCACCCGCGCCCTTGAGGTCGGAACAGACGTCGAAGGCGTCGCCACCACCGGCTTGGTCCCATCGGGGCATAAGATCGCCACCTCGGCCATTCCCAAAGGCGAGGTCATTCGCAAGTACGCACAGATCATCGGGTATGCTTTAAATGACATTGCGCCCGGCGATCACGTGCACACGCAAAACACCGAATTTCGCAACACTGACGTTGACTACGAATTCGGCACCGATCTGCGCCCCGTGACGATGGTGCCCGAAGATCAGCGCGACACGTTTATGGGATACCGCCGCAACAACGGCACCGTCGGCACCCGCAATTATATCGCCGTTGTGACAAGCGTGAATTGCTCGGCCACCGCCGCCCGCCGCATCGCCGACAGCTTTGGCCCCGACGATTTGGCCGATTACCCCAACGTCGATGGGGTGGTTGCTTTCGTTCACGGCACAGGCTGCGGAATGGCAGGCGACGGCGACGGTTTCGAAGCTTTGCAACGCGTCATGTGGGGCTATGCCAAACATCCGAACCACGCCGGAGTATTGATGGTGGGTTTGGGCTGCGAAATGAACCAAATCGATTGGCTCTTGGAAGCCTACGGTTTAAAGCAAGGCCCCCTGTTCCACACAATGAACATCCAGAACGTGGCCGGATTACAAAAGACAATTGATATGGGCATCGAAAAAGTCCGCGCCATGCTGCCCCTTGCAAACAAGGCAACCCGAACGCCCTGCCCGGCCTCTGAACTCAAAGTCGCGCTCCAATGCGGCGGTTCCGATGCGTGGTCGGGCATTACCGCGAACCCGGCTTTGGGCCACGCCTGCGATCTCTTGACGGCCCAAGGCGGCACGGGTGTTCTGGCCGAAACGCCCGAGATCTACGGCGCCGAACAAATGCTGACCCGGCGTGCCGTAAGTCAGGATGTCGGCGACAAACTGATCGGGTTGATCCGCTGGTGGGAAGACTACACCCGGCGCAACAAAGGCTCGATGGACAACAACCCATCGCCCGGCAACAAAAAGGGTGGCCTCACGACCATCTTGGAAAAATCACTCGGGGCTTCGGCCAAAGGCGGCACCTCGCCCTTAACCGGTGTCTATAAGTACGCCGAAACGGTGACGGCCAAAGGGTTCACCTTTATGGACAGCCCCGGCTATGATCCGGCTTCGGTGACAGGGCAAATTGCGGGCGGCTGCAATCTGGTGTGCTTTACAACAGGCCGCGGCTCTGCTTTCGGATCGAAACCTGCTCCGACCATCAAGTTGGCCACGAACTCGGAAATGTTCGATCGCATGTCAGGCGACATGGACATCAACGCAGGCGACATCCTGACCGGCGAAGCAAGTGTCGAAGCCAAGGGCCGCGAAATCTACGAGATGTTCCTCGCCGTCGCGAGCGGCAAGATGAGCAAATCCGAAGCCCAGGGCCTGGGCGACTACGAATTCGTCCCCTGGCAAATCGGCGCGGTGATGTAGTTGAATGGGCTGTTGGTATTGAGTTATCTGGAAGCCGAGCCCGAGGCCGCAAGAAGGAAATTTTATGCCCGATATCATTGTCTCGGATTTTCAAGTCCTATGCGATAGCAACCTCAGACTTGAAGACGGTGAAAGTCATCAGCTGACTATTCGACATACAAGGCTTCCTTCATTTTTCGACGGCTTTGCGCAATCACGGGTTATTGGCGTTTAATATCAGGCCTGCCGAACGCGGGCGGCTGACTGTGCGTGCCATTGGGTCTGGGCCGGTTACGATAATGAACCGAACATTGTTCTCTCAAAGCCATACCCGAATGCATCAAGAGGCATTTGATTTTGACGCCATCGTATCGGCGACGAATACCTCTATCGGTCAAAACATAGGGAGCCTTTTGATAGAGTTTCGGGCAGAGGATGGCCCATTGATTCTATCAGATATCGTTATTCACTATAAAAAAATCGTTCCATTGGAATAGTTTTTAGAACGGTGGATCTCTATCGGTGGCTCGTCACCGGCGTGACCTTAACCCAACCGCCCGCCAATTCGCCACTTTTGCCCCGGCATCCCAAATGCTAGCCTTGCAGAAATAACCGCAAGAGGCTTGCCCGTGACGAATACACTTAAAAACCAGATCGCAATCATCACAGGCGCGGCGACCGGCATCGGCCTTGCTTGCGCGCACCGTCTTGCGAAAGACGGCGCGAAAATTGCCCTTTGGGATATTGACGCGGAAAAGGCCCAATCAGCGGCCGCGCAAATTCCGGTTGCCGAAGCCTTCCAAGTCGATGTCGCCGATGAAGCTTCGGTCATGGCTGCCCGCGACGCCACGCTGAACGCTTTCGCCAAAGTCGACATCCTTGTGAATTCCGCCGGAATTGCAGGCAGCGTTGCACCAGTCGACGAAATGAACGCAGATGATTGGCGTCGCGTTCTCGACATCAACCTCACCGGCACATTTCTAACGAACAAGGCCGTTTTGCCGACCATGAAAACCCAAGACTATGGTCGCATCGTCAACATTGCTTCCGTCGCCGGAAAAGAAGGCAACCCGAACGCCGCACATTACGCGGCCTCCAAGGCTGGCGTCATTGGCTTCACCAAAGCCATCGGCAAAGAAATCGCGACGCAAAACATCGCCGTCAACTGCATCACACCGGCTGCCGCCAACACCGAAATCCTGAACCAGATGACGCCGGAATTCGTGGCCTATATGAAATCGAAAATCCCGAAAGACCGCTTCGTCGAGGTTGACGAAATCGCCAACATGGTCGCCTGGATGGCGTCGCCCGAATGCAGCTTCACCACAGGTGCTGTCTTCGATATCTCGGGCGGTCGCGCCACATACTGAAGGCGCATCGTCGGGCGGTTTCAAACGACGCCGGATAGCGCAGCGATCAAAGACGCTTAAACCGCAGCCTTACAATGGGCCACCACCGCGCCGCTTGCCCGTTCAAAACGCGCAAGTTCTTCCCGCCCGAACCCCTCAGAATTGGCCAAAATCTGGTCCAGATCACACCGACGTCGGCGTGGCCCCTGCCAATCCACACCTGCGCGCTTCAAAGGCGCCGCCGAATGCGCGCAAACCTCGGCAATGAACCGGAATGCCTCAACAGCTTCTGCAAATGCCATATCCCCCAAATCACGCCGCGCCAGATCACCCGGAATATCGAACCGGCGACAATACAGGATGTCGCCCGCATCCACCTCAGACGTCATCACATGTGCGGTGACGCCAAACTGGTGAACCCCTTCCCAAAGTGCGAAAAATTCGGGGTGCGCGCCTGGAATTTCCGGCGGACCGGGATGAATATTGATCGGCTCAACATCAAGACGCGCCAGAATCCGTGACGGCACCAGCACTTCGGTCAAAAACGAAATAATCCGGGTTCTGGGTCCAAGCGCGTCCAAACACACCTCCAAAGCAGCAAGACTATCGGCGCAAGCCACGGTCAGATCGTCGTTTTCAGCGAACAAATGATCCCGCAATGACGGTGCCAAGTCCGCATCCGTCAGCAATAGAATTGGACAATACATAAAACGCCTCGCAAGATTCGCGTCAGATTAAACCCAGAACATCTAAGCAAAAGTTGACCACCACACCGGATCGCGCAAAGGCCAACGCACAGCATAGACCTCCGCAGCGCTTTCGCCTATTCCTGAGCAAAACCAAGGGGGATAAGATGCTTACAACCAATCCGGGCTTCGAGCGTATCGGCGAAGAAAACGCATTCGCTGTTCTTGCGCGCGCCGGGGCCCTCGCCGCCACTGGAAAAGACGTAATCAACTTGGGCATCGGACAACCGGATTTCCCCACGCCCGAAAATATCGTCGACGCGGCCATCAAAGCGATGCGCGACGGGCACCACGGCTACACCCCTGCGACCGGCATCCCCGAACTTCGCGAAGCGGTTGCCGCCGATCTTGACCGTCGCTTCAAGGCCCAAGTGAACCCGGACAACGTCCTGATCGTACCTGGCGGCAAGGTGACCATGTTTACCGCCATCCTGATGTTCGGTGAACCCGGTGCTGAAATCCTCTATCCCGATCCGGGCTTTCCGATTTACCGTTCGATGATCGAATATACCGGTGCCACGCCCATCCCCATCCCGATCCGCGAAGAAAACGGCTTTGGTTTTTCGGCCGACGAAACCCTTGGGCTCATCAGTGACAAAACCCGCCTGATCATCGTGAATTCCCCCGCGAACCCCTGCGGCGGCGTCACCCCCAAGGTCGAAGTCGACAGGTTGGTCAAAGGCCTGGAAGCGCATCCCCATGTCGCCGTCATGTCGGACGAAATCTACGACCAAATGCTCTACGACGGTGAAGAACACGCCACCCTTCTGGCCTATCCCGAAATCCGTGATCGGTTGATCTTGCTCAATGGGTGGTCAAAAACCTATGCCATGACCGGCTGGCGTTTGGGCTATTCTGTCTGGCCGGATAAGCTCTACGACAATGCCCGCAAGCTCGCCGTCAACGCATGGTCTTGCGTCAACGCACCGGCGCAATTCGCAGCGCTGGAAGCGCTCACCGGCCCCCAAGATGCCGTTGCCGCCATGGGTGCCGAATTCGATCTTCGCCGCAAACTCGTCGTTGACTTGCTGAACGACATTCCCGGCGTCAGCTGCATCACCCCCAAAGGGGCCTTTTACGCCTTCCCCAATATATCGGGCACGGGGCGCAAAGCCAAAGTCCTGGCATCCGAGCTTTTGGAAGGCCCCGGCGTCGCCACCATCGGCGGTCCCGATTTCGGAACCCTGGGTGAAGGCTACATCCGGCTGTCATATGCCAATTCCCAAGACAACATCCGCGAAGCATTGGCGCGTATCAAAACTTTCCTGACCTAATCTAGCAACACACCCAGTGCGGTTTACGAGCTGCACTCAGGGCCAGCCTGCAATGATAACGGATGCCTCTTTCAAGCCCAATGTATGTACCGGCTGCTGTTCGCAAGATCTTTGATCGCATGTGCTTTGGAAGTCGCTGATATGTATCCGATGGGGTGGACGCCCCTCCGACGGCATCGATGTGCCAAACTGGTGGTGTGATCACCACTTTGAGGAGTAGACGTCTATGGAAGAGATTAGCATAGTTGGCGTAGATTTGGCCAAAAACATATTCCATGTTCACGGCGCGACAACCGATGGCAGGCCCGTATGCGCAACGAACCTTTTCGGGCTGCGGTACACAAAGAACATGCACAGGAACTCTATGAAAGCATCAGAAACGCGAAGAGACACTAGGTGCAAGAGAGTGCCTCATCCAAGCGCATGGGGTGGATGCAGGGGTGGATTGAGATAATTTGAAACTGTCCAGCGCCTTGAAATACTTCAATTTTCTGGATTGAAATGGTGCCCCCACACGGACTCGAACCGCGGACCTACTGATTACAAATCAGTTGCTCTACCAGCTGAGCTATAGGGGCACTGGCGCGTCTTTAGCAACGCCGGGCGATGCCTGCAAGCCTAGTGCGTGCGGATCATGTGTCGCGCCAAAAGTGCCACAGCCAAAAGGCTCACAAAAATGATCAAAATGGCTGACGGTGCGGCTTCGACGATCTTTTCAAGGGATGCGCTTTCGTGTGCGCGCGTCGCCAGTGTGTTGAAATTGAAGGGTCGCAGTAACAATGTTGCAGGTAGCTCTTTGACGGCGTCCACAAAGACCAGCAAAAGCGCAGTTGCGACCGAGCCGCGGATCAGCGGCAGATACACATGGTACAAGGTGCTGCCAGCCGAATGGCCCAAGGTGCGCGCAGCCATTGGCAGGCTGGGAGACACGCGTTGGATCGCGCCATCCGCGGCCCCCTGCCCGATGGCAAAGAAACGGACCGTATAGGCATAGACCAGTACAGCCGCGCCACCCGTCAACATCAGTCCGGGATCAAATCCCGTCAACGACAGAATGCCGTCCGCCATTGCGTTGTCGAAGGCTGCAAGCGGGATCAACAAGCCGAGCGCCAAAACCGCGCCCGGGGCGGCATATCCAATGGAGGTGAAGGGCAGCAGGTATCGCGGAAGCGACGCGCCCGAAAGGCGTGTTCCATATACCAAAAACAAGGCCGCCCCCACTGTCAGGACTGCGGCTGCGCCGCCCACAACGAACGTGTTCACCAATGCTTCTGTCAAGCCCGGCGCCGTCCAGCCTTCGGAACGCCTGAACGCGTGCTGCCCCAAGACACTGACTGGTAAGACAAATCCGGCCAGAACCGGCAATGTGCAAACGCAGGTTGCGATCCAGCGCCTTGTTCCGGTCAAATCGCTTCGGGCAATCCGGGCATCCGAGCGGCTCATCCGGTGAAACCGCAAACGCTTGCGGCTGGCTTTTTCCAAAACCACCAGCACAAGGATCAGCCCAAGGATCACGCAAGCGATTTGAGCCGCTCCACCAGCATTGCCCGCTTCAAGCCACACGGTAAATATGCCCGTGGTCAGCGTCTGAACCCCAAAGAAATCGACTGCGCCAAAATCATTCACAGTTTCCATCATGACAATCGCAGTGCCCGCGGCAATTGCCGGTTGGGCCAGTGGCAGGCCAATGCGAAAAAACCGCACAAAGGGCCCTGCCCCAAGCGCACGCGCGACTTCATGCGCACGCCCCGATTGTTCGCGAAACCCCGCGCGCGCCAACAGGTAAACGTATGGGTAAAGCGCGGCCGTCAGAACAAAAATTGCCCCGGTTCGGGACCGGATTTCGGGGAAGTAATAATCGCGCGATGTTGCCCAGCCAAAGGTGTCGCGCAGCCCCGTTTGCACCGGGCCGGCGTATTCCAGAAAGTCGACCAATGCATAGGCGCCCAAATATCCGGGCACCGCGAGCGGCAGCAAAAGCAACCACTGCAAGGCGCGCGCGCCCGGAAACCGGTAACACACAATCAGCCAGGCTGTGCACGTTCCGATCACTGCTGACAGCGCACCGACGGCCCCCATGATCACCATAGAGTTGCTCAAATAGCGCGGTAACGTTGTGTGGATCAGATGGCCCCAAATTGGCTCGCTTGGGTGTGCTGCAATCCAAAGAATTGAAATGATTGGCAAAAGCACCAGAACCGCGATCAAGACGGCCCCGAAACTCCACGGATTGATGTGCAGATTCCACGCTTTTTGGGGTAGTTGAGTGTCTTGCTCGGTCATCGCAATCCGGCCTATCGCGAAACGGGTTCCCCTGTCCAGTGACCCGGTCTATCCTAACCAAAATACGGCGATAACGAGCAGAGACTTATGCAGATCCTTTTTCACCTCGGTGCGCATTGCACGGATGATGGCTTGTTAATCCGTTCGATCCTGAAAAATCGTGTGCGGCTTGCGGAAGAAGGTATCGGTGTACCGGGGCCCGGTCGGTATCGCGAGTTACTGGGCGAAGCTTCGACAACGCTTCGCGGTGAACCCGCCCATCAGGAAACCGAGACGGCTATTTTGGACGCCATCCGCGACGATGAAACGGCCGAACGAATAATCTTGTCCAACGACAACTTTCTGTGCCGTTCTGATGTGGTGCTGGGGGCTGACGGGCTTTATCCCAAGGCACAAAAATCCGCTTGGCTGCGCCAGTGCTTGCCATCACACGATGTTGAATTTGCCCTTGCCATCCGCAACCCGGCCACATTGGTGCCGGAACTGTTGCGCAATTCCGGTGAGGATGAAGAGGCGCTGGATGATGTCCCGATCACCGATCTGATTTGGTCAGACGTCATCGGAGACATTGCGGTGGCCAATCCCGGCGCGCGGATCTTAGTTTGGTGCCACGAAGATACACCGTTCATCTGGTCCGAAATCATTCGCGAAGTCACAGGCCACGATGCGTTCACGGAAATCGACGGCGAGTTTGATATGTTGGAGCGGATCATTTCGCCCGAAGGGATGACCCGGCTCACCGAATTTCTGGATGCACAGCAAATGATCAGTCAGGCAAAACGCCGCCGTGCAGTTTCAGCTTTCTTGGAAGCCCACGCCATAAACGAAGCGGTCGAAGAAGAAATCGACCTCCCCGGCTGGAGTGACGACACCGTCACCATGCTGACCGAGCTTTACGAAGAAGATGTCCAAAGGCTGGAACACATGCCGGATGTCACGCTGTTCACGCCGTAATCCACCACCCGGCCAAAACGCTCACATTCCAAGCGCTTCTTTATACATGTCCAGAACGGCTTCTTCTTCGGCAATGTCGTCTTTGTCGCGCTTTCTAAGGCTAATGACTTTGCGCATGACCTTGGTGTCATACCCACGCCCCTTGGCTTCGGCCATAACCTCTTTCTGTTGGTCTGCGATGTCTTTCTTCTCGGATTCAAGTCGTTCATAACGCTCGATAAATTGGCGAAGTTCATCTGCTGTGACGCGATAACTCTGGTCGATTACGCTGTCGTTCATGGGGCTTACTCTCCTAAATCGAAGCGCTTCGATAGCGGTCTGTTTGATGCGGGGCAAGGGTTGATCCGAAGCTCTGTGCGGATTAGGCGGTGGTGGCGCGAATTGAAGGGGCGAACGACATGGGAAATCTGATCTGGATCGGAGCTTTAGTCACTCTGCTAGGCTTGGCTGGATTGGTCTGGTGCATTTTCTCAGTCCAAAAGGCCCGCAAAGAAGAACTGGAAGACGATGCCATGAAAGCGCGGCTTCAAAGGGTTGTGGCCATAAATATGGGCGCGCTGTTCCTGTCGGCCATCGGATTGATGATGGTCGTGATTGGCATCCTGCTGTCGTAAATTGCGCCTTAGGCGTTCAGGTCTGAAAACGTCTGACCCGCATTGATCAGATCCTTGATCATCGCAGGCGAGGTTGGAACGCGCGAGCTTTCGCGCGACATATCCAAAAGGTGCTTGTGCACTTCGTCGAGCCCCAGAAGATCGGCGGCAAACATGACACCGCCGGTGCGCCGCGCAAATCCCAACCCATGGATGGCAACCATATCGATATCGGCCGGGCGCTTCGCCAAACCTTCGTTCACCAAAGCGGCCCCCGCGCCCGCCATGGCGGACACGCAGCGAAACCGCACTTCGGCGTCCGTGACTTTGCGGGGCGTGATCGACTTGCCGCGTCGGTCAGCGGCAATCATTTCGACCAATTCCTGATCTTCGGACACAGGCGGCAGTTTTTTGTCATACACGTAATACCCACGACCAACTGAAATGCCCAAACGGCCAACCGAAATCATAACCGCATCAATACCGCCACCGCGCATACCTTCTGTGCCCGACGGTGCGGCGACACGCCGAATGCCCGTCTGATCGCGAAACGAAAACGATCCATAGGGAATGCCCCAGTCGCGCAGCGCCAAATCAATTTGTGTAACGGTCGCACCGTCTTCCAGACAAAGATCAGCCGCGGCGTGAAGCGCTTCGATGATGCGGGTTCCGATCGCCTCTTTCCCCGGTGCCGTGTCAAGGATCAGCCGGTCGAGTTTCTTTGCAAAAGACCGACCCGTTGCAATCGCCCGCTCGCCAGATTTGGGCCCCGCTGCCAATTCAACCAAACGGTTCTTTTTGAAACCGGGATAAAAACGCATGCCCACAACATCGGCTTCACGCCCCGTCATCGCCGAGATCGTTTCGACGCTGACGCGTTCACCACCAACGATCAAAACCGCGCCCGCTTTCATCGCGGCATCAAGCGATTTAACACGCGACTTGGTCAGGTTTGGAGCATGATCGATCACCAGATCAGCGCTTGGCACTGCCGCAAGGCCCGATACCGCCTGCATACGGTCCAAGATGGTTTCGACTTCGTCTTCCGTGATGGTCCCCGCAGCGATCCGGCCATCGTAATGCCCGATAATGCGCGACACGCCGTTTTCCAGCGCTTCGTCATTTGCTTCGGCCACCATGACTTCGAAACCCGCGTCCAGACATTGCACGACCAGTTCCGATCCAACCCCGCTTAGCCCGATCACGGCAACGCCGCTGATCTCACGCGATGGCGTGCGTCCTTCCCATTTGGTGGCCGCCTGCAATTGGCGTTCAACGGCAAACACATGGCGCAAGGATTTCGAATGTTCCGAGCCGACCAAATCTTCAAAGGCGGCCTGTTCCATACCGCGTCCGATGTCATAAGGCAGCAGCAATGCGGCCTCGACGCATTCAATCATGCGTATCGGTGCATCCAATGGCGACGCCGCCGCCGCCCTCCTAAAACTCGCAACCGCCTCCAGAAACTCTGTGCCCGCTCCCAATCTGTCACGCCGGGTCGAGCTGCGGCGCAATTCACCATCGCTTTCGGCTAAACGGCCAGCATGCGCCAAAGCGGCACCGATCAGATCGTTCTCTTCCAGGACATCGATCAGCCCGAGCTTGCGCGCAACTTCGCCCGCCACCGCACGTCCGCTCAGTAACAATTTCAAAGCGGCCACACCGCCAATGACTTTGGGCAAACGTTGTGTGCCGCCTGCATTTGGCAAAAGCCCAAGCGTGATATCAGGAGCGCCAAGCCGCGCCGCCGATTTGGCCACGCGCAAATGCGCCGCCAAGGCGATTTCCAACCCGCCGCCAAGTGCGGATCCGCCAATGGCCGCAACAACCGGCGTTTCGCAGGCTTCGATCCGATCACAAAGCTCTGCCAGCGTCGGCGCGTTACCGTCGGCTTCATCGTTCAGACCGGCACCGGTCGCAAACATCGGTGCGCCGCCTGTTATGACAATCGCCTCGACTGCGTCGTCAGCATCGCCGTTTTCAACCGCGGTCCAAAGCGCCGTCCGCACATCGGCAGACAAAGCTCCCGTCGGTGGATTGTCAATTGTGATGACCAACCCATTGTCCCGCCTCTCGGTGCGGACTTTTTCTGCTGGTGCGACCTGTTCTTCCCTGCCCATGACTTTTCATACGCCATGGGCGCGGAAACTCAAGTCCGCGCATGAGAGATCACGTTAAACAGGCACGTTGTCCCACATGTCATCCACGTCTTCGCAGTGTTTCGCCGTTTTTTGTGCGGGCGAGCGAAGATAGCTTACAGAACCATCGCTGGCCGATTTCAGTGGCTTAACAGTGTCTGTTGTGGGTCGCAGTGGCAGCGATACTGTATTTTCAAGTGTTTCCAAAGACATGACACCTCCCAAAGGTTTTGTTCAGTCCGGTTACCCCGGTATTGTTACACAGGTATGAAGCGTCAGAAGTTAATATTGTCTTGAGAACCTAATCTGCGCTGTATTTTGCCGAAATGTTAAGCGGCTCAGCTCGGCAAATCCGGTAATTCAGGCAAATCGGGCAGCTCCGGAAGGTCGGGAAGATCTGGCATATCTGGAAGGCTTGGCAATTCTGGAAGGTCGGGCGCGCTTTCCAGTGGTGGCAATTCACCTGCCCCGTCGACTGCGGGAAGATCAGGCAAGTCCTCAACCGGCGGCATATCACCGGCCGGAAGATCGACCATCCCCGGCGACGGCCCCGTCGGTTCTGGCAATGCCGGGGCGCCGGAAAATGCCGCCTTGCCCGACGCCTCAGCCAAAACGCCCAAACTTGCCGCAGCTTCATCGCCGCGCGCACCCGTCGACAGGCGCACCGCCTTGTTGCCATTCAACTGACCCAACCGCGCCTGCGTGATCCGCTGACCATTCAACCCTTCCAGCTGCACATTCAGCAAAGCCGAAATCGGCACATCGATGACATCATCAATCGCCAGTTTTTTTACACGTTCAATCGCCACAGGGATGCGCGTCAGAATTGCGACCATGGGGGCTTCGATGTCGGCAAGGTGTTTGTGGATGCGGCTTTTTGTTGACGTCGACGACAGGGCAATTGGTTTGGGTTGTGGTGCCGCAAAGTAAAGCGTGCCGGTTTTTGCCCCCCCTTCAAGGGACAGATCAACCGACAGTGTCCGAAACTCAACCGGATCAAGCGACAGATCGGTGTTGCGCTTGTTCAGAACGCGATCAAGGCGCTTGTATCCCGAAAACACCAAGACGTCTTCAAAGGAACCGTCCGCAGCCTCACAACTGGCCTGGTCGATCCAGCGATCAATCAAATCCGACGCAACGATACCATCTGTTCGGGTTGCCGGGCGTTCTGGGGGTGCGGATTCTGACACGCGACCTGACACCTGTTTTTCGATCAATGCCGACAACAATCCCGGCGTGACGACGCAGATCGCACGGGTTTCTTGTTCGTCTTCCATCAGATAAACCAGATCGTTGTCGCCAAGGTGATCCAACACGGCTGCTTTGTCCGAGGTGCCGAATTTCACCTCACCGACAAGCACATCCAAAGCCATCGCCTTGTCTGCCACGCGCGGCATAAGCTTTTTCAGCATTGCGCTGACCGACGCGCCGCCCGGCACGGCGGCCTTGGCGGGCGCGGTTTTTTTGCGAAGAACAGAAGCTGCTTCGGACATCGGTTTCCTGAGGCCATTTGAATTGCCCCCGAAAATCCACGTTCAACGTTACGATTTCGTTGCCGTTGGTCAGGTTTCGGCGTGTGGGTCGGGCAAAACAACGCGAAAGGCTGCGCCAACCTGTCCCGGAAGGTAAGAAATCTCGCCACCCAAGCGCTTCATCACTTCGCGGCAGATCGCAAGCCCAAGCCCCGCGCCCCCTGCCGCACGGTGATCATCGGCACGCGCAAACTTCTCAAAGATCATGCTTTGTTTGTCGTCCGGAACGCCTGACCCATTGTCAATGAAATCCACAACCGCGCGGCCACCGGCTGAATGGGCAACGATGTTCAAATGCGGTTCATCCGCATCACAGTATTTTTGAGCGTTGGCGATCAGGTTTATGAACACTTGAGTAAGCCGGTCGCTGTCGGTGTTTAAGGGCGTCGTTTCCAATGCTTGGTTGCGATTTATTGTCAGTGCCGATTTGACATCCGGCCGTTCGGTCGCCGCACAAGCACGATCCAGCACCACCCGCAAAACATCTTCTTGCACATTCAGCGTCACCTGCCCGTTTTCCAACACGCTCAAATCCAGAAGGTCGTCCAACAGCCGCGTCAAACGGATTGCTTCGCCGTTGATGATCTGGCTGTATTTCTGACGGTCATCCGACGTCATCCGTTCGCCGTCCATCAGGATCTCGGAAAACGACCGGATCGAGGTCATGGGCGTGCGCAGCTCATGACTGATCTGACTGAGAAACCCGTCTTTCTGTACCGACAACGCGACCAGCTTTTCGTTCACATCGCGCAACTGGCCTGCGGCTTGTTCCAACTCGTTGGATTTCAGCTCAAGCTCATTGGAGTATTCAAGGATTTGATGGGCTTCGTCGGCGACCTTCAACATGTCTTCCACGGAAATTGACGCGCCACCCGTGATCTGCGCCAACATGGCATGGGCCGTCGCCGCCCCAACCGATCCGGTCAACTCACGTTCCAACCGTTCCAAAAACGAGGGTGTCACATCGGGCAGATAGCCGCTTTTGCCTTGCGCCGTCGCCATGGATTCAAACAGCAGTTGCGCATCCTCTGGCCCCAGCAAACGTTGAGACATCATCAGCAAGTCTTCGGCATCGATGGCGCTACTGCTCCACCCATGGGGCGCGTCAGAATACCGGAAGATATTGACGAAACTGGCGCCCTGAAAGCGTTCCAATGGCGATTGCAGACTGACCAGCGAAAAGAACAGAAAAGCGGCTGTATTCAATAGCATCGACCACAGAACCGAATGCACCAATGGGTCCAGGCCTTCGATCCCGAAAAGCGCGAGCGGCTTCAGGAAACCAATTCCGAATGGCCCATGTTCAAAGACGCTGTCGGCCAGTACGCCCGCTTCGCCAAAACTGGGCAAGAATGATGTCCAAAGCCAGACGACAAATCCAACCGACAGACCCGCCGCCGCACCGGTTCGGGTGGCACCGCGCCAAAAGATGCCGCCCATCAATGCCGGCAGAACCTGCGCTGCACCTGTGAATGAGATCAAGCCGATGGCTGCCAAGGCCGCACCACCACCCGAGACGACAAAGTACAAATACCCAAGCGCCAACAAGCCCGCGATTGACAACCGCCGCGACAGGATCACCACGTTGCGCACGTCGCCAGACACGGTCGCGCCGCCCTGACGTGCATTCAGCCAAATCGGCATAACCACGTGGTTTGACACCATTGTCGACACCGCAATCGCCGCGACGATCACCATTGATGTCGCCGAACTGAAACCACCCAAAAAGGCCAGCATCGCCAGAATATCGCGATCAAATGCAAGCGGGATCGACAGCACGAAAAGATCGGGGTTCGATCCTTCGGGCATGACAGACAACCCGATCACCGCGATTGGCACGACGAAAAGGCTCATTAAAAACAGATACATCGGAAAGGCCCAACTGGCGGTTGCCAGATGGGCTTCATCGGAGTTTTCGACGACCAGCACCTGGAACATCCGAGGCAAGCACAAAAATGCAGCCGCCGACAAAAAGATCAGAGTGGCCCAACGATCCGCGCCTGTTTGCCATTCGGAAATCGGCGAGGCGTTTATGGCGTCAAACGTCGGCCCAACACCGCCTGCCACGACGAAGACAACAAAGATACCAACGGCCAAAAGTGCAACCAGCTTCACAACTGCTTCCACCGCAATGGCAATAACGACGCCGTGATGGCGTTCGTTTGCATCAAGGTTTCGCGTGCCAAAAACGATGGTGAACAAGGCCAGACCGGCCGCGATCACAAGTGCCGTTTGCTGCAATGCGGGCGAATTACCACCGTCGCCCCGGATCGTGAAAGAATCGACAGAAAACGCATTAAAACTGAGCGTTACAGACTGAAGCTGAAGCGCAATATACGGCGTCGTTCCAACAACCGCCAAGACAGTGACCAAGACGCCAAGCCCGTTCGATTTGCCATAACGCGACGAAATCAAATCCGCGATGGAGGTCACCCGTTGTGTTCGCCCGATCCGCACAAGCCGCCGCAAAAGCGCCCACCACCCGACCATAACTAAGGTCGGACCAAGGTAAATCGTAACGAACTCCAACCCTGACCGCGCCGCATAGCCAACCGCACCGTAAAACGTCCAGGCGGTGCAATAGATCGACAGCGACAGCGTGTAGATCATCGGTGAACGGAGCCAGCCCGACTTGCCACGTTCAGCGCGTTTATCGGCCCAAAAGGCGACCGCGAACAACAAGGCGACATAGGCCACACAGATGAAAACAAGGAAATCGAGGCTCACGGGATCAATCCGCAGGTGGCGCGTCTTTGGCCCCACCCTCGCGCAGGCTTCGCGTCAGGGAACGCGACAAAAACACCGACAAAACGATCAGAATGCCCCAAACCGTGAACAGATAAACCAATGCCGACGATGTGGCACTTCCGGCGGCCCAAAGGACGGGCACCAGCATCAAAACAGCCGCCAAAACAGGCACCAGCTTTGCCGCTTCCCCTAACCTGCGTTGTCGCGAAGTCGTCGTTGCCATTGGATCGTGTGCCGGTTTTTCCATCACCTGACCAATTCGCGGACGGTGGCAAGGATCTCTTCATTTGAAAATGGCTTGGTCATAAACCGGTTTACACCAAGCTTTTCAGCCAGTTTCCTGTCTTTCTTCTGGCCGCGCGCCGTCAACATCAATATCGGCAACGTCTTGGTTGCGTCTTCGCTGCGCAAATCCTGAAGGATGTCGTACCCCGACCGGTTCGGCAGCATAACATCCAAAATCACCAGATCAGGTGCACGGTCCCGCACGGCGACAACAGCGGTTTGGCCATCAGAATGGGTGTCAACACGCCAGCCATCCCGCGCCAGAATAAACCGGATCGCTTCGATGATGTTGGGTTCATCTTCTATCAGCAGAACGCGTCTTTCAGACACCCCCGATCCCCTCCCTTGGACTGACGATGTTAGGATGGGGCGACTATTGCTCACTGCGGTGGCACTGTCAAAGACACCACAATAAGTTCACCTGTGAAATCATGATGATCCGCCGCAACGATCGCGTCAATCATTCAAACACTGACGCTTCGCGCCGTGCGGGGCAATCGATCTTGGCGCAAACCCGGCAGTTTGACCCCACAGGAATGGCATTCGCTTCGTTGACCCCGTTAAAAGCGGCGCGAATTAACATCCAACCTTTCAGAACGGCGGGTCGATCATATCCCATCGGGTGACTGACTTCGGACACCGCATAAACATCGAAGGTTCCGTCATCCCGCCCCGACACCGTCAGGTGTTCGCGCAAGGGCATCATCGGTTGTTGAAGTGCGCGAAACAGCGGCCACAGTGGGCAGGCCCCGCCATAACGCGGTAGCTCAAAACCCGGAACCGGCTTTCGAAAGATCATTGTGCCTGCGGCGTCGCAGCCCACCAAGCCAAACGGCAATTCGGTTTCCAATGATGACTGTGCGGCGGCGGCCAATCGCCGAAACATCGTGGGCAAATCGACGCCAAACTGCGCGGCAAGCGGTCCGGGGTCGTTCGTCGTACTTAAAGCCTTGTGAAGCGCCGTCATCGGCACTTTCCCGGCGTCCACGGCGTATTGCGTCAAAATCCGGCGTGCCAGATCGCGGGCAGCCGGTGTGTGAAGGTCGCTCGCCTCCGACAGAATGGCGTCAAGCGTCATCGAAGGATCAGCCTCAAGCGCAGGGAACTGCCAGTCGTTTGCAGCCAGCCATGTTTCAACGTCTTCTTGCGGCAAAGAGCCTGTTTCGCTGATGTCGCCCTCGCCATCCAAATAATTCACCAGCGTTTCGGTCGCATCGGCCAAACGTTGGCTGTCTTCGTAGATATTGCGATGGAACCGCGCCTGCCATTCCGGTTCGATATGATCGCCTTTGGCCAGGATGGCGCTGGCAGACCTGATCCCAGTGACGCTGCTGAGAACATTGTGCATCGACGCCGACAAAAAGGGATCGTGCGTCAACCGGTCGTCCATCCGTTCGACCACTTGTTCCAACCGGCGGACCTGGGCGTATTGCGCTTCGATCAACCGCGCCCAGCCGGGAAACCGACTGGCCAGTTCCTCCATTCGATCCCGTTCTGCGCCCACCTCACCGTGGGCAACGGCGGCGGCATCCAATGCGGTCGCAAGGGCCGCTTCGGCGCCTTCGCTCAAAACGGACGGATCGGCCCCCAATGCATCCGCAAGCCGCAACAGCAGTGCCCCGCCGATTCTACGCCTGTTGTGCTCGATAAGATTGAGATAGCTCGCCGAAATCTCAACGGCACGCGCCAGTTCCACCTGACGCAGGCCTTGGGCGGTGCGGTAATCGCGAATTCGGGTGCCAGCCAAAACCGGTTGGGCCAAGAAAATCTCCTGAGTTTTCAAGTCGATTCTGCGGGTCGTTGATAATTTGTTTACAACGTTACCCGCGCGCTTGTCTATTTGTTTTCAAAATTGTACCGCGATGACATGCACTTATTGAGTTCTTTTCAAAAAATGGGCGATATTAAGGCAGCCTTGTAAAAAGGGCCGGCCGGGTTGGGGAGGACTTTTCAGCACGGTCGACTTTCAATTGGGAGGACTTCAATGTCTAAGAAAAATCTTACACGCCGCGGTGTACTGAAAACCGGTGCCGCCGGTGTTGGTGCTGCCGGTCTGGCAACGCCGACGCTGTTCACGGGTGCTGTTTGGGCCGATGGCCACACAGGCTTCACCAACGCTCCAGAAGGCGACACCGTCACGCTGGGCTTCAACGTACCACAATCCGGCCCCTACGCTGATGAGGGTGCAGACGAATTGCGCGCCTATGAGCTGGCAGTCGAGCATCTGAACGGTGGCGGCGACGGCGGTATGATCCCGACGTTCTCGTCCAAGACACTTGAAGGCAACGGTATTCTTGGCAAGAAGGTCGAATACGTCACAGGCGACACGCAAACCAAGTCTGACGCTGCACGTGCATCCGCCAAGTCGATGATCGAAAAAGACGGCGCAATCATGATCACGGGCGGTTCGTCTTCGGGCGTTGCGGTTGCTGTTCAGGCGCTGTGTCAGGAAGCTGGCGTGATCTTCATGGCTGGCCTCACACACTCGAACGACACAACGGGTAAAGACCGCAAAGCCAACGGCTTCCGCCACTTCTTTAACTCCTACATGTCTGGTGCTGCTTTAGCTCCGGTGCTTGCCAACGCATACGGCAAGGATCGTAAGGCCTATCACCTGACTGCGGACTACAACTGGGGTTACACCACAGAAGAAGCCGTTGTTCAGGCCACCGAAGCCATGGGCTGGGAGACTGTGAACGCGGTCAAGACACCTCTGACACAGACCGATTTCTCGTCCTATGTGGCTCCGGTTCTTCAGACGGATGCCGATATTCTGGTTCTGAACCACTACGGTGGTAACATGATCAACTCGCTGACGTCGGCTGTTCAGTTCGGCCTGCGCGACAAGGTTGCCAACGGCAAGAACTTCGAAATCGTTGTGCCACTTTACTCGCGCCTGATGGCACGTGGTGCCGGTGCGAACGTTAAGGGCATCTTTGGGTCAACAAACTGGCACTGGTCCCTGACCGACGCGGGTTCGAAAGCCTTCGTTCAGTCCTTCGGCACCAAGTACGGCTTCCCGCCAAGCCAGGCTGCGCACACAACTTATGTGCAGACCCTGCTTTATGCGGATGCTGTGAACCGCGCTGGTTCGTTCAACCCATGTGCGGTTGCAGAAGCGCTCGAAGACTTTGAATTCGACGGACTTGGCAACGGCAAGACGTTGTATCGTGGCGCTGATCACCAGTGCTTCAAGGACGTGCTGGTTGTGAAGGGTAAAGAAAACCCAACATCCGAGTTCGACCTTCTTGAAGTCGTCGAAGTCACACCGGTTGATCAGGTAACTTACGATCCGGATCACCCACAGATGGGCGGTGCAGAAGCAACTTTGGGTTCCTGCAACGTAGGCGCCTAAGTCTTTCGGACGGGTGGGGGTCTGCCCCTGCCCGTCCACATCCGGCCCGCGCGGCTGACCAACTCACATAACCTCGAGGTGGGGATTCATGGAAGTTATCGTCCTTCAAGTTTTGAACGGGCTCGACAAGGGCAGTGCATATGCGCTGATTGCCCTTGGATTGACGCTGATTTTCGGAACGCTTGGCGTGGTGAACTTTGCACATGGCGCATTGTTCATGATCGGAGCATTCTGCGCTGTCACCTTGAACAGAATACTGAGCCTCAGCCACGAGGTGATCGACCCGGACAAGACCGATTTCCTTGGAAACCCCTTGGCCGTTAATGTGCCTTACGTCTATGACTGGTTTGGCGAGGCGGCGGGACAAGGGATCATCAACTGGTCTGTCCCCTTGGCGCTTTTGTTTTCAATCCCGATCATGATTATTGTCGGCATCGCGATGGAACGCGGGTTGATCAAGCATTTCTACAAACGCCCCCACGCGGATCAGATCCTTGTCACCTTCGGCCTTGCGATCGTCCTGGCCGAGATCATAAAGTATTACTACGGTGCCAACCCTATCCCGACACCAGCGCCCCCCGCCTTTAGCGGATCGTTCGACTTCGGTGCGTTGATCGGGCTTGAAAATATCATCTATCCTTACTGGCGGATCATCTATTTCAGTTTCGCGATGATCATCATCGCCGCGGTCTTTGCTTTCTTGCAGTTCACGACCTTCGGCATGGTGGTGCGCGCAGGCATGGTCGACCGCGAAACGGTTGGCATGTTGGGCATCAACATCGACAAGCGTTTCACCATAATGTTCGCGATTGCGGCCTGCGTCGCCGGGTTGGCGGGCGTTATGTACGCGCCGATCAATTCGCCCGATTACAATATGGGGATGCACTTTCTGGTGTTGTCTTTCGTGGTTGTCGTTGTGGGTGGAATGGGATCGCTGCCGGGCGCGGTTCTGGCGGGCTTTTTGCTGGGTATCCTTGAAAGCTTTGCATCGCTTGGCGTCGTTATCGATCTTCTGCCGGGCATCAACCAAATCATCATCTATCTGGTCGCCATCGTCGTTCTATTGACCCGCCCCCGCGGCCTGATGGGCCGTAAAGGCGTGATGGAGGAATAAACATGCTTGGTCTCAACGCAAAAGATGCGGGCCTTTTCCTGCTGGTCACAATCATGGTGATCCTTGCCCCCTTGATCCTGAACCCGTTCCCCGAAGGCTCGGAACTGGCGCAGTTCAATGCGGGCTATCCTGACCTGATGCAGCGGTTCGTGATCTTTGGCATCTTTGCCATCGGGTTCAACATCCTCTTCGGTCTGACGGGCTATCTGTCCTTTGGTCACGCAGCCTTTCTGGGCGTCGGGTCCTATGCCGCAATCTGGATGATGAAGCTTCTGACGCTGAACGTGATCCCTGCAATCATCATGGCGGTGATCTTTGCCGGTCTCTTCGCGCTGCTTGTCGGGTTCGTGTCGCTTCGCCGATCGGGCATCTACTTTTCGATCCTGACACTGGCCTTCGCACAGATGTCCTATGCGCTGGCGTATTCGGTGCTGACACCGCTCACCGGTGGCGAAACAGGATTGCAGATCAAGTCGACAGACAGCCCTTTGTTGTCGAACCTCGCCAATGGTGAAATCGGGCGCGCCAATCTCTTTGGCCTCGAAATGGGGTCAAGCTTTGAGTGGGGCGTTGGCAACTGGTTGTTCACGTTCAATGCGGGGTACTACATCGCGGGTATCGTAATGCTGATGGCTTTTTACATGTCGATCCGCATCTTCCGCTCGCCCTTTGGGATGATGCTGCGGGCCGTGAAATCGAACCAGCAACGGATGAATTACACCGGCCTGAACTCAAAGCCCTATACGCTTGCGGCCTTTGTAATCTCGGGCATGTATGCCGGATTGGCGGGCGGCCTTTTGGTTGCAATGGACACGCAAGTTGGACCGGAACGCATGTTCTGGACCGCCTCGGGTGAAGTTGTCTTGATGTCAATCCTTGGCGGCGTTGGCACGCTGATCGGGCCCGTTCTGGGCGCAGGCATGATCAAATACATGGAAAACATCATTTCCAAGATCAACGACAACATCCTGCACCAGTGGTTCGCATTTCTACCGGATGGGATGGAGGACTTTGTCGTCTTCCTTATTCACCCCTTCATCGGCAAGGGCTGGCACCTGACCTTGGGCCTTGTGTTCATGGCAGTTGTGATCTTCCTGCCGGGCGGATTGGTCGAAGGCGGTCAGCGCATCGGTCGCTTGTTCCGCCGTAAAAAGCGCGACGGTGCCGTCGGCGATGCTGCAAAAACACCTGCGGAATAGGAGCAAAACAATGGGTATCCTTGAAGTCAAAGGTGTGGGCAAACGGTTCGGCGGGCTTGCGGCCTTGTCAGACGTCACGCTCTCGGTCGAAGAAAATTCGGTCCATGCCATCATCGGGCCAAACGGTGCGGGTAAATCAACTCTGCTGAATTGCCTCGTCGGAAAGCTGATCCCGGATACAGGCTCTGTCATGTTCGACGGTCAATCCGTTCTGGGCCGGAAACCTCATGAGATCAATCAGATGGGCATATCCCGCGTGTTTCAAACGCCCGAGATATTCGGCGACCTGACGGTTCTGGAAAACATCATGATCCCTTGTTTCGCCAAACGTGATGGCGCGTTTCGGATGCATGCGTTCGAACAGTTCAGTCATGAAAAGGAACTGATCGAAAAATCCGAACACATCCTTGAAGACGTCAACATGGCCGACAAGAAGGACATGCACGCAGCGTCCATGTCGCGCGGTGACAAACGGCGTCTGGAAATGGCGATGTGTCTTGTACAGGACCCAAAGCTTTTGTTGCTGGACGAACCAACCGCAGGCATGGCGCGCGCTGACACAAACAACACCATCGATCTGCTGAAAGAGATCAATGAAAAACGCAAGATCACCATGGCGATCATCGAACACGACATGCATGTGGTGTTTAGTCTGGCCCAGCGGATCACCGTTTTGGCCCAAGGCACACCCTTGGTCGAAGACACGCCGGACAACATCAAAGGCAACGCAAAGGTCCAAGAGGCCTATCTGGGCGAAAGCCAAAACTAGGACGGCAAATTCTGCCACAGACTTTGGCGCAAGACATGTCTCATGTCCCGCGATCCCGAAGGGAGAAACAAGATGCTCGACGACCAACCGTTCGACAAACGCAAGAACAACGCGGCCACAGCGCCCGCCTTCCTAAGTGTGTGGAACATCGAAAGCTATTACGGCGAAAGCTATATCGTGCAGGACGTCAGCTTCAACGTTCACGAAGGCGAAATTCTGGCTCTGCTCGGTCGGAACGGCGCTGGCAAAACCTCGACGTTGCGCACCATTGCCCGGATGGACGATCCCGAGTTGAAGCACGGTGAAATTTGGCTTGACCACAAGCCCCTGCATTCGATGAAAAGCTATGAGGCCGCGCAAAGCGGCATCGCTTTGGTGCCCGAAGACCGCCGGATCATCCAAGGCCTGACGGTGGAAGAAAACCTGAAGCTGGCCCAGATCGCGCCGCCAATTGGCTGGTCATTGGAACGCGTTTACGAATTGTTCCCACGCTTGAAAGAACGCCGCAGCCAAGATGGCTCGACCCTGTCGGGTGGTGAACAACAGATGCTTGCAATCGCTCGTGCCTTGGCGCGCGACATCAAAGTGTTGCTGTTGGACGAACCCTACGAAGGTCTTGCACCGGTTATCGTTCAGGAAATCGCCAAAACGCTGAACATCATCCGCGACCAGGGCATCACCACGATCATCGTGGAACAAAACGCGGTAGCGGCTCTGAAACTTGCGGACCGCGCCGTCATTCTGGACACCGGCCAGGTCGTCTATGACGACAGCGCCCAGAAAGTTCTGGATGACGAAGCCTTGCGCGCAAAATACCTCGCCATTTAGGCGGCGGACGAAAATAAAAAACGGAGGGACGTACCATGCTGGACCAGCGTGACGGAATGTATTGGCCGGACGCCGATATGACAAAGGCGGCTCACGCCGACAAGGCGACTTATGAGGCGATGTACCAAGCCTCGGTCACCGACCCCGACGCGTTTTGGGGCGAGCATGGCAAACGGGTCGACTGGATCAAACCTTTTACCAAGGTAAAGAACACCTCCTTTGCGCCCGGCAATGTGGATATCCGCTGGTTCGAAGACGGCACCCTGAACGTGTCAGCAAATTGCATCGACCGGCATCTGGCGACGCGCGGCGATCAGACGGCCATCATCTGGGAACCCGACAGCCCGGCTGAAGCGGCTAAACACATCACCTACAAAGAACTCCACGCGCAAGTTTCGAAGTTCGCCAACGTCTTGAAAACCCTCGGTGTCGGCAAGGGTGACCGCGTTGTGCTGTACATGCCGATGATACCGGAAGCGGCCTATGCAATGCTGGCCTCTGCCCGTATCGGTGCGATCCATTCCATTGTTTTTGCAGGATTTTCACCCGAAGCCTTGGCCGCACGCGTCGATGGGTCCGAAGCAAAGGTCGTCATCACTGCGGATGAAGCCCCGCGCGGCGGGCGTAACACGGCACTGAAGGTGAATGCCGACAAGGCCTTCGAAAAGATCAAAAGCAACACCCAAATGCTGGTCGTCAAACGCACCGGCGGAGATGTGGCGATGCAAGCGGGCCGGGATCATTGGCTTCACGAAGTTGCGGCCAACGTGCCCGCCGAATGCCCCCCCGAAGAGATGGGCGCGGAAGACCCGCTGTTCATCCTTTATACGTCGGGATCTACCGGCATGCCCAAGGGTGTGGTTCATTCAACAGGCGGCTATATCGTCTATGCCTCGATGACGCACCAATACACGTTCGATTACCACGACGGCGACATCTTCTGGTGCACCGCGGATGTGGGTTGGGTCACCGGCCACAGCTATATCGTCTATGGACCGCTCGCGAATGGCGCGACCACTCTCATGTTCGAAGGCGTTCCGACCTACCCGGATGCAGGCCGGTTCTGGGCCGTTTGTGAAAAACACAAAGTAAACCAGTTCTACACCGCCCCAACAGCCATCCGTGCATTGATGGGCAAAGGCGATGATTTCGTTGCGGGTTATGATCTGTCTGACCTGAAAGTCCTGGGCACCGTTGGCGAGCCAATCAATCCCGAAGCCTGGAACTGGTACAACGATATCGTTGGTAAGGGGAATGTGCCCATCGTCGACACCTGGTGGCAGACAGAAACCGGCGGGCATTTGCTAACGCCATTGCCCGGTGCAACAGCGACAAAGCCCGGATCGTGCACCCTGCCCTTCTTTGGCATCCAACCGGTTATCCTGGAGCCTCAGACCGGCGAGGAAATCACCACGACCGAGGCCGAAGGCGTGCTTTGCATCAAAGACAGCTGGCCTGCGCAAATGCGCACGGTTTGGGGCGATCACGAACGCTTCGAAAAGACTTATTTCGCCGATTATAAGAACTATTATTTCACAGGCGACGGAAGCCGCCGCGACGGTGACGGGTATTACTGGATCACCGGTCGCGTGGACGATGTGATCAACGTTTCGGGTCACCGGATGGGTACGGCGGAAGTTGAAAGCGCCTTGGTCGCTCATGAGAAAGTCGCCGAGGCCGCTGTGGTGGGATACCCCCATGACATCAAAGGTCAGGGGATTTACGCCTATGTGACATTGATGGGCGGCGAAGAGCCAACGGAAGAGCTGCGTAAAGAGCTTGAGACCTGGGTGCGCACGGAAATCGGGCCAATTGCCAAACCTGACCTGATCCAATGGGCACCGGGCCTGCCGAAGACGCGATCGGGTAAGATCATGCGGCGGATTCTGCGAAAGATTGCGGAAGATGATTTCGGTTCACTTGGCGATACTTCGACACTGGCGGAACCCGAAGTCGTGGATGATCTGATCGAAAACCGGATGAACCGCAGTTAAATCTGCCTTGGCGTCGCTGCGGGTCTTGCGCCCGCAGCGACGCAATCTCTCAAGCCTCTTTGTCGAACAGCCCCGTTAAGGCCCGACCCACAAGCGTTGTAACCCTTGGTTTTGGCGCATTGATAAACGGCATCGGGCGACACACTTCCATTGCTGCAATGCCCACCCGTGCTGTTAGCGCGCCGTTTACAATACCTTCACCAAACCGACGCGACAGCTTGCCCAGAAGGTGGCCACCCCCGACCGAACCGATCAGATCGTCCCCAACGGCGACTGCGCCAGTTGCCACCAAATGCGCCGCGACAGCGCGCGTTAGACGCCAGGCACCAAGTGTGCCTGAGCGGCCACCATAAACGTCTGCGATCCGTCGGATCATGCGCAGATTGGTTGTCAAAGCCACAAGAATATCCGCAAACGCCAAGGGGATCAGCGCTGTGACCGTTGCAACCTGGCGTGCGGCCGCTTCGACTTCGCGCATTGCGGCTTGGTCAAGCGGAACCAAAAGCGCGTCTTCGGCCTGCGCTAGTCCGGTTTCCGCATCGAAAATATCATTTGTTTGTTCGCTCAGACGTTTGCGACCCCAAGCGGTGTCGGTGCGACCTGTGTAAAACCCTATTAGTCGACGGACGAAGGCGCGCGCGCCTTCGACATCATTGTTTGTCAGTACGCCAGCTGCTTCGTTTTGCAGCTTTTCCACACGATTTAGCCGGATCAACGCGCTGAGTTCGCGGATTGAAATCGCCGTGCAGATCAATGCGAACCCGGCCAAAAGCGCCACAGCCGCCCAACCAACCACAGAATTGCGTGCGATCAGGCCCGTGATGGCATCCCAAGCCGCAAGCGAGATGAAAAATGCCAACGTTGCCACCAGGAACCGCCAGAACCACCTGCCCAACATCGTCTGAGGGCGCGCTGCAAACGCAGTAGCGACCTGCATGGCTTGCCCGGTTGGCGCATCGTCCGAGACGATCATCGGCGCTTCTGCCGGGTTTTGCTTGGCCGCGTCTTCATCTAGTTCTATCAGAACCGGGCTTTGATCGTCGGATGAACTCATGACAGACGGTCTCCGAATAAGAACTCGGCGGCGCGGTCCAGCCGGATGTGGGGCGGCCCCTCGCCGGGTTTAAGGTCAAGGGCTTGTGGTGCAAAACTCATGAATTGATAGTCGGCCTCAAGCCAGTTTTCCTGCCCGTCTTGCCCGGGCCTTAGCAGTCGGTTTGGGTTTTCTGGCAGTCGTCCGGGGTAAAGCGCGGCGGCTTTTCCAGTGCCGGCCAAAAGGCCCCGGACAACATCAAGCGAACGACCGTTTTGGGTAACCTGATCTTCTGTTGTTGCACGGAATGCGGCCATCGAAATGGCAGAGGTCTTGGCACCTGCAAATTCGGCCCGTGTGATGGCGTCGCTCAGAAAGGCTTCGGCAATCGCGGTCAGTTGAGGGTGCTGAACTTGGTGCAAATGATCCGCCTTCGTTGCGGCAAAAAGTACCTTTTCCACACGTTTTCCAAGGAAAATCTGGCTGAGGAACGCGTTCCGTCCGGGACGAAATGCACCAAGGATATCCGCCATCGCGCCGCGCATATCTTCGACGGCTTTTGGCCCAGCATGGATCGCGCCAAGAAGATCGACAAGCACCACTTGGCGGTCAATACGGGCGAAATGGGTGCGAAAAAACGGTTTCACGACTTTGCGTTTATACGCCTCGAAACGGCGTTCGAATTCCCGCCCCATGGACCCGCGTGCGTAAGTTTGGGCGGGCAAAGGCGCAAATGTCAGGACGGGCGAGCCTGCAAGATCACCTGGCAACAAGAAACGCCCCGGCGAGCAGTCAGAAAAGCCCGCTTTTCGCATGGCCTGTAGAGCCTCGGCGAAAGTCTGCGAAAGTGCCTTGGCAACGGCTTCGTCCAACTTCGTTGTGGGATCGACCTCACTCAGTTTGGCAAGAAACGACGCGGCCCCGGATCGGTCATTGAACCGCGCCAGAGTTTCCGCCGACCAGGTTGCAAAATTTTTATCAAGCAGCCCAAGGTCCAGCAGCCATTCGCCGGGGTAATCCACGATATCCAGATGAACCGTTCGCGGGCCAGTTAGTCCAGATAAAAGACCAGACGGGTTGACCCGAAAAGATAGGCGCAACTCACTGATACCAATGGTGCTTTCCGGCCAATACGGGGTGTCGGATGTCAATGCTGACAGATGCGCCTCGTAATCAAACCGCGGCACTGTATCATCGGGCTGTGGCTGCAACCAAACGGCTTGGATGCGCCCTTCGGCGGCAGCACGCAAAGCGGGCATGCGGTTTCGGTTCAAAAGATTGGCAACCAAAGACGTGATAAACACGGTCTTTCCCGCGCGACTGAGGCCAGTGACGCCCAATCGGACCACCGGCTCAAAAAACGCCTCACTAACCGTATTGACGGTGCTTTCAACGCTGCGCGTCAGCCCATCTGCAATCGTGCCGATAATCACCGCTCGTCCTCGTCTTTCCCCAGCCTACATAGGGTTTGTGCGATGTGATCGCCAGCAGAAGCAGATAATGCGCATTTTTTGCAACGATTTGCCCATAGACCCCATGGCCCCTTCCCGCGTGAGCGCGCCCCGTCTATAAGCGCGACGTTCGAAGGAGTTTCACAATGCGCAGCGCTCAGATCACCCGAAAAACCGCCGAGACGGAGATTTCGGTTGAGATCAACCTTGATGGTACGGGGAAATACGACAATCAGACCGGCGTTGGTTTCTTTGATCACATGCTGGATCAATTGGCGCGGCATTCGCTGATCGACATGACGATCCGCGCCAGTGGCGATTTGCACATCGACGATCATCACACGGTTGAGGACACAGGCATCGCTTTGGGTCAGGCCCTGAATGCGGCTTTGGGCGACAAGCGCGGAGTTCGACGCTATGGTGCGTGTTTGCTGCCGATGGATGATGCTTTGGTGCGCACGGCATTGGACTTGTCCGCGCGCCCCTATCTGATTTGGAACGTCGACATGCCTGCGGCCAAGATCGGCACCTTTGATACCGTACTGGTGCGTGAGTTCTTTCAAGCCTTCAGCACGCATGGCGGTATCACGCTGCACGTGGATGGCCTGCACGGTTTGAACGCGCACCATATTGCAGAAGCGGCCTTCAAATCTGTGGCACGCGCTTTGCGTGACGCCGTGGAAACAGATCCGCGCAAGACCGATGCGATCCCGTCGACGAAGGGTGCGCTTTAGGGTCATGCTGACGGTTTTAATCGACTATGGCGCCGGCAATTTGCATTCGGCCGAAAAGGCGTTTCAGCGCATGGCGGTTGAGACGAATGCGGGCGAGGTTCTGATCAGTGACCGGGCCGAGGATATTGCGCGCGCTGACCGTTTGGTTTTGCCGGGCGATGGCGCGTTTCCGGCCTGTATGACGGCCCTGAAAGATCAAAAAGGGTTGTTTGACGCGCTGATTGAGGCGGTCGAGGTTCGGGCCCGGCCTTTTCTTGGCATCTGTGTCGGTATGCAACTGATGGCCCACAAAGGTCATGAGTATCATGAGGTTGCCGGGCTGTCCTGGATCAATGGTGAGGTGCGGCGGATCGTGCCCAGTGTTCCGACGTTTAAAGTACCGCACATGGGTTGGAACGATCTGGTCATTGAAGACCCCCATCCTGTATTGGACGGAATAGCAACCGGTGATCACGCGTATTTTGTGCATTCCTATCAGATGGAAATGACCGACCCGAGCGAATGTCTGGCTTATTGCGACTATGGCGGCGCGGTCACGGCAATCGTTGGCCGCGACACGATGATCGGCACACAATTCCATCCCGAGAAAAGCCAAGCCGCAGGGTTGCGCTTGATTGCGAACTGGCTGAACTGGCGGCCCTGAAGCTCTTGGGTTTTGCCGGACAATGCTGTTAGGCTTTCGACTATGCGCATGACAGCTTTTCTGATCGCCTTCGCCTGCCCTGTCGCCGCTCAGGATGAGCCCGGCCCTTTTGCCAGCTTTGATCTGGCCAGCAAGCCCGTTCTGGCCGACCCCCATGATTTGGCAATGGGACCGGATGGCAGGCTTTATGTGGCCGACAAATTTGGGTCGCGGATTGCTGTCTTTGATCCCGAGACCCTTGAACTGATCGAAATGCTTTCGGAAGGATTATTGCCCGGCGTCCATGACATTTCGTTTGGAGCAGATGGAAAGGTCGCCGTTGCGGTGACCGGAGCCAGCGCCGTTGCGGTTTATGACAGTGTTGACGGCTTGTCCGAACCACCAACATCCGGGATTTCAGCGCCTCGCACAGAAGGTGCGCTTTTGCATTCGAACGGCGATCTTTATGCGATGGCAAGTGGTCTTGGCACTCTGATCCGGGCACGCGGTTCTGACGTCATCGGAGCGGTTGAAGGGCATTTCGGCGCGCATGACGTTGCCGAGGCACCCGACGGCACCATTTGGGTCGCCGATAACAATGCGCGACGTCTCGTGCAGTACACGCCCGATCTGGAACTGTTACAGGAATTGAACGATCCGAAATTCGGCTTCGTCGGCCCGCGTTATCTTGATGTGACGGAATTCGGTCATTTGGTTGTGGCCGATCAGGATGCGCACCGCGTTCTTCTGATTGATCCGTCGCAGCCGGGTGGTGCATTACTTGGAGTTCTGGGGGATGGTCAACCAGGCATCGGGCCGGGCAAGTTCGACGATCCCGAAGGCGTCGCCGTGGATGGAAACCGTTATTTCATAAGCGATTCAGACAACAATCGCATCGTTCGCTATAGCGTCGTTCTGAACTGATCCCTAGACGTGGTGCGCTTGGGCGATCTTATCTTCGTCGGGTGTCATGAGCGGCGCAAGGAACGCGGTGATCAAGACCAATGTGCCTGATGCGGAATAGGCCAGAAAAGCAAACCCAAGTGACGACGTTTCGAAATACACCGCAACAGCAACAGCAAGTGCGGCAAAGAAACTGATGATGAGTTGGGCCATCGGTTCGTCCTATAACGTGCTAACAAAGATAAGACTGGCCGTGAAATCTGGCTGAATTGCGGCGCGACTTCGAACAATTGAGGCCTAATGTTGGTGCTTAAATAAACCTTTCACGAAATAAAGCCTGAGAATCATCGCAATCTGCCTAATTCCACCGGGGCAAACTTAAATCCACCGCCCTAGCTCATAGGGAAAGTGTATTAAAAACAGATTATTAGTGGTAATTTTTCAATCTGCCCACTGCCATGGTCGTGTAAAGGCTCCAAGCGTTTTTGTAACGCCCGCCTCATCGGCAGAACTCCGCCCGTCCAGCAAGGCAACAAGCCCCAATCGCTTATCTTCGATCACCTCTTTGATCCGTGCGTCATGCCCGGCCGCCTCAAGTGCTTCATTATAAACACGGGTTATTGCGCTGCGGCGAAGATCGGGTTTGAACACTTTCCCAACGGCCGTTTTGGGCAATTCATCCAAAATTTCGATGTACTTTGGCAAAGCGGCCCGTTCGGCGATCCGCGTTTCGGCAAAGGCGATCAGCTCATCTGGAGTCACACTGGCACCGGCAACCAGTTCAACGAAGGCGCAAGGCAATTCACCGGCGTGCGCATCCGGTTGACCAATGGCACCCACCATGGCCACGGCCTCGTGACCGGCAAGAACCTCTTCTATTTCGGCAGGATCAATATTGTGACCGCCGCGAATGATCAGATCCTTGGCGCGCCCCGTAATCCAGACATAGCCATCTTCGTCGATACGCCCCAGATCACCGGTACGCAGGAAATTGTTGAAGTGGTACAGGTCTTTGTTCTTGGCGGCTTCGGTATAGGTTTTTCCGGGCGAAACACCGGGATTGAACACGCAAATCTCGCCCACTTCGTCGGTTCCGCATTCGCGCGGGCCTTCGGGGGTATCGAGCAGAATTTTGACATCCGTATAGGGAAACGGGATGCCAACCGACCCGACCTTTTTGATGCCGCCAATGGGGTTGCAGGACACAAGGCAGGTGGCTTCGGTCAAACCATAACCTTCGACGATTTCGACACCGCAGGCTGCTTCGAACCGTTTGTAAAGTTCGATCGGCAATGGAGCTGAACCCGAAAAGGCCATTTTGACCGATGGCACGTCCGCATCAACCGGGCGCTGCATCAGTGCCGAAAACGCCGTTGGCACGCCAATGACAAAGGTTGTTTGCCAGCGCTCGACCAGCTTCCAGAAATTGTCGAACACACCTTCGCCGCGATACCCCGCGGGCGTTGGGAAGACGACATGTGCGCCCGCTTGAATAGCCGACATCAAGATAGGTTCGACTGCGAACACGTGAAACAGCGGCAACGGGCACATGATGCTGCTGTCTGAATCGAACAGAAGCGTCGCGCCCAGCCAGCCATTGTAGATCATGCCCGCAAAGCGGTGTTGTGCGATCTTGGGCATGCCGGTGGTGCCGCCGGTGTGAAAATAAGCGCCGACGCGGTCATATCCGGGAGGATCGAAATCCAGCGTTGTATTCTGGCGGTTCATCTCGGCGTTAAAACTTAGAACGCGCGCTTTGTGTTTCACCGGGTTCTTTGGACGCACCAGCGGTACGATCCAGGATTTTGGTGGAGTGAGATACCGGTTCAGGTCGATCTCAAGCACAGTCTTGATATTGGGAGCCAACGCCGCGGCTTCAGTGGCTTTCTGGGGCACATCGGTTTTGGGAAAGGCTTTTAGTGTCACCAGGACCTTGGCATTGGTTTCGCGCAGCAACGCTCCGATCTGTTCCACTTCAAGAAGCGGGTTGATCGGGTTAACGATCCCAGCCGTCATACCACCCAAAAGCGTCAAAACGGTTTCGGTCGCATTCGGCAGCATATAGGCGACCACGTCGTCTTCCTGCACACCAAGCCCGCGAAGCATATTCGCCACCTGGGTGGTTTTTTCGAGCAATTCCGCCCAGGTCAGCGTTTCTGCGGGATCTTTCGGACCGGACTGAAGCTGAAACGAAATCGCATTTCTGGTTCCATGCTTTTTCGCCGTCAACGAAAGCGCATCGAAAACCGTCTTGGGCATATTGCGCCCTTTCCAATCGCTCTCGGCTTCAAGGGCGTTGCGCTGCTCAAGACTGGTGAACTTCATGTTTGCCTCCCAACAATTTCAACGACTTTCGCGCGAAAATCGGATTTGGGCAAGCGTGGAGGCCGGCAGCGGACGAAACGTCGCCTTCTACTCGGCGGCTTGGCCTGCGGTAAATTGCAGTCGGGCAAGCCGCGCGTAAAGCCCGCCTTCGTTCACAAGGCTGTCATGAGTGCCGCTTGCAACGATTTTTCCGTCTTCGAAAACAAGGATGCGATCCGCTTTTTTCACTGTTGCCAAACGGTGCGCGACAACAATGGTCGTGCGATCTTCGGCCAGCCGGTCAACGGCATCCTGAACCGCACGTTCGCTTTCGGCGTCCAGCGCGCTTGTGGCTTCGTCCAGTAAAAGGATCGGCGCATCACGCAAAATGGCCCGCGCAATGGCGATCCGCTGTTTCTGGCCACCTGACAGCATCACACCACGTTCGCCGACCTGACTGTCAAACCCATCCGGCAGCTTGGACAGAAAATCATAGGCGGCCGCAGACCGCGCAGCCTCTTCCACTTCGGCATCTGTGGCATCCAAGCGACCAAAGCGAATGTTTTCGCGCGCCGTTGTGGCAAAGATAACCGGTTCTTGCGGCACAAGCGCGATGTTGCGTCGAAAATCCGCACGCGCCATTGCCGCCAAGCCTTGGCCGTCCATGCGGATCTCACCGCTCTGGGGATCATAAAACCTCAAAAGCAGTTGGATCACCGTGGTTTTACCGGCTCCCGAAGGGCCGACAAGCGCGACGGTTTCCCCCGGTGCCACCGTGAAAGAAACACCGTTCAGCGCTGGCATATCGGGGCGCGTGGGATACGCGAATTGCACATCGTCAAACACAACTTCCCCGGCGGCTGGCGCGGCCAGGATTTCGGGCATCAATGGATCCGCGACCGTGTCTTCCGCCGTCAAAAGTTCGACCAAACGTTCCGTTGCACCCGCTGCGCGCTGAAGCTCTCCCCAGATTTCGCTTAAAGCGCCAACACCACCGGCGACCATGATCGCATAGATTACGAACTGAACCAATTCGCCAACGCTCATCACACCTTCGCGCACGTCACGCGCACCGACCCAAAGCACACCGACAACACCAGCGAACACCAAGGCTATGACAATGACCGTCATAAACGCCCGCGTGGTGATCCGGGTTTTGGCCGATTGAAACGACCTTTCAGTCACCTCCTCAAAAGACGCGCGGCTTTCAGTTTCATGAGTATACGCCTGCACCGCCTGAACCGAGAGCAGCGTTTCCGACGCACTGCCCGAAGACGCAGCGATCCAATCCTGGTTTTCACGGCTCAGCACCCTTAGGCGACGCCCCAGAACAACGATCGGAACAATGATCACCGGCACCATCAAAAGCACCAGAAACGCCAATTTAAGCGACGTAAAGAACAACAGGATCAAGCCACCTATCAAAATCAACGCGTTGCGCAGTGCGATCGACACCGACGAGCTGATCACCGACAGGATAAGCGTGGTGTCAGTGGTGATCCGAGACAGAACCTCTCCGGTCATGATGCGCTCATAAAACGCCGGGCTCATCGCGATCATGCGCTCAAAAACCGCAACGCGAATGTCCGCCACAACCCGTTCCCCAAGACGCGTCACCAGATAATACCGAAGCCCTGTGCCAACTGCGAGCAAAAGCGCGATGATAAGTGCCGCGGTAAAGTAGCTGTCCAAAAGCGCTTCGGCGGAGGTTTCAAACCCATCGACCACACGGCGCACCGCAATCGGAAGAACCAGCGACACCATGGCCGTCAGGAACAGCGCCAGGATCGCGGCCGCCAGCATGAACCGATACGCCAGAACGAACGGCAACAACGCACGCAACATCCCCACGTTACGTGACTTTTCGCGTTCTTCTAAAGACTTATCGGCCATTGGTTCCCCTTCTTCAAAATCCGGGATACTCAAGCCGGGCACAGACCACAAGCAACTGGCTCATCGGCGCACAAAAACGGTGGATTTGGGGTATGGGAAAACTTGGAGCGGGCGGCGGGAATCGAACCCGCGTCATCAGCTTGGAAGGCTGAGGTCTTACCACTACACAACGCCCGCTCTGCAAATAGGTGCCTATTTCATGGGTGTTTCGAGGTCAAGTGACAAGCTACCCGTTCATGTGTTGCGTCGATCCGTTGAAAGCACCCCGTAGAACGGACAGCCGTAACTAGCTCCCTCGCTGCCATGCAGTTTCCCAAAGCTGCCGTTTGTCGCAGGCGCGGAAATCCGGGGCGCGGACGGCCGCTCCGCGGAAAGTCTGTGTGTAAACTCGATTGATCGTGCTGCTCACGAGAGCCCTTGGCGTTCTTGTGCATTTTTATCGCTGTATCGTTTTTCCAGCTATCCTTATGGATTGATACTTCAGCGTCAATTTCAAGTTTACCTATGATGCGCGCCCCAACAATTGAATGCCAAATAGCAATGTGGCATTTGGGCAAGACACGGTTTTCCCGTTGAGATTTGGTATCAATCTTGCAATCCGAAATCCGTGGGTGCCGAAGAAATCTTTACGTTCCAAACAAACGGATCCACCGAATGAGCATTGGTGCAAGACAAATGATAAGAAGCGCAGGCATCATCGTTACAGCAATAACACCAGACATTTGTACAGGTAGCCGGTTTGCCTTTTCTTGCGCCTTTAGTTCGCGTGTCGTGCGCATTTCCTCGGCATAAGTATTCAAAACGGTTGAAATACTTGTGCCGTATTGGCTGGCCTGCAAAATCACATTTGCGAATGCAGACATTTCATCGACATTCGTACGCTCGGCCATGTCAAGAAATGCCTTCTGTCTGTCCTTACCTGTCTGACGTCAGCACCCGTTGGAATGCCGTTGAAGGATGCCTTTCAGATAATTAGCATCCGGAACGGCAGCACTTTCGATCATCTCTAAAAAACCGCCGTTGTCTTCAAGGTCCATCAAAACCCCAACAGAGCCAAACTGGATATCCAGATCCAACATCGCGACGGACGCACCATCGGTTTTGGAAAAGCGTCCTTTCTTGGCCGCAAGCGCGACGGCGAGGTTTACAGCCGTTGTCGTTGCACCACGTCCACCAGTCGATTGAACCACGGCCATAAGCCGCCCGGAACCGCGTTCGACCGTAGACGCTTTGACCAAGCCTTTCCGCGACGTGCGCAGGTTGTCGATCACAGTACTTAGGTAATCGGCATCGATTGACCGCGGTAAAACTTCATCGACACCGCGGGACTTCAACATTTGCGCTTTGGTGATCGACAAATCCTCGGACGTGAGCGCGACAAAGATGCCTTTCTCTCTCGAACCGACGGCCGTTTCAATGACCGACAAATCGTTCTCGTTGTCAGGGTCAGCTTCGAAGACGATAACGTCATGCTTCGACACAAGGTCTAGCGCGTGTCCATTCATTGCGCTCAGCGTGCCATTCTCGGAATGGACAGTGCTTCCGGCACCCCGCAAGGCCGCATCAAGAATACTGCTTCTTTCCAAGTCCTGTAAAAGCAGAAGTGTTGAGTTCATGTTATTTGACATTGGATGCTCTCGTCATTTTAACCGTTCTCCCCGGAATTAAGGTCTTCTGACGGCAAGGTGACACTGAAGTCGGCGAAACCGGCCGAGGCTCCAAGCGTGCTTTGTGCGTTGAACATTGGTATTCGTGGTCGTGCCCAATGCGCCGAAAGCGCCTACGGCAATACCGGCAACAACCAAAAGTGCGAGGCCATATTCGACAATCGCAGCACCGGATTCGTTCCTCAGAAACTTCTTCAATACTTTCATTTGGGATCTCCCTAGTAACAAAAATGTATGGGCGGTTTTGCCCCCAACTCCGCCCATTCGTGACGAAGACGAATCACTTAGATCACGACTTTCGGGCTGCTGCGCGGGTGAGGAATTGATAAAAACCCCCTAAGGTTGTAAAATCGTTCTTACAATCTCCAATTGAGTGTTTTTGGCAATGGCTATGGATAATGATGAAAATTTGTCTTTTCTGTTCTCAAGAGATTGATAGTTTTTAATCAGGGATTGGGGAGAATCCAAAAATTTGGCGATTGTATATTTGACAAACCCGATCCTCACAACTTAAGGTAAAGACGGTCTCACCACCACTTTCAACCTTCTCGCGTTGGCGTCTGAAAAGAGGCGGACAACAGCGTCCGGGAAAGGAGAAAGCCCATGGCCACAAAGTGCGGATGCAAATCCAAACCAAAGGGTCGGAAGACGGTGAAAGTGTCTACACACAAACGCCGCCCTCCGCGCAAGAACTGCAAATAGCAGTGATTGAGTAAGAAGGTGGTGAGGCCGCTATCGCTTAGCCGTCATCGCCGTCTGGCGACATTGATTCAGAGGTTGAATCTTGTGTCAACGGCTTCTTCTTCGCAAGCTTGCCCAGCCTCTCGTTAAACCGTTCTTCATCGTCGTCCGTATCTAACCGGCGGGCGGTTTCTTTGAAGCGGTCTAGTTGGGTCTTGTCTGTTTCCATGAAAGTACACTAGCGATTCGAGGCGTTTCCATCCACCCCCCCAGAAGTAAGCCGTTGAAAGCAATCTGAGGGAGTGGTCACGTCCACAATAGGAGAACCCTTATGGACAACTCTATTGATGACAAGAAAGTCATCTATCGCCCTTACATTACGACCAAAGATGGTCGCAAGATTTGGGCCAAATGGTACGGCAAGAGAGCGTTTCGCATAGAAACCTGACCTACCTATATTTTCTGGAGGGAGCAGGAAGCTGCTCCCTCTTTTGTGACGACGCAACCAGCTAGCTGGTACCGTGCAAGGCTTTGTGTCACCACACCTGTAATATGTTCAATTCTCGTCTGCGTGGAAGCTTTTGCTGACGCAAAAGCAATGAGTCGATTGATTGCTTGTCTATTGAGCGTAAGTCAGACGCTTTCCAACAGCACCGCGCAAGGTGTTTGTGCCGCGCTCTACATCATCAACACCATTCGCAACGCGGTTGTTGTACCGAAAATCAAACTCAGCCGCATAGCGGTGCAGGTGCTGCTTTCCACAGTGCTGGTACACACCTTTCATGCCGCGCTTGAAGATGCTGTAGAAGCCTTCAACGGTATTGGTGTGCATCTCGCGATCCTCAAGGTTCACGTATTCGCCCGCGCTGTGATTGGTCCAACCGTGGGCGTCAAACACTTTGCCAGCACCTATGCCTTGGTACTGACGCGCTTCGTCGGTCATGACATAGGTTTCTTTGGCGATGTTCTCTTGCAGGATCGGGATAAGCGTCGTCTTTTTCAGATCATCAATGACGATAGACTTGGCGCGTTTCGTTTCACGATCCACCAGCGTTAGCATTTTCATCTTATGGTCACCGCCACGCGCCTTGGGGTGCTTGGTCACGCCGGGTTCTTTGCCGATGAAAGTTTCGTCAACTTCGACAATGTTGCCGTTGCCGCCAAAACCAGCAAGAGCGCCATCACGCATACATTCGCGGATGCGGTGCGTCAGGAACCATGCGCTTTTGTACGTGATGCCGAGAACGCGGTGTAACTGGTGGCTGCTGATACCCTTCTTGCTGGATACCATCAGGTGAATGGCTTGTAGCCAAAGGTGCAGCGGCAGGTGGCTTTCTTCGAAAATAGTGTCTTTGCGCACGGTGAACTGCTTACGGCAGTCGCGACACTTCCAAAGACCGTGACGCTCTTTGCCCTCAGGATTCTTCTTAGACGGCTTTGTGCGAACGCCTTCCAATTTGTAGGCGCGATCAATTACGCCGCAATGCGGGCATACGGGGCCATCTGCCCAGAGAATGCTCTCAACGTGCGCAAAGGCTGCGGCTTCGTCGTGCATGTAAGGGGCGGAAAGAACAGACATTGGAATAACCTCTAATTTGTTGAATTAAATTTAGGTTATTCGTATGGGTTTGTCAAATATACAATAGCCAAAAATTTGAATGTTTCATGCGACCTTTTCGTTCGCACGACTGCTAATTTAGCAAGTGGAATGTATTTTGACGTTAGATCCAAAAAATGATGTCGTATCGTCATATGTTTTTTTGGCCAGTCTTGAAGTTGCAACAAGATGGACCGAAACGCTTCAGGGAAGAGGCTCTTTTTAAGATGCGGTCTCATTTGTTGCCAGATTTGCAAAATCTGACCGATGCAGAATAAGCCGCTTCGAAAAAGGTTCGGAAAAAAACATAATTTAGCTGCCTATAACAGAGCGGCAGGCAAAATTTACAGCGGCGGTTGGCGACCGTTAAGCCACGAGTTCCTTCAGGAAAATCTGAGTTCTTCAAAGAAGGCAACTGTCTGGTGCCAAACTGAAGTCACAGCCTTGGCCAACTCGGTTGAAAAACATTCGACTTCGGCACAGTGGAAAGAAGTCATCGCTGTCATTTTGGATAACACCGAAAAATGGACAGACGTTCTGGAATTTCAGTATCAGCTTCTGCCTACTCTTCCGACTTACAGATCAATTGGGCTGATGTCCCAAACTTTGTCCAATTCATGGGTGAATAGACTTCCGGGAATAAGTGCAAAACGAAAGTCTCTCCGCGACGTGAATGACAATGGTCAAGGGGCAATTCTTCCAACGCAAATTCTGACCCACAACAATCCTCACGGCCTTAGTCGGGCAGAATTCAGAGTTTGTATCTTGGTGAAGAATGGCATGAATGTTTCGGACATTTCTAGCTCGCTCGACGTAAGCGCGAGCAGTGTCAGAAAACTGAACCGCCCCGTGTTTGCCGGAGGCTCCAACTCATGAGTAGGATGGAGCATCATGACAAAGACAACGAACAAGTATTCACCAGAAGTGCGCGAACGCGCTGTGCGGATGGTATTGGATGGCGTGGGGCAGCATGAAAG
>CALKXV010000066.1 GCA_938005545.1 uncultured Paracoccaceae bacterium
GCGTCGAATAACACTCAAAAATCCCATGTCGATCACTCCATGTCTCCCCGACAAAAAACGTCAGGGCAATGTGTTCACATGGGTCAATTCTCAGTGACAATTTATGGGGCTACCGGGTCAGTTCTCAGTGACAATCAACACAAACTCTTAATCGGAGAAGTTGACATTCGTTTTCGTGCCCGCAGTTCCCAGGTAGCTATTCGAACGCGGACTTCCCAGTGCCCGCATGAAAAACGTGACCCTGTCCGGGCCGAACAGAAAAGCGCATCTCTTGTCCTGCACTTGTCAGAAAGTGTACGCCCTGCAAACTAACTGTGAAGCTGTCTGACGCATTTCCTAGCCGTCCGTGGAATAGGGTATTCGCACCCAATGGTTCCGCCATTTGGACGGATATTGAGAGCGGACCTTCGTCATCCGCATCCAAATGCTCGGGTCGCACGCCGAATTTCACCGGTCCATCCTGCACAGCAGCATCAAACACGGGTACGCCGTTCAAAAAGACTGTGCCATCTTTCACGTCGCCGTCGACGATGTTCATAGCGGGGCTGCCGATGAACTGAGCCGCGAAAAGTGTGCAAGGAGTTTCGTAGACTTCAAGTGGCGTACCGATTTGCTCCGCCACTCCACCGTTCATCACGATCATCCGATCAGCCATGGTCATCGCCTCGACCTGGTCATGGGTCACATATAGTGCGGTTATGCCCAACTTTGATTGAAGCTCTTTAATTTCAAGGCGCATTTGTACACGCAGCTTGGCATCGAGGTTTGAGAGCGGCTCATCAAAGAGAAACACAGCCGGTTCGCGTACAATGGCGCGCCCCATGGCAACGCGTTGGCGTTGCCCGCCGGAGAGTTGCTTGGGTTTGCGATCCAAAAGCTGATCAAGCTGTAAAAGCTCTGCTGCCTCGACCACCTTGGCGTCGATCTCATCCTTGGGTAGCCCAGCGATCTTTAGCCCGTAGCCCATGTTTTGACGCACCGACATATGCGGGTAGAGAGCGTAGTTTTGGAATACCATCGCGATATCACGGTCCATCGGCTCTTTGTCATTGGCCAGATCGCCACCGATCAGCACTTCGCCAGAGGTTACTGTTTCAAGGCCTGCCACCATACGCAACAACGTCGACTTTCCGCAGCCAGACGGACCGACGATGACGATAAACTCGCCATCGGCAATTTCAGTACTGATGCCGTGGATCACATCTGTGGTTCCAAAGCTTTTCTTGATGTCCTTCAGAGTGACTGTCGCCATGTTCTATTTCTCGCTGTCTACAAGGCCGCGGATGAACAGGCGTTGCATGCCCACCACCACGATCACCGGAGGGATCATTGCCAAGATCGATGTCGCCATGATGGTTGGCCAATGAGCGAAGTCATCGCCGGTTGGGAACATCTGCTTTATGCCCATTACGATCGTGTTCATTTCAGGATCGGTCGTGATTAGAAGAGGCCAAAGGTATTGGTTCCAGCCATAGATAAAGAGGATCACGAACAAGGCGGCTACGTTTGTACGGCTCATCGGAACGACAATATCCCAGAAGAATCTCATGGGTCGCGCTCCATCGACACGAGCGGCTTCGGCCAGTTCGTCGGGGATGGTCAGAAAGAACTGACGGAACAGGAATGTCGCGGTGGCCGAGGCGATCAACGGAAAAATCAGGCCGGAATAGCTGTTGAGCATTCCGAAACTGGCCACGACTTCGAAAGTGGGCACGATACGCACCTCGACCGGCAGCATAAGCGTCAGGAAAATCATCCAGAAAAATATGTTCCGGCCCGGAAAGCGGAAATAAACAATCGCGAAGGCCGACAAAAGCGAGATGATGATCTTGCCGACGGCGATACCAATGGCCATCACGAAGGAATTGAACAACATCGTTGCGACCGGAACGTTGACGCCGGAAAACAGGGCGTTCTTGTAGTTGATCCAAAACTGGTCGCCGGGCCAAACCGGCATCGGTGGTCGTACGATATCGGCTTGTGTCACGGTCGAGGCGACAAAAGCCAGCCAGATTGGGAAGAAGATCACCAAAACGCCAAGGATCATGAACACATGGGTCAGCCACAGGCCCGCGCCGCGCTTTTCGACCATTCCGTGCCGTTCTTTTGCCATCAGTAGTGCACCCGTTTTTCGATGTACTTAAATTGGATCACGGTCAGCAAGCCGACCAATATCAAAAGAATCACGGATTGCGCGGAAGACGACCCCAAATCCTGGCCCACGAACCCATCCGAGAAGACTTTGTAGACCAAAACCGTCGTCGATTGTTGGGGCCCACCTGAGGTGATCGTGTGGATGACGCCAAATGTTTCGAAAAACGCATAGACCACGTTGACGACCAAAAGGAAAAACGTTGTGGGTGACAAAAGTGGTAGGACAATCGTCCAGAACCGCCGCCAAAAGCGCGCGCCGTCAATTGCAGCGGCTTCGATCACTGACCGCGGTATGGATTGCAGGGCTGCGAAGAAAAACAGGAAGTTATAGCTGATACGCCCCCAGGCCGAGGCCACGACCACCAGTCCCATGGCTTCGCCGCCGTTCAATACATGGTTCCAGTCGTATCCAAGTTGCCCCAAGTACCATGAGATCACGCCCACGCGGGTGTTAAACATAAACAGCCACAAGACGCCCGCAACCGCTGGTGCCACTGCATAGGGCCAGATCAAAAGCGTGCGATAGACGCCTGAGCCCTTGATCAACCGGTCTGCCATAACAGCCAGAAAAAGTGCCGGGACCATGGAGCAAAGGGTAACCAGGATTGAGAAAACCGCCGTGGTTACGAACGACCCACGATAGAACTTGTCGCTCAGAAGGAACTCGAAATTGCCGAGCCCCACGAATTGCGATGACAGGCCAAATGGATCGGGAATGAACAGCGACTGCCAGATCGCTTGTCCGGCTGGGTAGAAAAAGAAAACGGCGGAAATGAAGACCTGTGGCGCGATCAACAAGAGCGGCAGCCACCAGCCGCGAAATGTTACGCGTTTTTCCATCTATGGCCCTCTCGCTCGAAAGGACAGGCCTAAAAGGCCTGCCCAATTGATTTAGAACAGCTTATTTATTTGCGGTTTCGAAGCGGCGTAGCAAGGCATCGCCACGCTCTTTCGCGCTGTCCATCGCTTCTTGAGCTGTTTTGTCGCCAGACCAGATGGCCTCAAGTTCTTCGTCGATGATACCGCGGATTTGGTCAAACGACCCAAGGCGCAGGCCTTTGGAATTCGCCGTAGGTTCCTTCGTGGTCATTTGGATGACGGCCACGTCGGTGCCCGGGTTTTGTTCATAGAACCCAGCGACGCGTGTCACTTCGCCAGCGGCAGCTGTGATCGGAAGATAGCCGGTGTTCTGGTGCCAAGAGGCCTGAATGCTTTCAGAAGACAGGAAGCTTAGGAATTCGCCCACGCCCTTGTATTCTTCCGACTCGTGGCCTTCCATGACCCAAAGCGATGCGCCACCGATGATGGTGTTCTGCGGGCCGTTTCCGACACCTTCCCAATAAGGAAGGGGACGCACATCAAACTTAAATTCCGCTTCAGAACTGATGCCCGCGTAGCCTGCCGAACTTTCGGTGAACAACGCACAGTCGCCTGCGCGGAAGTTCGCGCCACCTTCGTTCCGCCGTCCGGTATAGATGAACTTGCCGTCCTTGGCCCATTCACCCATGGCCGTCAAATGCGCGACCTGTGGCTCGCCATTCAGTGAAAGCTCGGTATCCAATCCGGCAAATCCGTTGTCTTTCGTCGCAAACGGTACGTCGTGATAGGCCGAGAAGTTTTCCAAATGAATCCAGCTTTGCCACGCAGTCACAAGTGGGCAATCCTCACCGCCAGCTTTCAGCTGGTCCAGGACCGCATCGACGTTCTGCCAAGTTGACAGATCGGAGTTGGGATCGACACCCGCAGCTTCCATGGCATCACGGTTGACCCAAAGAACCGGCGTCGATGAATTGAATGGCAGCGAAAGCATTTTACCGTCAGTCGACGTGTAATACCCTTTGACCGCGCCGATATATGCATTGGGGTCGAAGGACGCGCCACTTTCAGCCATCACTTCGTGGACGGGTTTAATCGCGCCACCAGCTGCCATCATGGTCGCAGTGCCGACTTCAAACACCATCAAAATATGAGGTTGTTCTTGAGCGCGGAAAGCTGCGATGCCTGCGTTCAGCGTTTCTGAGTAGTTGCCTTTGTGGCTCTCAACCACGACATAGTCGCTTTGGCTCGCATTGAACTCTTCGACCTGCGCCTTCACCAGCTCACCAAGGCGACCAGTGAACGCATGCCAAAATTGTACTTCGGTTTCCGCCATGGCTACCATTGGCGCGAGCATGGCACTTGTTGCGGCAAGCATGCCGATCATTGTCTTTTTCATAATTTTCCTCCCAAGCACCGGGATAGGTGCAATTGTCGTGACGCGATGTGCGGTTTGTAGCATCTGATTACGACGCTTTAACGAAACACGGGCCCAACAATAAATCAAGAAAGTAACTTGCGAAAAAAGGCCGGTAGCAAGGTTCCATAACTTAAACGTTCAACTTTAGCTTAACCTTTGAACCCGCAGCGATGACTGAAATAGCCATCATCGCGTGCTGAAGGAACGTCGCTCAGAGGCTCTGGCCTTGTCCGGCGCTGTTCTGCCTTCTTGAAAAAACTACGTTGATTCCCGTCAGATTTCGTTGATGTCATTCCCTCCCTCTTTTGGGGCGGATTTGGACAATACATCGACGTACGCTCATGCATAAATCGAATGTCCCTATTCACATCCGTCCGTCACTGGTTCCAAATAGTAACTTTCGACGGCTCAAACCCGCCAGTCATTCGCGCGCTTCATCCGGAATGGAAACCACTGTATCGTTGGCCAGAAGCGACCGTTTAAGCCAAATCATCTATGGGCAAACCTTGCTTAAATGATCGTTGCTTCTGTTGCTGCACGCAATTCGTCTTCCGACACATCTGGTGCCGTTTCAACGATGCGCAATCCGCCTTTGACAACTTCCAGAACTCCAAGGTTCGAGATGATCAGATCGACGACGCCTTTGCCCGTCAAAGGCAATGTGCAATCCTTCAGAACCTTCGATGCGCCATGCTTGTTGGTATGATCCATTACCACGATCACGCGGCCAACACCGGCGACCAAATCCATCGCGCCGCCCATGCCTTTGACCAGCTTGCCTGGGATCATCCAGTTTGCCAGATCGCCGTTTTCGGCGACTTCCATGGCACCCAAAATCGCTGCTGCAATTTTGCCGCCCCGGATCATGCCAAAGGACTGCGAGCTATCGAAATACGCCGTTCGGTCCATTTCTGTGATCGTCTGTTTGCCCGCATTGATCAGGTCGGGGTCTTCGGTGCCTTCAATAGGAAAAGGCCCCATGCCCAACATGCCGTTTTCGGACTGAAGGGTGATATCCTTGTCGCCCACATAGTTCGCCACCAGCGTCGGAATGCCGATGCCAAGGTTCACATACATGCCGTCTTCAAGTTCGCGCGCGGCACGTTCCGCCATCTGGTTCCGATCCCAAGGCATTATGCACTCTCCTTTTGACGCACAGTGCGTTGTTCGATCCGCTTTTCGTGGTCGCCTTGGATCAGGCGGTTCACATAGATGCCGGGCAAATGGATGTGGTCGGGATCAAGCGAACCAACGGGCACGATCTCTTCAACCTCCATCACGCAGATTTTGCCGCACATGGCGGCTGGCGGGTTAAAGTTGCGGGCGGTTTTGCGGAAAATCGCATTGCCCGTCTCGTCGGCTTTCCACGCCTTCACGATGGAAAGATCGGCAAAAATACCTTCTTCCAGCACATAGGTTTCGCCGTTGAAATCTTTCAGCTCTTTGCCTTCGGCCACTTGGGTGCCGACACCTGTCTTGGTGTAGAATCCGGGGATACCGCAACCCCCTGCGCGCATCCGTTCTGCCAAAGTGCCTTGCGGGTTGAACTCGATCTCAAGCTCGCCAGCCAGATACTGACGCATGAACTCATCATTTTCGCCCACATAGGACGACATCATTTTTGACACCTGACGCGTCTGCAAAAGAATGCCGATCCCGAAATCATCGACGCCCGCGTTGTTCGATGCAAAGGTCAGGTTTTTCACACCGCTTTGCTTGATCGCTTCCAGCAAAAGCTCAGGAATTCCGCAGAGACCGAAACCACCTGCGGCGATCAGCATGTCGTCCCGCAATAAGCCATCAAGGGCCTCGGTTGCATTTGAATAGATCTTTTTCATGGAACGCTTCTCCCGCAATCGTTGGAAGGGTTTTGCCCGCCCATGATGAGGGAGTCAATCGCCGCGCCGCAGCGACAAGCGCTTACTTCAAGCGCAAATCGGCATAGATGCCCTGGCCCTTGTCCGAGGTGAAGCGCAACGTATTGCCTTGCACTTGAACCATCTGACAATTCGGGCCCAACTCATCGCCACCGACATAAAGATCGCGACAGAAGTACCCGCCCGACCATGTCCAGTCGCCAGTCACTTTGCGCCCGAAAGCGCGCCCGGTGATTTTTCCGTTGTTTTGTACCTTTAGGCGGATACCAAAGCGCGTAAGGGCGCGATCTTTGACAAGCGACACGAAACCGTCGCGCTGATCCACGCGTTGGAACGCGTCGGCCTGTGCCGCCGCGCTCAGGACGACCCACGCGGTTGCAGTCACGGCAATCCAAGTGGCGACCTTCGAAAAAGGCCAGTCAGCGAAGAAAGATAGGGTCCGGACAATGCGTCTCATGGTCGTTCCTCAGCGCGTGTACAAAGGTTTTACGCACTGACCAATCGTTTGGATCACTTCAGACCTAAAACATCCAGCATATCGTAAAATCCGCTCGGCTGTGTCCGGGCCCAAAGCGCGGCTTTCAACGCCCCGCGTGAAAAAATGCGCCGATCCGTCGCGATGTGGCGCAACACGATCCGCTCCCCATCGGCGGCAAAGATCGCGTCATGTTCGCCGACAACATCGCCGCCCCGCAACGCCGTAAACCCTATATCACCGCGCCTTCGGGCACCCGTGATCCCGTCACGACCCCGGTCTTCGACGTCCTTCAGTGATACGCCTCGACCCTCGGCTGCGGCTTCACCCAACATCAACGCGGTGCCCGAAGGTGCGTCGACCTTATGGCGGTGATGGCTTTCAACGATTTCGATGTCGAAATCTTCGTCCAAGGCTGCTGCGACTTTGCGCGTCAACTGCACCAGAAGGTTCACGCCCAGGCTCATGTTACCAGCCTGAACGATTGGCACCTTTGCACTGGCGGCGCGAATATGGCGCATGTCGTCTTCGGTCAGGCCTGTCGTACCGATCACATGCGCCGTGCCCGATTGGGCCGCGATCCCTGCATGGGTAACCGTGGCCGCGGGCGTTGTGAAATCAATCACCGCATCGGCAAGCGCAAATACTTCGGATGCACTATCCGACACCGTCACACCCATCTCCGCCGATCCCATAGCCGTGCCCAAGTCCTGACCAACCCAATCGTGCCCTGCTCGTTCCACAACGCCCACCAATCGCGCGTTGTCGGACGCCAGTACCTCTGCCACGAGCATTTGGCCCATGCGCCCCGAGGCCCCTGTGATCGCTATCCCTGATCGTTCGCTCATGTCGCTCTCCTTCGCCGCAATTCTCCTTACGCGCTTGCCCCAACGCTCGCCAGCACTTAGATGGCTATGGATGGCACGTTCTCACACCACCGATGGCCCTGGACGGTCCCAACGACAGCTTCGCGTGGCGGAACTGATCCGTCGGCGTTTGTCCGACGTTTTGATGCAGGGCGACATACACGACCCCGACCTAAATCGTCTTTCGATCACCGTCGGTGAAGTAACCTGTTCGCCTGATCTGAAAGTCGCAACCGCTTATGTCCTGCCTTTGGGTGGCGACGACCGGGAACTGGCCCTTGAAGCTTTGCGTCGTAACCGCCACGACATTCGCCGTGTGATGGGCAAAGGTCTGGCGCTGAAGTATTCCCCGGAAATCCGCTTTCAGATCGACGAGACGTTTGACCGGCTCGACGATACACGCACAATGTTCTCAGATGAAAACGTTCGCCGCGATATTGATCCTGAGTAGCGCGCTTTTCGCGGGTCGAGCGATGGCCTGCGAAAGCGTGACATTCGAGGATGCAACATTTGCCGTTTGCCGCACCGATCCCGTGAGCGATGACATTCGTCTGTTTCTGAACGATGACGCCGGGGAACTCCTTGGTTCTTTTGACAGTTTGGAAAGTCACGTCGCTGCTATGGGCAAAACGCTGGTTGTTGCGATGAACGCGGGCATGTATCACCCTGATCGCAGCCCCGTTGGCCTTTATGTCGAAGACGGCGAAACCCTGTCCCAGATCGTCACCCGCGAAGGGCCCGGAAATTTCGGGCTGCTGCCGAATGGCGTGCTATGTCTGACGCCCGATAGCGCAAAGATCATCGAATCTCGCACGTTCAAGGAAACAGGACAGTCCTGTACCTATGCCAGCCAATCCGGGCCCATGCTGGTGATCGACGGCACGCTGCATCCCCGGTTTCTCGCCGATTCTGACAGCCGTTTTCGCCGGAATGGCGTAGGCGTGACGAAAGATGGTGAACTTTTTCTGGCCATCTCGGACGGGCGCGTGAATTTCCACCACTTCGCACGATTGTTCCGCGATGTGCTGAAAACGCCGAACGCGCTGTTTTTCGACGGCAAAGTTTCGCGCCTTTATGCACCCGTCATCAACCGTAACGATTTTGGCTTTCCCGTTGGACCAATGATCGGCGTTGTTGAATAAGGCTCCATTGACAATCAGGCACCTCAAACGTTAGCCCCGGCCTCTCGATATAGGACTGAAAATATGGGACGGCTGAAAAAAGGGCGCGACATCTCGGGATGGCTTGTGGTGGATAAACCTGCTGGTCTGACCTCGACAGCCGTTGTGAACAAAGTTCGCTGGGCCTTGGACGCCAAGAAAGCCGGACATGCGGGCACGCTGGATCCTGACGCCACAGGGCTTTTGGCGATTGCGCTTGGCGAGGCGACCAAGACAATCCCTTTTGTGACCGATGCGCTGAAGGCCTATACTTTTACGATCAGGCTGGGTGTCGCCACAAACACAGACGACGCGGATGGCGACGTGATCGAAACCTCTGACATTCGCCCCGATGCAATTGCCATCCGTGCCGCCTTGCCAGCGTTCGAAGGTGACATCCAACAAATCCCACCAGCGTTTTCGGCCGTTAAGGTCGACGGCGAACGCGCCTATGCCAAGGCCCGCGCGGGCGAAGACGTGGAACTGAAAGCGCGCGCCCTGTTCGTCGAAAGTCTGACTTTGATCGATATGCCCGATGCCGATCATGCAAGATTGGAGATGATCTGTGGCAAGGGTGGGTATGTTCGATCTATTGCACGTGATCTCGGCAAAACCCTTGGCAGTTGCGCTCATGTCACCTCCTTACGTCGTCTGTGGTCCGGTCCTTTCGATCTGGAAAACTCTGTCACCCTGGACGTCGTTGAATCCCTTGCGAAAACGCCAGAGTTGGACAGCCACATCTTACCGCTCGAAACTGGTCTGCAAGATCTGGCGCAAGTTCAGACAACCGCCGAAGGAGCCGTTCGTATTCGCAACGGCAACCCCGGCATAGTGATCGCGTCGAATGCCGAATATGGCGAAACCTGTTGGGCCGCGTACCAAGGCGAACCTGTCGCAATCGGCACATATATGGCTGGCGAACTGCACCCCACGCGGGTCTTTGTGGCGTGACGCTGATCGTGCGAAGCCATGATGACGGCGAACGGAATAGCGAAGCGGTGTATTCGGATTGCGAGAAGTATCGCTATGCGCTGACGCGGGTTTGGGATCATGAAGGCAAACGGCTTCTTTACATCATGCTAAACCCGTCGAAGGCGACCGAACTTGCCAATGATCCCACAATTGAACGCTGTGAGCGCCGCGCCCGAGCGCTCGGTTATGGTGGGTTCCGGGTATGCAATCTGTTTGGCCTGCGTGAGACGGATCCGGCGAAGTTAAAACGGGCGAAACACCCCGAAGGGCCCGACAACGTGGCTCAGACCAAGGCGGCAATTGAGTGGACAGATGATGTGCTTTGCGCGTGGGGCGTTCATGGAGAACACTTGGGTCAGGCCGACTCTCTACTGTCTATAATACGGACTTCGCCGAAACCTTGCTTGGTATTAGGCCTGACCAAAGCGGGTCATCCCCGCCATCCCCTATATATCTCTTACAAAACCAAACCATTCATCTGGGATAGGTCACAGGGTTAGTTGGTACGGCGGCGTGTCTTTTTCGTACGATATATAACCAGTTGGAAGCGACCATCGAACCACAGCACGTTTCTAACCTTGAAAGGCCGTGTTTTTCGTGATGACGCCATTCTTCGTATCAGCAAGAATCTTAGCCCTGTTGTGCAACCTGATCAGATTGAAATCATGACACGCATACAAAGCGATTTGGAAACCGTGCACAAACATCTGGATGCCAGCCGTTAGCCTGAACGCCACATTGATCGTTAGGATCAAACGGCCACAACAGTGGGCGCGAAATCAAATAGCTCAACCTGGTCTAACGTAAGAATGTCGCCCGGCGTGGCGACCCGCACCACGACCAAAGGATCACCGTCAAAGGACAGCGTGAACACCGTCTCGCCGTCAACCTCGGCCTCAGTGATGATCGGTGTTTCGTCCAAGACATCGCGGCTATCGAAAACCACGTCGATTTGATCCACCTCCGGATCAAAATCATTGATGATCGGGGGTGGCGATCCGATCCAGGTGCCTACGACAAAGACTTCGCCAAGGCCATCCGCTTCGCCGTCCAGCGCTTCTCCGTAAACTTCGTCGCCTGTGCCAAGGAAGATTTCGTCGGCACCCTCTGAACCCACCAAAGTATCGGGCGCATTGTCGTCGATTGGAAAAACGCCCAAGTCCTGAAGCTCAATGCCGGAAATAAAGTCGTCCCCGGATCCGCCATCCAGAAAGTCACTCTCGGCGCCCCCAACCAGTACATCATTGCCGGGACCACCATCCAGAGTATCACGACCTGCGCCGCCATCCAGCCCATCAGCGCCGAGATTGCCGCTTAGACTATCGTCACCCTCTTCGCCCAGCAAAAGATCGGCGTCGGGGCCGCCTTCCAAGGTGTCGTTGTTATCGCCACCCAATAGCGTGTCCTCGCCCGGTCCACCCCGAAGAAGGTCAAATCCGTCGTCTCCATACAAGAGATCGTTGTCCATAGCGCCTTCGACAGTGTCATTGCCGGGGCCGCCGCCAACCGTGTCGTCGCCATCACCCCCGCGTACAGAATCCTGACCCTCATCGCCTTCCAGACTATCCGCACCCGCGCCGCCCAGAACGGTATCGTCACCGATCCCGCCAAAAACCTCGTCGTTGTCAGCGTTTCCGTCCAGGCTGTCATTGCCGATGCCGCCCGTGATGGTGTCATCGCCGGCACGCCCAAAGATGATGTCATCGGAAAATGTGCCCTCAAGAAAATCGGCACCCGTAGTACCTTCGGCTGCCGCAGGCGGACCTTCGCCCGCAACCGGCCCATCGCCACTGTCATCGCTGCCGCCACCGCCACCGAGCGCAAAGGCTCCAACAAGTCCGGCACCAGCAATAAGAAGAAGGATTTCCATCAATACACCCTCGCGTTGAATAATCTTAACGCGGAGCAGAATGACTGCAACCTGACCTAAATCGGTTGTTGTAATTTTACCTTCCCTTTCCGCGCGCACTGCCCTATACGCGCCACTTCTAACTCCACGGGCCCTGCTGGACGACATCCCGGCTTGCGCCATAACCCTTTGAAATGAAGGAGACCCCGATGTCGATTACTGCTGAAGAAAAAGCACGAGTCATGAAGGAATTCGCCACAAAAGAAGGCGATACCGGCTCCCCTGAAGTTCAGGTTGCCATTCTGTCGTCGCGCATCGCGACGTTGACAGAACACTTCAAGACCCACAAAAAAGACAATCACTCGCGCCGTGGTCTGTTGAAGCTGGTGGCCCTGCGCCGGAAGCTTCTGGACTACACACGCACCAAGGACGAGGCCCGCTATCAGGACTTGATCAAACGTCTGGGTCTGCGCCGCTAAGGTACATTTCGTCAGGAAATTGAGGGGGCCGCACAACGTGTGCGGCCTTTTTGTTTGGTGAGTCCTGTCTTGCAAGGAAATGTTCCCGCAGGATCCAAGTTGTTCGGGTTCTTTTGAAAAAGAACGATGGTTCGCGATCAGGATTATGCTTCATTTCAACGGCATGGGCCGCGTAGTTCCGACCGATGCAATAGACACGGCGCACCGGGAAAAGCGAATCAGAACCCGCAACCGGCATGGCGACGACTTTGGGTTGTTCGATTACAAACGCTGGCATATTCCTTCCTTACTGCTCACGGTTTCTCATTCCGACTAAGACCAGATCGTTCCTGGATCAATCTCCGCCTTGCTACCAACCCCCATTGAAAACCGGTCGATAGCGACGCACATTAATAAGCCCGCTCTGATCTCTCAGAACGGGCCCGTCTTGCCTGTTAGAAAAACGCCAATGGGTTAACCGAAAACGTAGAACGCCATCTTGTTTCCATCGTTGTCGCGGACGTAAGCGGCGTAGAATACATCTTCGATACGCTGCCCCGGTTCACCATCTGAGGTCGCGCCAAGCGAGATCGCTTTGTTATACATCGCGTTAACTTCGTCTTTGGTTGAAGCCGAAAACGCAACCATCGAGCCGTTTCCGCAGCTTGGTGCTTCGCCGTCGAATGGCTCGCAGACCGCAATCATCGGTGTGTCCGTTGATTTACCAATCATCGCCAGGCGGCCCACATCCACTTGGACGGTCGCGTCAAACAGCTCCGTGTAAAAAGCTTTCGCTTTTTCAATGTCTTTGACGCCGACGGTTGAATACCCAATCATAATTTTTCCTTCTCGTTGATACCATATATCTACCTACTAGAAGGTTGTGTACGACGGGGCAAGCATATCTTGCGCCCTCACTCGAATGTTATCGGGCAACATCGAACTGCCGCGCTAGTACATGTTGTTCTTGATGTCCCGCGCGATCCGGCCTTCGATATCGTCCAGTTTGTCCCGATCGTAATTTTGATGTGCCGACATCATCTCGCCCAAACTGGGTGCGGTTTTTCGGTCAATCTGGTTTTCCGCGGCCCAGAGACCCGAGCGGCGGATCGCTTTTGAGCAATGGCCGTACGCCTCTTCAACTTCAATCAACAGTCCAACGGGTGGTACGCGATCTTTGATAGCGCAGCGCTTAAGAAGCTCCGGGTCACGCGTTACAAGGCCGCGACCATTTACGCGCAAAGTATCGAAAACACCGGGTATCATAAACAGAACCGAAACGGGTGGATGGGTCAGGACGTTCCGAAAGGTATCAAAGCGTTGGTTTCCCGGCCGATCCGGGATCAGCAATAGCTTAGGCGTGACGATTTCCACAAAACCAGCAGGATCACCGCGTGGCGTGATGTCAGAATTTCCGTCGGCATCTTGGGATGACACAAGACAAAACGGTGATAGACGGACGAACACTTGCATGGGCTCGCTCAGAAATGGTGCCGACTTGTCATATATAATCTGCGTCGTATCACCATAGCGTTCGCGGAACTCGGGGATGTCCTTGATCAGGAACTCGGATCGGACTGGGTTTGTCATTGACGCCCTTTCTCATTTTTTGGCTTTCCTATTTGGCATCACCGATAAACCACTGCTTTGGCAAGTTTCAAAAAACCGTGAGGTGTCGACTTGTTTGGCCAGCGCAATTGACAAATCAATTTTTGCCTACCTAGTGGAAGGCAGTCACCATGTATATCCCCAACAGGACTTTCAGCATGTTCGAAGAAACCGGCGTCTTTCACGAAAGCGGACGCAATCTGCACCAAAAATTGGGTATCGAAGATCGACAGCATCAACTTGGTCTGAAGATGATCCCCGCGCAGGCGTTGATATCAACCATCGTGGCGGGATGCCTGGCTTCGTCACCGTGCTGGATGACAGCACACTTCAGTTTCCAGATTTTAAAGGAAATAGTTTCTACAACACCTATGGAAATATCATGACCGACGCCCGGGTCGGCCTTCAGTTTGTAGACTTTGAAACCGGAACCTTACTGAACGTCAAAGGGACAGCCAAGCTTGTCAAAGACATCAACAATGGCGAACGTCCATTGATGGGGCGCGGCCTGCGCATTTCCGTTGAAACTATGATCCGTGCTGAAGGCGCCCTTCCACTGCGCTATTCGTTTGGTACATATTCTGACCGCAACCCTGCGAATTCGCCCAAGGCCAAAGCACTTGAATTTTTATAAACCTACTGATAGGTAGATTAATACCACTAAACACGTAAACACCCAGACAATGCAAAAAGGAAACCGCCAATGGAACTGAATGCAGACTTCAAAGAACGTGTCGTCGTTCATTCAGATCAACTTGAATGGAGCGCGTCGCCCATGCCCGGCGTTGATCGCCGCATGTTAGACCGCATTGGCGGCGAAGTTGCGCGCGCAACAACCATCGTACGTTATGCGCCTGACAGCAAATTCTCGGCCCACACGCACACCGGCGGTGAAGAGTTCATCGTGCTTGATGGTGTATTTCAAGACGAGCATGGCGATTTTCCCGAAGGCACCTATGTGCGCAACCCGCCAACAACATCGCATACACCGGGCTCGGAACCCGGGTGCACCATTTTCGTGAAGCTCTGGCAGTTTGATTTGCAGGATCGCTCACAGTTTCGCAAAACCATGGCTGATGAACTTGCCGCACCGATAAATGGCGTGGCGACCGCAGAACTTCACCGCGATGAATTTGAGGTTGTTACCTACAGCCATCTTGATGCAGGTGCGAAATTGACCATAGCAGACGCTGGCGGGATCGAGATGCTGGTGATCGGCGGATCACTTACCGAAGGCGGCGATACACTTGGCAAAAACGCATGGCTGCGCTTGCCAAATGGTCAAACGTTGAACGCCGTGGCTGGCTCTGACGGCGCAAAGGTCTGGGTCAAAACAGGCCACTTGGCCCACGCAAGGGCGCCGTCCGTCTGATGGCCGCGCAGAAACCTCTGGCGATTGTCGCAGGTGCGGGGGCCGGTCTTGGCCAGTCCCTTCTTTCGCGTTTCGAACGGGGCGGTTTTACCGCTGTCGGGCTTGGCCGAAGCGAACCCCTTGCCCCGGTAGGCGATTTTCACACTCTCGATCTGGCAGATGCGAATACGGTCCCTGCCAAGATCGCTGATATCATTGATACCTATGGCGCGCCCAAAATCGTCGTACACAACACGGCAGAACTGGTGATTGCACCGCTTTCGGAAACGTCACTCGATCACTTCTCGCGCACTTGGACGTCTATGGTGCAAACCGCGTTTCTGCTGGGCCGGTCGACGCTGGACGTAATGGCCAAGGCCGACGGTGGATCATTCATCGTCTCAGGTGCCACCGCGTCGTTACGGGGTGGCGCAAAATTCTCGGCCTTTGCCAGCGCGAAATTCGCTTTACGCGGGTTGACGCAATCGATGGCGCGGGAATACCAGCCCAAAGGCGTCCACGTTTGCCATGCCATCCTCGACGGAATCATCGACACTGATCGGTCACGCGATCTGCACAGTCTTGATCCGGCCAAAATGATGAAACCGGAAGACATTGCGGAAGCTTATTGGCAGATTGCCCAACAGCCGAAATCCACATGGACCCATGAACTAGACCTACGGCCCGCGTCCGAAGGATTTTAAGCGATGAAAACCCTGATCATCGGCGGCGGCCTTTCTGGCCTCGCTCTCGCGGAAGCCTTGGAAACCAGGGGCCAGGACTATGTTTTGGTCGAAGCGCGCGCGCGCTTTGGCGGGCGCATCAAAACGGAACACCACGAAGATGGGTACTTCGATATGGGCCCTGCTTGGTTCTGGCCCGCACAACCTCGTATAGCGAGTATGATTGACAGGTTTGGCCTTGAAAAATTCGATCAATTTGCCGATGGCGATCTGACCTTTGAAAACGAACGTGGACAGGTTCAACGCGGTCGGGGCTTTTCATCCATGCAAGGGTCTTGGCGGCTGAAAGGCGGGCTTGGAGCTTTGATAAAAGCTTTGGTCGATCGCTTGCCGGAAAACCGAAAACGTCTGAACGCCGTAGTTACGAAACTGTCCCAAAACGAAACCGGCGTCACCGCAACCTTCGGTAACGGAGACACAATGGATGCAGACCGGGTTGTTCTGTCATTACCGCCGCGCATTGCGGCCAACATCGAATTCAATCCGCCTTTACCGGACGACGCGCTGAACTCCATGAAGAACATTTCAACCTGGATGGCCGGACAAGCCAAGGCGGTCGCAGTCTACGACACAGCTTTTTGGCGCGAAGACGGGTTGTCAGGCGATGCGCAAAGTCAGTTTGGGCCAATGGTCGAAATCCATGATGCATCGCCTGCCACAGGCGGCCCTTATGCCCTTTTCGGTTTTATTGGCGTCCCGCCAAATGGACGCAAAGATGTTCAGGTCCTGCGTGAACACCTGCAAGAACAATTGATCCGCCTGTTCGGTCCAAAAGCTGCTGGGCCTGTACAGCTTTATGTAAAGGACTGGGCACTTGATCCCTATACGTCGACCGAAGCCGACAAAGCCCCGCTGTACGCCCATCCAACCTATGGCCTGCCATTTCCGTTGAGCGACCTTTGGAACAATCGGTTGCACTTTTCCGGCACCGAAGTCGCCCCAGCGTTTGGCGGCTATATTGAAGGGGCTTTGGAAGCGGCAGAAAACGTATTAAAGACTTTGGAAATCTAAATTAGGTGACCGCAATGCCATCAAATGATACAAAGACCGCCCTTTTGGATGCCGCCGAGAAAGCCGCACGCACAATGGGCTTTGATGGGTTTAGCTACGCAGACCTTGCCGAAGACGTCGGCATTCGCAAGTCGAGTATTCACCATCACTTCCCGTCCAAGGCGAAACTTTCTGTCGCTTTGATGCAGCGGTATCACGAAAACTTTCAAGCGGTCTGTTCCGAAATCGATGCGAATTTTTCGACAGGTGGCGAGAAATTGAACGAATTGATCAACCAATACCGCGCCAGAAGTGATGACGGCAAACGCCTGTGTTTATGCGCATCATTTTCGGCCAGTCGCGACAGCCTTTCGCCTGACGTGGTTCACCAGATCAGCCTGTTCCGTGCCATGGTCATCGATTGGCTGACCGGCGCTTTTGAAAAAGGCCAAAGCGACGGTTCTATATCTGGTGTTCTTGATCCGGCACTAGAATCCGCAGCAGCGCTTTCTTTGCTTGAGGGTGCGCAACTTGCCGCGCGCGCCGAAGAAAATTCCGCACTTTTCGAAAATGCAATCAAGCTATTGAAGCTGCGCATTTCTGTGTCTAACCCGTTGTATCCGGGCCGCTGATTTGAGGTTTCTCTAAAATGGTTTCCCGAACCGGCGGGCGCATGTTTAACACCTGATGGGGTCAGGCGTTTATACCGCTTGAGTCAGTGATTGATCACGATCTGGGCCTGCCTACTACCGAACCGCGTCCGCCAATTGTAGTACGTCGGATCGTTGATCCCGATGTGACGGATCGGTGATGCCACATCGTCACCAGAGGATAGTTTCAACTCGATCCCACGCGGCAGCTTCAATACGTCTTCGTCTGAATGTCGTTTCCTCGCCATGCCGAGTCCTCCTCCCGCGGCCAATGTAATGGCCCAATTCTAAGGCATGGGACAGATTTGAGTACCGTCGAATCTGATCCTCACCCAACACACGAGTCTTCCAGACCTGAACACGCATCCTGATGTCCGTTATTCCGAAAATTTCATTATCTTTGCATCTGTTCCATCACAGGATCGACCTTTGATGTCATGCGCCAGGTAAGGTTCGTGGACTGGATATTGCGAAAGCTGGATGTTTCGCATGTGCCGTTGATGCTTGGCATCCAACAAGGTAAATCATACAGTTTCTCGTTCTGTGGCACAGTTTTTTCTCGGGACGCTAATATTATCAAACGAATATGAAATCCGTGTCGTCCAAAGTGTTTTGCGATACCGATACGAGCTCGAATGCGTTCACTCCAAAGGCAATCTGGATATCGAAGTTTGCCGCATTAGGGGTCGCAGCGATGTTTAGTTCGATCGAACTCGTAACTCCCCATGCCGTTACATCAAGCAGATCGATGCCTACGGAAAAGTCCGTCACTTCATCCATGCCGACGTCGTTGTCAGTAAAAACAAACACATCTGCACCGGCTCCGCCGCTCAGAATATCAGTTCCGCTTCCGCCATTTAGTGTGTCGTCACCGTTTCCACCTTCCAGTCGGTCATTGCCTGTTTCGCCATGAACGATGTCGTCACCGCTTCTTGCAAGAACGAAATCATTGCCTGAACCAGCAAAGATGGTGTTGTTTCCACCTGTCGCGCGCAACGCGTCATTATAATTTGAACCGATGAGACCCTCGATTGAAACATGTTGGTCGCCAAAGGCGTCGCCTGTATTGCGGCTCGCGTTCGATAGATCCACGGAAACACTTGAAGACGCAGTGGAATATGCCGCGCTGTCGAAGCCACCTCCACCGTTGATCACGTCTGCACCAATTCCACCTTCGAGCGTATCGTCGCCATTCCCACCTTCTAGACGATCTTCACCCGCCTCTCCGAAGACAACATCATCGCCGCTACGTGCAAGGATGAAGTCATCGCCGCTTCCGGCATTTATTCTGTTCGCATGGCCTGTTGAACGCAGGTCGTCTGCGTGGTCCGAACCAATCAGGTTTTCAATTGCAGCGTGGGTGTCGCCCATGGCTTCGCCGGTGTTGCGGCTTGCATTACCTAGGTCCACCGAAACTCCAGAAGTGGCGTTCGAATAAGAAGCACTATCAATGCCGTCACCACCGTTATGTGCATCGGCACCGGCACCGCCTTCCAAGGTGTCGTCCCCATCGTTTCCGCTCAGAATATCATCTCCAGCGGCCCCGAATAGGTATGTACCTTCAACCGATGCGCCCAGAGTGTCGTTAAAGATTGTTCCGATCAAGTGTTCAATTGATACAAATGTATCACCGGATGCGGCGCCTGAGTTTAGGTTTGGGCTTGCCATGTCTACAGTGACCCCTGTTGCAGCTTCAGCATAAGATGCAGTGTCGTAATCGGCTCCCCCGTTCAGCTCATCAGCCCCTTCACCCCCGAATAAAGTGTCGTTCCCGCTTCCACCCTCCAAACGGTCGTCGCCCAATCCGCCGTAAATGATGTCGTTCCCACTGCGGGCAAGAACAAAGTCATCACCCCCACCGCCAAAAATAACATTCGCCTCGCCAGAAGCGCGCAAGGCATCATTGAAATCCGAGCCGATCAAGTTCTCGATCGAAATATGGGCGTCGCCAAAAGCTTCCGCTGTATTCCGGCTTGCATTACTCAGATCTATCGAAACTCCTGTATCCGCACTTGCATAAGTAGCGCTGTCGATGCCAGCGCCGCCGTTCAGCGTATCGGCGCCAGTACCGCCATTGAGAGTATCATTACCATCGCCGCCTTCGATGCTGTCATCGCCCGCGTTTCCGAGCACTTGGTCGTCATCAGCATCAGCAAAGAGTGTATCGTTCCCGTCGCCACCGAAAATCAGGTCGTTACCGTTGCCGCCTGTGACAAGATCGTTTCCAGCACCCGCAAAAATCGTGTCGTTCCCGTCGCCACCGTTTATCGTGTCGTTGCTCATAAGAAACTTCCTAGTTCACTCGATGGAAGAAAATAATGGTGCCCAAAGATTCTCTAAAATCTTGTAACGGTCTAATCTTGAACGAAATCCTGTTAGGCATGTTCTTTTTGTCTGCTCAGTCAACCCAACAACAGGTCTGGTGTCGGCGTTTGATGTTCCAGTACGCGGCTTAGAACTCTCGCCTATGGATCAGATGGTTTTGATCTTAAAGTTTGATCGTGTGGCAGCAACCAACGCCGACTGAAGGAGAAACGAAACAGTCGTTAAGAACGTTGCGGGGAGGCGCCATCTCCCCGCTGATTTACGCTTAAGCTTACGATCCGAAATCGCCCAGCGAGCCGAAGTCTACCTGTACCGAAGTTTCGACGCTTGGCGATGGATCTGGGACATTGGTCAGATCAGGTGCACGCGCAGAAAAGATACCGCCCATGAACCCGCTGCGGCCTTTGACGAAGTCGCGCAATGCTTTTGCCATGGGATTCTCACCTTTCATAAGGTGTGGATTTGCACGGATAAATGTGAGCAAAGCCTTCGTGTTGTCGCTTTCAGACAGTTCCCGAAGCGTGTCCAAGTCTTGTTGGGTGTAAGCAGCGTAAGAACCGTGGTTCACCCCGATAAGGATCGCCGCCGACATCACTGCAATTTTCAGTTTTTTCATGTTATGTACTCTACCGTAATTCAACTGCTGGGTGGGTAACATCCAACCCTTGAAGATACAGTAAATCGCGAACTGAACGACCAACCGAGTTTACACAAATTTTCAAAAACTTCGCCGTTTTAGCACATCCTTAATTGTGATTTGCGATTCAAGCTTCGTCCAAGCCGCTCGCCTTTGCGCGACGGGACGTCTTGGGAAAAAAAGAATTCTGCTAGGGGCTTATGCAATGAATTTGTCTTATCGAGACTACTTTGATCTGTCGCAAACGATCTCTTCGAACATCTCAAAGATTCCGCAGGCGGATATTGTTGTGGGCGTTCCCAAATCCGGGCTGATCCCTGGAACCATGATTGCGACGATGCGAAATTTGCCGTTCTTCGACTTGGATGGTTTTGTGTTTTCGTTCAATGCACGGAAAGGCCAGCGACGCCAGGTCGGGAGTCTGATAACGGAAAAGCAACGCGTCTTGATCGTTGACGATAGTATCAACACTGGCAACGAACTCCGCCGTACTGCCGAACGGGTCAGTGGCCTTTCTGAAATTGCAGAATTTACGTTCTGTGGGATTTACGGCAACCAGAAGAAACCCAAGAATACGCCCCCTCACGTCGTGCTGGAAGTGGTTCCGCAACCCCGGATCTTTCAGTGGAACTACCGCAATCACATTGTTGCAGAGAACGCTTGCTTTGATTTGGATGGCGTCCTTTGCATAGATCCAACTTTGGAACAGAACGACGACGGGCCACTTTACCGAGAGTTCATCCGCACGGCAGCACCGCTTTACATCCCGGCGAAACGCATCAGCGCCATCGTGACGTCCCGGCTTGAAAGATATCGAGCGGAGACTGAAGACTGGCTTAAAGAGAACGGGGTTAAATACAGCGAACTGATCATGCTTGACCTTCCAGATGCGGAAACCCGCCGAAAACTCGGTGTACATGCAGCCTATAAAGCTGAGGTTTACGGAAAACGAAGTGAAATCCTTTTTATTGAAAGTAACCGCGATCAGGCAGCGGAAATCGCTAGACTTACGGACAAACCAGTCCTTTGTACGGATGCCGACAGTTACTTCTACGGTCGCTCTGGTGACGTGCCAAAACTGGCGCGGATCGAGCAAGTTGGCCGCCTTGAAAACGAAAACCATCTGTTGCGCTCACAGCTGGATGGAGCAATGCGATACCTGAAGGATGCGAGCATTGAGTACACTGATTGGGTGGATTCTTTTGAGATAGAAAACAAAAAACAACTCAAAACAGATTCGCCTTACCGACGCCTGCAACTGCTTGAAGACAGAAAAAGCATCGATACCCGCTACTCGCCGAAACACCCAAAACCTGGAAAAGGTCTTCGGGTCGCAATGATCTCGACCAGTTTTGATTTGAAAGTGGGCGCAGGCGCGGCTGCGTCTTCGGCGCGGTTGCGAGACTGCCTGACCTCCGCAGGCCACACAGTCGAGACTTTTTCGCTCGACAACTACAGGCGGAATGGCACCGAAAGTTCCGAACAGCCCATAAAAGGCACAGAGGTGCCTATGTGGATATCGCTGGGTTCAACACCTATTTCCCAACTTGTCATACGCGATGTGAACCAATTCGCGCCGGATTGCATAATTCTTGGCGCGGTCGATCGGAGCATCCTCGGCACAGTCGATATCTTGAAGCTCAACTTTCCGATCGTATGGATTGCAAGGGACAATCTTGTTCACACCGGTGGATGCTTGTTTAAACTTGAGCCCGAGCAAATCGAACACGTTCCCAACGAAGTGCGCGGTTACGTTCGGCATCTGACGTGTAAGGGTCACAAAACGGGATGCAAAGAATGCCCCGTCGTTAAAGACGAGCGCGAGCACGCACTTGTCTCTGCGTCATACACTCTTAAATCGATGGTCTATCGCCGCAGGCCAGACATTGTGTTCTGCGCAATTTCTGAATGGTTAAAAAACGAACTCGAGGCAGCCCCATTGACCAGTCAGCACGACATACGATTGGTCAGCAATCCAATTCCACGAATAAAACTTCCGTCCCGCGCGGACTGCCGTGCCGAACTTGGATTGACCCCCGATGCAAAGCTTATTCTTGCTCCCGTTCACAAAGCAGGGAATGCAAGAAAAGGGTTCCTTTTCGCTGCTCAAGCGCTTGCGCAGCTACATGAACGAACAAGCGCAGAAAAACGCGAAAACATCACCGTTGCGGTATTCGGCCAGGTGAATGACGAGGACGACAGCAGCCACCTCTACCCGTTCAAGACCGTAAAGTTGGGCTTCATCGAAGACGAAGAAGAAAAGTCGATGATTTATAAATCTGCGGATGTAACACTTGTTCCTTCGATGCAGGAAAGCCTTTCCGTTATCGCCTCTGACTCAATCTGCAACGGAACACCTGTCGTTTGCTTTAACACCAGCGGCCTGCCGTATTTTGTAAGAAACCGGATCAATGGTTTCCTCGCACAGCCGTATGATCCCGAAGATCTGGCACGTGGTCTCTATTGGGCCCTCTTTCAAGTCAATACGGCTGCGGTTCGAAGTGCTGCGGCGCAAATTGGTAAAGAGCTTTTTGATCCCAAAGCCAATACAACTCTTCTGGTAGACGCGATGAACCATGCCATTGCAAAGCACAGCGAACTGAATTTCGATGAGTATGATTTCAGTGAGATCAGCGAGTTTGCAGACAGCATTAGTGCAACGAATCGATTTAAACATATTTATCGGCGAAGTCTGGAAAAAGCGCGTCGCGAGACATTAAGGGCGTCGTAGAACCCACCAATGGCTGACCGGAACCGAGTTGGTGGCAGTCGCACAGTGCTAGAAAATACCACCGACGCTGAAAGGGCGCTTGGTTGGGCCCTTTAAAATTGCGTCAGTTATCCAATGATCCTGACGCTTGTAACCAAGAGAATTTCGCAGGCGCCGTTGCCTCTGTCGTGACGCGACATCGATGTCTGCCAACGCCAACCGTCACTGTGACTGATGTTGACAAGGTATCCTTCAATTTCAACGGTCTGACCCTTTTTGATCTTTTGAAGCTGTTTCTTCACACCGTGCGATGCTGGGATCACATGAACATTCGAACTGTTATGAATGATGTCGTTTACGGCGATGTCGCTGCCAGGGTCATAGCTCATGGAGGCAAATCGTCCGGACTGAGTGACCTTAACTTCTGAAAGCAACTGATCCGACGCCATTTTGCCCCATCCAAGTGCGAGATCGACAGGCGAAAACAACGCCTCACGACCTTTTCGATATAGCGCAACGGACAGAACCTTGGCTTTAACTTTGAATTCTGCGACTGCAGTCAGCTGATGACCTGCCTTACTGTAATCCCTCTTTTGACGAAGAAGCGACTGCACAGGCGCACCGTATGCAACTGGTGCGGAATGGGCTTGCGGCAACGCTCGAGACCCGGCTGAAACGCTTGAATCTTCGGCGATCAATAGCCCAAGCGCAATCACAAGCAACCTAAATATGCCGCGACTTTTCGCGGTTGTGCAATGCGATCTTTCGGTTCGGAGCGCGCCTTTACAACGCACGTCTCCCTTAAATCCTTCTTTGGAAAAATTTTGGTAGTGACCTGAGATAAAACGATAAATCATGAAACACACTCGCCGTTTGGTTAACATCGCATAAACAGAGAAGTTAAATTAAACGGCCAAATACGCAACAAATTTTAGTTAAACTGGTTAAGGCGAGGCTGAAATGAAATTCGATCCGGCGCGTTTAATCGACAAGCAGCCCAGCAAACCTCGCTCTATGGCATGCTGCAAATGATATGGTATCCTTGCAAAGAAGACCACTTGGTCGACAAGAAACGCAATGCACGGTTCTGATTTTTTCCGCTGCGGTCATGCGGCGACCGTACCAATTCACCCGCCCGTGCAGTATCAAAAATTGTTCACTGAGGTCTGTGACAACATCGCTTGCAGCCTGCGAAAGCTCAGGTGAATGTCCCTCGATTGCACGTTTTTTCAATCCAGATTGCGTGCCCGACGCCCTGAGCAAAGATAATTCCAAACTCAGCCAACGAACCACGAAGCATGTTGATCGTCTGGGTCCTTTGCCGAACAATCAGATCCCGCGCACGATGAAGCGACAAGATTGCCTGTTGTTCTGGCGACTTGATCTCAACGAACCGCCCTCTCGGCGATGCAAGCATCTGATCCAGTTGGAAACGGACCATTGGGGTTCGCCGAGAACGTGAATGCTCCGGTCACCTGGGACAACGTGGATGATATTGGCGAACAAAAACTCAAGATCGGAACAGTGCTAGGTTATGCCAACACGGATGAATTCGATGAAAAGGCCGGCACCGATTGGATACACGCCATTCCTGCGCCGGACGATATTTCCAATCTTCGCAAGTTGGCGCGACGGCGCATTGATGTGGCGGTGATCGACAATCTGGTTCTGTCGTATCTTATCGCCACCGATGACAGTTTGAAAGACATGATAGATACGCTGGTATTCAACGAGCGGTCCTTGGAATGCGAGACCCTTTACCTGTGTTTCAAGGACGATGAAACCGGCCGCGCGTTGCAGGACAAGTTCAGCGGTGATCGTGCAAAGATCGGCGTTGAACAGATCGTTGAAAGCTAATTCAAAGACGAATTCTGATGTCTGGTCAGGCAGATAATGCTGGACTGAAACCAGTCGCTCCCAATTCGCAGACGCGTCCGCACCTGATGTTTCCGAGACGCTTGGCTTGGAGTTTGTATTTTTTAATTGGTTCTCGATTATCTTCAATTCCCACCTCAGCAACCGCTCGTCGCGAAAGTCGCTTCTCTTCGTCTATCTTTCCGCTGCTTGAGCGCACAGGTGGGATCCGACTTGACGGCGCTTTCTTCGCTAGTTCTCAGGCAACAGCTCGGATGACGTCACAGGTTTCCCGCCACTTTGTCCGCGCGCGAGGCAAATAGGTCGTGTTGTACCATAGCTGCGCATCGTGTCCCAATTTGTTCAGCTGATCACCCTGTGACAGTAAATTTGCGACTGCGAGCGGTAAGTCAGCACAGCTACCTTCGGTCGTATACTGACGACCTACAATGGCATCGGAACAAAAGCTTAGTTCGCTCACAATCGGTGTGCCCGCTGACAAGGCGGCTACGAAGCGCGGTGTTTCGAAGTGATGCGACTTTACGGAATGTACGTTGAGACAAACGCGGGACTGTGCTGAGGCATCCTCGATCACGATGTCCTTTGACGGCGAAAGCGTCAATCCCATTGCTTCGATCGCATCGCACACTGATTGGCGTCTTTGGTTCAGGCTGCCAACGAAACAGACGTCATAAGCCCGATCCTGCATTGGCCTGAATTCTTGTTGTCGAAGGGTTGCTACATCAAACCCGAAAACCGGAATGTTCAACTGGCGACGCAAGACTTCAGTTTGTGGAGGATAATAATCCAGCAAGATGTCGATCGAAGGTAAACGTTTGGCCAGCATTTTTCGCTTTGATCGAATTGCAAGGCGCGCTTCGATTCCTGTTTCCCATGGCCGACCCAAAACGGTTACGACCGAAAAATTTAGATAGATATAGGTGCAACCGGGCTTGCGTTGAAAGATCGGAATATTTTCACCAATCAGAAAAACCGAGGTGTTTTCATCGTGCTTTGCCGCATCAACGGTATCTGTGATAAAAAGCTCCGCCTTCTCATCGAAATGCGATTGGATCATTTCGTGAATGAAATGTGCGACGTTCTTTATGAATGGATAGCTGAAAGAATGGATAACTAAAGCAGCGCGGCTCATAAGCGTTTGTCCTTGTTGCCAAACGCCCCCAAAATTCGGTTTCGGTGAATAAACAGACGATGTCCAGAGAATCCGCAACTTTATTGGCGGAAACCCGCCAGTTCCTTCTGATTGAGGGTCGTTGGGCTTGTGGTTTTGGGGAGAATCGCACCTGCTGACCAAGCAGGGCGGGGGCGTCCGTTGCACATTGTAATTCCTGATCGCAAATGTGCTGCGCCTCTCAGAAGCAGACTGAATGCCCTACAGCACCCCGACTGATCAGCCGCACAGTTCACCGTTATTCGTCATCCCATGCCTGAACGAAGTGCAACATCTTGCATCACTTTTGGCTTGGCTAATGCGTGTGCAAGACCGCCTTGGTGGGCAGATTGTGGTGGTCGATGGCGGAAGTACCGATGGGAGCCAATTGATCGTCCGCCCTTTGGCGGCTATGCATCCCAAGCTTCATTTGATCGATAATCCCGACCGGATCCAAAGTGCAGCCGTAAACCGGGCAGTTGAGGCGTTTGGTCAAGCTGCCACCCATCTGATCCGGATCGACGCGCATGCCGCCTATCCCGAGAACTTCTGCGATGTCTTACTAGATGAGGTCGATAAAACCGGCGCTGCAAGCGTCGTCGTCAGTATGAAGGCCGACGGAATTGGACTTACCCAACGCAGCATCGCCGCCGCTCAAAATGCTCCCGTTGGCAACGGCGGTTCAAAACACCGGCTTAAGCCGATCGGAGAATTCGTAGACCACGGGCATCATGCTTTGATCAGGCTTGACGCGTTCCGCTCAGTCGGCGGCTATGACGCCAGTTTTAGTCACAATGAAGATGCCGAACTCGACTTTAGGTTACGCAAAGCCGGACACCGCATCTGGCTGACGGAACGGATCGAAGTCACCTATTACCCGCGCAAAACCATCAAGGCTTTGGGGCGACAATACTTCAACTTTGGGGCAGGACGATCGAAGAACCTGTTGAAGCACCGGTCGCGCCCCAATTTGCGGCAACTCAAGGCAATCTCTATTTTTCCGCTGGTGACCTTAGCGTCCCTTAGTCCGATCAACCCCTTTTTCGCTTTGCCTTGTATCGCATGGGTGTCCTTCTGTCTGACCATGGCACTGGAACGTGCTTGGCTTGCAAGGGATGCCAGACTTCTGCTGGTGGCACCTATCGCGATGATCATGCATATCGCGTGGTCTCTTGGATTTTGGTGCCATGTGCTGCAACCTCGTCGTCGCCAATCGCAGAGACCCGCATGAACATCGAACTGACAAACGCTGTCCAGATTTGCATCTGCACATTCAGGCGGCCCAGCTTGATCGAAGCGTTGCAATCGCTGAGTGGTACCGAGGTCGATTTGCCTGTTTCTATCCTTGTTGTCGACAACGACGAGACGCCATCGGCGAAACCTTTGGTCGACGGTTTCGCGGCATCATCCGACTTGCCGGTGACTTATGTACATTGCCCGGGGGCGAATATCTCGGTTGCCCGGAATGCCGCACTGATCCATGCCAAGGCTCGTTTTCTGGCGTTTCTGGACGACGACGAAACGGCAGATCCCAGTTGGGTCGGTTGTTTGAAAGCCACCCTTTGCGAAACGAAATCTGCTGTTGTCTTGGGACCTGTAAAAGCTGTCTACGACCAACACACTCCCGGCTGGATCCAGAAAGCTGACTTACATTCGACATCTCCTGTCTTCGTTGAAGGTAGGATAATCTCAGGATATTCGTGTAATGTTTTAATCGACAGACAGAACGATGTCTTTGACGGCCTAGAGTTTGAAACCGAACTTGGCCGAACAGGTGGCGAAGACACGGCCTTTTTCTCCGAAGTTTATGATCGTGGCGGGCGGATTTCTTATGCGCGCGACGCAGTGGTGTATGAAAAGGTTCCGTTTGATCGGGCGCGTTTTGCCTGGTTGGCAAAGAGACGCTACCGGATGGGCCAGACACATGGCCGTTTGCTGTTCCGCCAAAGAAACGCGCCGAAGCAACTCCAGGGCGTTTTACTGGCGCTGGCAAAGACGGGTTATTGCGCGGCTTCGGCCCTTTCCACCGCTTTCAACCCAGTTCGACGCAATACTGCTGTACTTCGCGGATGCCTGCATGCCGGTACGCTAAGCGCGTATCTGGGGCTTCCCAATCTTGAACTCTACGGAAATAAAAATGAAAGTGCGACGCCGTGAACGATATGACACAGAAGACTACCACGGTGACTACTTTAACCGACAAGTATGACCCGGTATCACAATCGAGCGGACCCGCGCTGGACGTCATCCTAATCTTGAAGCGGCAAAAATGGCCAATTATTTTGGGTGCTGTACTTGGATTAGGCTTAAGCCTTGCGCATTACGCGACAAGTCCAAAGACTTATTACGCCGCTTCAAATATCCTGATCAACGAACAAGACAATACACCGCAGGATGAACTGACAGCCTCGGTGCCAATTATTCGAAACGAAACAACCGTTCTGAATGAGATGCAGGTGTTGAGATCATTGCAATTGGCCGAGCGTATCGTTGCCGAACTGGATTTGGTTCAACGGGACGATTTTCTTTCGCAGCCGGTGTCGGTTGCCCGCCAGACTTTGAGCGCATTAAAGGTGCGGTCGAAAAAACTAATTCCGATCCCAACGACTGATGTCGTGGATACCGCGGTGGTCACCGAGGCCGATACGTTTCTGGCAACAGCTTTGACGTTGCAAAAGGATGTTGGATTACAACGTATCGGGCGCACCTTTGCGATTGAGATCAGCTATATTCACCATGACCCGGATCTTGCTGCAGCCATCACAAACGCTTACGCCACAGTATATCTGCAGGACCGTCAAATCGCCAATTTGGAAGCCGCAGACCGTAGTGCGGAATGGTTGCAAGGCCATATCGACGAGATCCAAGAAAGTGCTAATGCTGCCGCGGCGGAGGCTGAAACCTTTCGCATCAACAACCGGGCCTCGAATGTACAGGCCTCTAGCCAATTGGATCAACGTGCCGCCACGCTGAACGAGCTGCACGCGACGCTCCTGGAACGATATGAAATGATCGCCATCGAAGGGTCCTATCCAATCGCCAATGGCCGCGTTCTAAGCGCAGCAGTTACGCCAGTGTCGCCAGCCTTGCCGAAAGCGTGGCGCATTCTGGCGGTTGGTCTTGTGTTAGGTTTGATGGGCGGTTTTGCTTTTGCTGCATGGCGTGAAACACGCGAAGTTAATTTCCGCGCGGGCCATGAAATCCGTGAGCTAACCGGCTTGCCCTTTCTTGGGTATCTGGGCCGGTTTCGACACAAGCGTCTGGATTGGCATTACACAAAATTCCGCCAATCCATGTCGCAGGGCAAGGCTCGCAAACTGTTCCGCTGGTTGCCGAACACTAATGTCGACAAGGAAAAGCACGGAAATCATATTGAGATCGCCAATTGTGCCCCGTCCTATCTGTTGCCTGTTATCGCGCAGGATGCTCCTTATTGCGAAACGATCAAGAACGTCCTTGCGACCCTGAACCTGTCCGGGCAGCAACAGGATAACCAATTGATCGCTGTCGGCAGTCTGAACCACGGCGAAGGCCGTTCGACAATTGCGGCAAATATTGCGCAGCTTGCGGCGTTGGAAGGACAACGGGTTCTGTTGGTTGACGCTGATCTGGCGAACCCCGAGCTTAGCCGACAGTTTGGATTTAGGGATGAGGTCGGACTTCACGACATTATTGCCGGTCGGATTCCTCTTGATGATGCGATATTCAATTTGCCCGAAACTGGATTGAGCATTCTACCCGGTCGCCTCAGGTCAAAACGCGCCAGTTTAGGAGCCCCCGGCAAACTTTCAAAGCTGTTGGATCAGGCCCGGCAACGGTTTGATTTGATCGTCGTCGATTTTCAGCCCCTTGGAAGTTCGCCAGACCTGAAAGCAAATTTGCCCAACATTGATTCGGTCGTCTTAGTGGCCGAATGGGGCAAAACATCGAAGCAAAGTCTGATGCAATATACACAGAACGAACCACAATTATGTGCCAAGACTGTAGGTGTACTTCTGAACCAAACCGTATCGCGGAAACTGGCGCTTTATGGGGTGGCCAAGACCGAGACAATGCGGCGCCGTTATCCCGGATTTGCCTGATGACCCCGTAACCTCCTGACAAGAAATGACCTAGCAACAGCCTTATTGACCTCACCATTTTGATCTAAATTCGACTTGACCACGTTGACGTGGCTGCGCGAACGGGGGCAATGTGTTGGTTGAAGGGGTTGAAAAATGCGGTTGTCGGTCTTTCTTTTGCTCGCACTAGTTATTTCGTTGGGGGTTGGGGTCATTGCTGGCTTAAGCGGCGCAGGAATATGGGCCAGTTTAACACGCGCTATAGTGGTGCTGGTTGTCCTGCAAGTCGCCTACTTTCTATTTCTTGTTTTTGCATCAAGAGGCGGCGACAAAACCAAACTTGGTCAGAACCACGACTAAGACCGCTCTGCATCGGCACCAAATCGCTTAAGGAATTCCGAAAGCCCTGGCTCTGGTCGTCCCGCAATGCGGATCAACGTTCCACGAAGAGCTAACCGCAGTGTTTCGCTTGGCGAGAGCGCTTGGCTGACAAAAAGGCGCGTGTGCGACTTGACCAAACCGGCGGCACGCATGGATGCTGGATACCTGAAACCATTTCCCTGTACGAAATCCGATTGTGCTGCGTCATCTGCCTTGTTCCAGACCAGACGTTGCAAAACCTGCACCGAACGTTTTAGCGCCAATTCACGGCGGAACCATCCGGCTGCAGAGCCAAGGTCACGCGTCGTATTGGTTCCGTTTTCGGCCCAAACGGCGGTTGGTGTCATGGCAACATAAACAGGTTCGACAATCGCGAATGTCCGCAGGTATTCCTGCAAAGTTGCGCTTGTGGTTACTTTGATTTCAAGATCGCTGACGGCACGGTTTGACCAAAACAACCCGCCGTTTGAAGCCCCCATGTCGGCAAGCAGCGCCAGATGAAATCTCTCCGGGCTATAAATTCCCTCGTCGAATTTCGATTCTAAAAGACCGGTGTCGCTAAGGTGTGCGTCTTCGGTTCCGCTTGCATATTCCACAAGCTGGTTGCGCATTACGATTTCTACACCTTCGCGTTCTATGACCCGAATGTTGTCCTCTAGGTGCGTGGGCAATAGCTGGTTGTCGTCCTCTAGCACGCAGAAGAATTGAGCGTGGTGCGGGTTCGCTTTTGTGAAGCACTGATCGATGTTCTTTGAAGCCAACAGGTTTTGCCGATTGGCATGGTAGTTGATCCGTGCGTCCCGCAAATCAGTGACCACGCGTTCCGACGAACAACTGGGATCGTCGTCGTACACATCGCAGATCCAGTTAGGTTCGGTTTGATTCTGAAGCCCTTCCAGCGCGCGGCGCAGTTGTTCGGGACGCTGGAAAGTCGGCACCCGGACATGCACCATTGTTTGTTTTCTGAACGAGGCGGCTGCAAGATTACTGGGAAGAACACCACTGAACGGGGTGGCCGGGCGTTTCCTAAAGACTTTGCGTTTCGCGATTTTGCCAAGATCCATTGCGACAATCGGGTCGCAGGCCACGCCGAGCGCCGCGCGACCCAATCGCCATGCTTTGGCGTCCTGCACGACGGTCTCCAGTGTCATCCGGTGGCGCAACGCGGAAATGCGCGTGTCGATTGCGCCTTTATGGTTTGGGGCAAGCGCGCGAATGTCCGTCAAGGCCGTGATCATTGCGGCCGCATCCTTGGGTTTAAGTCGGTGCGAAGTCGATCCGCTGCGTCGTCGATAAAAGTAGAGAGCTTCCGATATCAAAGCCAGCGCATGCCCCGCCATTGTCAGCCGCAAAAGCAGATCGAAATCTTCGCCAATTGGCAAATCTGATCGATAACGAAGATCAGCAAGCGCATCGCGCCGTATTATTGGTTTTAAGTATCCCAACTGGTTCGGTTGGCCCAAAAAATCCGGGTCTAGCAAAGCGGCGATGTCGATTTGAATTGTCCGGGAAGCGACGGGAAACAAGGTTGCGCCCGTCGCTTGGTCCGCTCCCTCAAAAAATAGCTGGTTGTCGGCGACGATGATTGCGTCGGTGTTGGTTGTGGTTTCCAGCAAAGTCTGGAACCGATCCCGGTGCATCAAATCGTCTGCATCCACAATGGCAATCCATGTGCCACGTGCCACGTCGATGGCGCGATTACGAGCACCGCCGGGACCCAAACTTTCGGTGGCTGTGATGACCCGCAAACGCGTATCCGAGATGTTCGAGAGCACCGTCAGACTATTGTCGGTCGAACAATCGTCCGAAACGATCAACTCAAAGTCAGAAAAACTTTGTGACAACACAGACTCGACCGCGCCTTGTAGAAATTCCACGCCATTGCGGTTCGCCATGATAACCGACAGTTTCGGCTTGGTACGGGTATCTTGCGTCATGCGATTACACCTTCAAAACGGTTAGAGTTTGCCGAATAGCGCCGATGCTTCGAAACCTGCCACGATTTCGGCACATTTCGACGCGACAACTCAGAAAAAGTGCAGATCGGATTTTCAGGCGTGAGCAACACATCAATTTCCTACGAAGCCCATCTGCGCTTTGGTCGCCTTGGCAGTATCCAGACCCGGCTTGAACCAATTCTTGCGGCGACCGCTTTGACCGGTCTTGTCTTTGTTCCGGCGATCGGAAAATTCGGAGCGTTGGTTTTTCTTGTGTGCGGCATTGGACTTTGCCTGCTGCGACCGGGCGAGATGATGGCAAAAGGATTGCGGCACTGGCCGGTTCTGCTGTTGCCGATTCTTTTCATGCTCAGCTTTTCTTGGTCGCGCGAACCCGCACTTAGTCTCAGGTTCGGCTCCCAACTTTTGGCAACGGCCGTTGTGACGGTGGCCATCTGTCGGCACATCTCTGCGCGCGTTTTCGTCCTGACATTGTTCGGTTGCATGATGGTCTCGATGTTGGCCAGTCTCGTGATCGGTGATGTGCGCAGCGACACTGGTGCGCTTATCGGCATCTATGGCAGTAAGAACGCTTTTGCCGGTTCGGCATCGACTTTCACAGTTCTGGCCTTTGGCGTCTCGATGATGAGTACGGCCGGATGGCCCTTGCGACTGCTGGGGCTTTTCAGCCTTGTTGCGGGGGCAAGTTTGGTCGTCGCGGCACAATCCGTCAGCGCGATCCTTTTCCTTCTGCCAACGCTGATGGTCCTGTTGATCTTCATGAAAGTCGGTCGACTTGGCGCTTTGCCTGCTTGGTCCGCCGTCGCATTTACCTGCCTTGGCCTGATCCTTGCCGGTCTGGCACTGCAAGCCAATTGGAACCTCGTTTCGGGTTTCGTGTTGGAGGCCACCGGGAAGGACTTGACACTGACTGGGCGCACCGAACTCTGGGCAGCCGCTCTGGCGCTGATCGCCGAACGTCCGATTTTGGGTGTCGGTTACCAGGCTTTCTGGGTTCAAGGCCATTCGGATGCCGAGACGCTTTGGTTTATGTTCGGTATAGAAAGTCGCAGCGGGTTCAACTTTCATAACATGTACCTTTCGAACGCAGTCGAAATCGGTATTCCGGGAGCCGTCCTGCAAGCAATAATTCTGCTCGGCACCGCTTTTCTGACCGGTGTTTGGGCGGTTCGTTCGGGCGGTGCGGTTCCGGCAACTTTGTCTGCGTTGATCTTCGTCGCGGTTTTGGGCAGCGCGGTGGAAGTACCACTTTTCTTCCAGTTCAGCCTGCGAACCGTCATGGTATTTGCGGCCCTCGTTTATGCACGTGAAGCTTTGCATCGCCGCTAAGCACGCGCTGACTGAAGAGGTGCGTAATCCCGAACGATGTGGTCAACTGCGGTCATTGCCCTGTCGGTGGCCCGTTCGATATTGGCATCACTGCTTAGCTGAGGATCGACCTTGGCCAATCGATGCAAACTGCTGGCCGCTCGGTGTGCAATTCTCGCGTTGATGGGGCGAAAGGCGCGGCTGCCAAAAACTGCGCGTGCACGGGGCCCTGATCCCCAGCGGCCTGTATGAAACGCCCAAGCCTCGCGACCGTTCGAGGGCCGTAAGTTTTTAGGTCTATAGTCTATTTCCAGCGACGCGGCCCAGTCATGCCACTTGCCGCGATGCACGTGATGCATTGTCTTTACGCCAACCCAAGGGGTGCGCAGCGCGTCTGAAACAATGGCGCCATGCATCGCCTCAGTGATGACCAGATTAGCACCTTGGATGTCGGCCAAGATCAAATCGGTTGGTTTGGTTGGATCAATAAAATGGACGCCTGCCAAGTCGCAGACACGTTGCCAGTTTCCACGTTCGACGCTTTCGTAATGCGGGATAAACGCCACCTCGATCCTTTTGGCAGGAGGCGGTAAAACCGTCTGGCGTAACAACACCGCAGCGTCAGTGACTGCGAGATCCAAATCGAGCTTCAGCGCTTTGCAGGTTTCGGGGCCGCGCACAAACCGGATGTCCCAGCTACCGTCGTGCACATCGGGCAGCGCGGAATAGGCACCGGCAAATCCAGAACCGACCACGACTTTCCGAGCGTTTGCCGGATAGATGTCTTGAATGATCGACCCAATGCCAAGAAACAGAACGTCGTTGTTCTCATCCAGAAAATCGTCTGGCAGCAATGTTCGCCATATGGAAGCGTTCAACTCGTCACCGAAATTTGGTGGCGTTCCTTGAAAGTATGTTAGTTTCATGCGGTTCTGGCTTTCTTAATTAGGCTGAAAAAGTCGATCAATTGTGGCCAACACAAAAGTGAAAGCAGTGCGGTATAACTGGCGGCGCCTACCAAAATCTGGGTTCCGATCAAATTCCAGCCCGCGCCAAGAGGCAGCAGCAAAAGAACCGTTGTCATGCCAAGTGTTGCAAACGCAGGTCCGCGCATTTGGCGCAAGTAAGTCCAAAGGCTACAGTCCAAAATGCGCGCGGTCATCAGGGCTGAGACCGGCCAGATCAGAAAGGTTTTGACTACGATCGCTGAGACGACAAAAGTGACGCCTTGCGCGTAGGTCAGCGCGATCACTGCAACCGTTCCCCCTTGTTGCAAAAACTGATAGTAGAACCACCTGTTCGGATATCCCTGCGACCGTATCAGAGCGCCTTGTACGATTCCTGGCGTAGCGATCAGGCCGGCAAGACAGAAGATCTGCGTGGCGGCCACGGCCCCTGCCCATTTGTCGGCGAATAACATTCCAATTACATCGTCGATGATCAAAGCCGCCCCAGCAAACGCGGGAAATCCGACACAGGCCGCAGCGAAACTGGCCTGTTGAAAAGCTCTTCCGGCCTTCTCAGGTTCTTCCTGCATTGAAGACAAGACGACATGTGTAACACTACCCAATGCGCCGGTCGCAAGCCCGGACAGCATTTGCAAAAACCGCTGTGAGAATGTCAAAAGGCCCAGAAACATCGTACCGCCCAAAGCGCCAGCTATCAGATGATCCAGCCGCAACATACCGAGCATTCGTTCGCCGGAGGCAAATATGGTGTAGCGCCAAAGTTCGCACAAATGATGCAAGCGTCCTGCGAAACCCAGACGCCATCCCGCGACCCAAAAGGCCACAAGGCAGTTGGTCATACTGACGGCCACCTGACTGATCGCAAGCGCAAACAGGCCATACCCCACCAAAAGGAGGCCAATGCCAACCACTGCGCCAACAGCAGAGGCAATTGCCGTTCGAACGGCAATTGAGCGAAACCGCATGGATCGGACGATCATGGCTCCCGGAACAGCAGCGGCAAGATCAAAGGGAACCTTGATTGCCAAAAGCGGCACCAGCCAAGTCAGTTGCGGCTCATCGAACCATGTTGCACCGAAGCCCGCACAGGCTGTCAAAGTCAGGAAGTAAACGGCGCCTACAAGGATATTCAACCAGCACACTGCATCGGCGTGGCCGGGCGAAATCTTGGTACGCTGAATCAACGCTTCGGCAAAAGCAGCGGGGGAAAAGGCTAGTGCAATCGAAATCAACCCCCCTGCAATGGCCAATCGGCCAAAATCTTCTGGTCCAAGATAGGCGGCGCTCAAGAAGAAAATAGAAGCCGCACTGAAGCTGGGAAATGCCGTATGCAACACTGACCATCCCACACCAAGAATGGTGCGGCGCGCCCGTCCATCCTTGGGGTGTGGTGCGAACTCGATCAGAGGCAAAGTGACGGCGGCGGTGCTCATTCAGTAAGAGCCACGTGCGCTGAGAACCACAGGAATTGTGCGAAACAGAATGCGAATATCTTCGGCAAAGCTCCAGTCGCGAACATAGCGATCGTCCATTGCGACCCGGTATTCATAACTTGTGTCGCTGCGACCACTGGTTTGCCACAGTCCGGTGATGCCAGGCCGTGCAGAAAGATAGGCCTGCGCATAAGAGCCATAGCGTTCCAATTCGTCATCAACGACAGGACGTGGTCCAACAAAGCTCATGTCCCCGAACAGGACATTGATCAACTGCGGCAATTCATCGACGCTATATTTTCGCAATACGCGGCCCAAGGGTGTGACGCGTGGATCATCAGCCAGTTTGCGCGATTCCGCCCACTCTTTTTCTGCCAGAGGGTGGCTTGCAAAATGAGCGCGTAGCAGGGTGTTTCCGTCGGACACCATTGTGCGAAATTTCCAGCAGCGGAATTTTTGTCCACGCAACCCAATCCGCTCGTGCCCATAAAAGACAGGACCGGCAGAACTGAGTTTGATGGCAAAACACAAAAGCATAAAAAGTGGAAAGAAGGCAATCAAAGCTGCGCAAGCCAGAAAACCATCGGTCAGTCGTTTCGACCATCCGCCAAGAGCGCTCTGCGCCGTTACTTCGTCATATTTGAGCCCTTTTGAGAGGGCCTTTGTAGAATTTGAAGAGTCTGTCTCTAGACTTCTCATCGATGAGCTCCCTGCCTAAGGAGCCCCTACCCATGGACATAGAAACTCAGATGCGTGAAGTGAGCGCCACCTCTAATATGGTGGGTGCCACAATCTTGGCGAAAAATTGCCCAAATCAAATCGGCGATGGTCTATCGTGCACGCCAGAGCACTACATATTGACATAAACTTCGTGACCAAGGCATCATCGTGTGTCGTGAATTGAGAAATAAAAGTTGAGTGATAATTGTGCGCTTTGACAACCTGTCCGAGTAACAGCTACACAAGTTACTAAAATTGGCGATCAGACCGCCGACACGATTGAATTTGGGTATATCGCAAAGAATCGATAGGTGATTGAACCGGACTTAGCGTTCCAAAACCGGTGCCAGCGCGTCCCGGATATCTGAATTGGTCAAACGAAAATTGTCGTCTTCCATTTGCAGAATGTGTTCTGACATTGCACGCACTTTGGATTGATCCAAGCGACGTAGACACTTAAGCAGCTCGTTCTCATTCGCTACCGGGATTACAGGGCCAAGTCCCAGCGTTTGCACCCTCTGACCCGTTTGGGTGTCAGCGACAGCTATGCTAGGGCAACCGTACCAGCTTGCTTCGTAAATGCGGTTTGGTAGAAGCCAGTCAGAATTGGCACCGCGTTGCCAAAGATCCTGTGCCCAAACCAGATCGCAACGGCCGTAGACCTCGGCTAAGCCATCCGGATAGGTGTAGGGCCCATGATAGGTGACGTTGTCCAAAGCCTTGAGGCGAACTTCGAAGTCTGCGACAGCATGATGATGGATGTTACCATGGATTTCGACACGCAGATTGTCCGGCATTGCCTGTGCGGCCGCGCAAAGAATGTCGAAACTATTCTGACATCGGATTGACCCAACCCATCCAACAACCAGCGCGCCGTCGCCCGCTGGACGTTCGGTGATCAAGGGCCGATCTGGTTCATTGGTGCCGAACCAAAGCTTGTTTTCGATCACCACACTTGGTCCGCCGTAGTGCTGTATGCCTTCAAAATAGTGTTTTAAAAATCCCGGTGATGATGTCCAAACAAGCTGTGCCCGACGCATCAAAAAACGTTCGAAGCTGCGCATGATACGATTGATCAGCTGGTCGCCGGTCATTAGAGAATGGATATCAAGGCATTCATAAATCAGCGGTGTCTGGCGACGCCGCGCGATCCAAGCCAAAGCCAGAAGATCAAAGTTCCGCGCAATGATGACGTCAGCTTCCGCCAGAAAGCGTCGTGCTAAGAACAATCGCGGCACTGACCGCAACAACAGCCAGATCCGAAGCAAGAAACGCTCGTTCGGCATCTCACCTAAATCAAGGTTCGGTAAGTCCAATGAATGGCTCTGCATGTTCTGTCGTTGGAAAGAAACGGTGCGGATATTATGGCCTTCAGCATGCAAGGAATTGATACGCTTGCGCTGCGCTGCCTCGGCAAGATCAAATGCAAATACGATTATGCTGGCGATGGATTATCTCCCAAGCCCCGAACATCGCAATATCAAGATCTTCGGAAACCGTCGATAGTTAAAGGCTTGAAAGACCTGCTGAGCAGCCCTACTTGAGTAGCCTTTACTAAAAGTTAGTGTATGATTGTCTTCGCTGGCGACAATCTCCTCGCTCTTGTAATAGCCTTTGTCCACTGCCCGGCAGTGCATGTTTACATGCATGAGAGGGGGCGATCGCTGTGAGCTGATCTGTCGTCATGACATCGTTCGCGGCCTCAGTCATCATCACCTCTCGGGATCATGCGCTGCATGACCCTGCCGGTTGAACCGCCCCGTGTTTGCCGGAGGCTGATTGATCTTAGTTATGCGGCCATGTCTGATCTTTCCAGAGCCGCATAGAAGTTTGTCTCGGCTTCTGCTGGCGGGATGTTCCCGATGGGTCCCAGCAGGCGGCGGTTGTT
>CALKXV010000067.1 GCA_938005545.1 uncultured Paracoccaceae bacterium
TGATACCAACTGGCGGGTGGGATACTGCTGCCCCAAGGTCTCTCATCGCGGCCATAAGCCCAGAGCCGCGCTGTCGCGGTCTTGCCAGTGCCGGGAGCCAGCATCTTCACCGGCGTATCATCAGCGAAGATGGCCTGACCGGCCAGCACATGCCGCCCGATGGCAGCCGCCAGCGGTTCCAGTAACGCTGTGGATTTTCCCACCCAGTCGGCCAGCGTTGAACGGTCAATATCGATCCCGTCGCGCTCGAAGATGTTGCTTTGGCGATAAAGTGGCAGGTGGTCGGCATATTTGTTGACCAACACATGTGCCAGCAGGCCGGGACCCGGACGCCCACGTTCGATGGGACGCGATGGCAAAGCCGCTTGTGTGAAGGCCTCGCAGCCCGAACAGGCGAAGCGCGGTCGCACAATGCGGTTCACGATGAACCGGCCAGGAACGTATTCCAACTCTTCGGTGACGTCCTCGCCGAGGCGGCGCAGCCCACCACCGCATTGAGGGCAATCGTCGTCACCAGTGGTCAGCTCAACTTCCATGCGCGGGATATGATCGGGGATCGGGCGACGCTTGGGTTTGTCTTTTGGCTCTTCTTCGGGGAGACGCAGCTTTGCCGTCATCTTGGCAACAGCGATCTCGCTTGTTTCCAGCGCCAGTTGAAGCTGTTCGATGCTTTCGGACGACGAACCAAACCGTTGATGACGCTGACCTGCTAACTGATGTCGCAGCTTCTCGATCAAGACCGCTTGTGACTTCACCTCGGCCAGCAGAAGCGCTGTGAACTGCCGCAATTCATCGGGGTCTTTCGGCAAGATTTTGTCGACGTCCAGCATGGCCTGACTATAGCAAAACAACAGCGCGACGGGAATCCCATGCGGGCGTTTATCCTGCCTTGAGCGGAGTCCAACTGCGTTGCGGCACACGCCAATCGATCCCTTCCAAAAGCATCGCCAACTGGGCTGCGGTCAGGGCGATTTTGCCCTCTTTCGCCGATGGCCACACGAACCGACCCTTCTCCAGTCGCTTGCTGAACAGGCACGCACCTTGGCCGTCCCACCAGATGATCTTGATGAGATCACCGCGCCGACCACGGAAGACAAACAGATGGCCGGTGAACGGATCCTGCCTCAGCGTTTGTTCGGCTTGCGCTGCCAGCGTCGTGAACCCGCGCCGCATGTCAGTCACACCGGCAGCAAGCCAGACACGCGTGTTCGCTGGAACAGGTATCATACAGAAAGACCTCGGATGAGCCGGGCCAGTGCTTCTGGATCATAGCTGCCGACAATCCTCATCTGATGACCGCCTGCGATATCGATCTCAATCGCGCTTTGGCTGGATGCGGCATTGGCCGCAAGAGTGGGGGCCGGTTCTTCGGTCACTGGCCGGTCAACGATCTCAACTGGAAGGAAGCAAGGCTCAGGGGCAGTCTGTTCTTCGACAGCCTTCAGATTGGGCGCAAATTTTGGATCACGTAGCCATTTGTGGATCAGGTTGGTGTTCATGGCATACCGACGCGCGACCTGCGCCACCGATACCCCCGGCGCGCATGTTTGCGCACAGATCGACACCTTCTCCTCATCCGACCAGAACCGCTTCTTCTGACCCTTCTTACCCGCCATATCCGTCCTCAAGATGTCCACTATCAATGGTGGACACTTATCAACACACTCTATGGCGCGTCAGTGCAGGCAGGCCGGACGCTTACATACAAGATACAATCTCTGTTGCTTTTTCCACGTCAGGAAAAGCGGGTGACACAAGAAAAAGGAGCGTCGCACTTAGAGCGACGATGTACCGTAACATTTCACCCATGTAATCACATTAATTCAAGATGCTAGCCTATTCTGCTTGGTAGGTTTGGGCTTGTCTTATGTTTTCGGTATCGATCTGCAAAGATTGTGCCAGTGCCCAGGTTGGTTTTTCTGACTGGGCACTGGTGGCGGCTGGATCGCTTTGGGCTTGGTCGTGATGGACCGTTAGTGAGTTTGATCAGCCGCCGTCTTCGCATGAGGCCTGAACGGATACGCAAGCCGCGTTTTGCATGAGCTTGCATGACAAGCATAGGACATGACGATGATGACGAATGATAGCATAGGTATCGACATTTCTAAAGATTCTCTTGATGCGCATCGACTTAGCGATGGGGGGACAGAAGCCTTTTCCAATGACCTTCGCGGGTTTCGCGAACTCTCGACTTGGTTGGGCTACGACATACCCATTCGTGTCGTGTTTGAGGCGACAGGTTCCTACCATAGGAGTTTTGAACGCGCATTCTCTGGGAAGCTCCCTTTGGTGAAGGTCAATCCTTTGCAGGCGCGCCGGTTCGCACAGGCATGCGGGACAAGGGTCAAAACGGATGCTGTTGACGCCTGCATGCTTGCCAAGTTTGGAGACGCCTTTTCCTTGGAGCCGGACCCGCCTGTCGATGAAGAACAGTTTGATCTTAGGGAGTTGTTCAATGCGAGAGCAGGCTTAATCAAGGACCGCACACGTTTGTTAAACCGTCTACAGACACAAATCCTTGCCCTGGTGAAGCGGCAAACCAAGGCGCGGATCAACCAACTGACGCGTCAACTCAAAGCACTACAACACGACATTAACGAAAGGCTGCAAGACTGCCCCAGTCGCGCCAGAGCTAATACAATCTTAAGATCGATACCCGGCATTGGCGAAGTGGCAGCATCAACCATTCTGATTGAAATGCCCGAGATCGGCAGCCTTCGCAAGAAGAAGGCCGCGAGCCTCGCTGGACTGGCACCCATGACCCAACAATCAGGAAAGTGGCAGGGCAAAGCCCGTATTCAAGGTGGGCGAAAACCGCTGCGCGACGCACTCTATATGCCCGCTCTTGTCGCAACCAAACACAACCCGGACATGCGTGACAAATACAAATCCATGGTCGACCAAGGGAAACCCAAAAAGATGGCCCTCACAGCTGTCATGCGCAAACTCATTGAACTCGCAAACGCCTTGGTGAGAGCGGATAGGGAATGGCTGCCAAACGGTAATTGACCAAGACGGATACTCAGACCCGCCGTTCGATCCTTACCGCAGCCGCTTCAAAATCTCGAAGCTGGCATAACCGTCAGGGGTCAGGCCTTGGCTGGACTGGAAGCGTCGGATGGCTTGGATGGTGTTTGGGCCGATAATGCCGTCGACACCGTCTGTGCTGAAACCGCGTCGGGTCAGAAGGCGCTGCATTTCCTGTTTTTCCGAAAAGCGTAGGTTCCGATCACCACGCGGCCAACTGGATTTCAAGGCGCCTGCACCCCCGATCCGATCCGACAAATACCCGACCCCAATCACATAGGCATCCGCCGTGTTATAGCGTTCGATCACATGGAAGTTGTTGAAGATCATAAAGGCCACACCTTGGGCCCCTGCCGGTAGCAGGATCGACGCGCGCCCATGGTTTGGCACGCGCCCACCCTTTGTGTCGCGCACCCCAAGGGCCGCCCAGGCATCCGCGCTGCGTTTGTTTTTCACGCCGGTTTCCGAATAATCGAACCCACGCGGCAAGATGATTTCGACACCCCAGGGTTGGCCCTTTTTCCAGCCAAAGGACTTAAGGTAGGCTGCGGTTGAGGCCAGCGCATCGGTCGGATCATCTGACCAGATATCGCGCCGCCCGTCGCCACGAAAATCAACGGCATATTCAAGATAAGACGTTGGGATGAATTGGGTATGCCCCATTGCGCCCGCCCAACTTCCCGTTAGCCGCGACGGCGAAACATCACCCGATTGGATGATTTTCAAAGCGGCGATCAACTGCTGTTCGAAAAACTTCCCACGCCGTCCATCATAGGCCAACGTGGCGAGAGCTTCGATCAAAGGCGTACTGCCGCGGAACCGTCCATAGGCGCTTTCCAAACCCCAGATGGCGGTGACGACTTCGGCTTCGACACCGTAGCGCGCTTCGATTTCGGTGAGCACCTTGTTGTTTTGGCGCAAGGCGGACTGGCCGTTTGTGACGCGGTCGTTGGACACTGCGGTGTCAAGGTAATCCCAGATTTGCTTGGTGAACTCGGATTGGTTGCGGTCACGTTGGACGACGCTTTCGTCGTATCGCACGCCCTGAAATGCCGTGGTAAAGACGTTGTCACGGATACCGGCGGCACGCGCACGGCCTCGAAACCCATCGATCCAGCGTTGGAACCCCACGTTCGAAACCTTGGCCTGAGCGAGCACGACTTTGCCCTCCTGTTCGGTGATAACTGGGCGTGGCTTGGGCGGGGTCGCACCGATCGTCGTCGCAAAGGCGGACGAAGCGGCGACAAGCCCGAAAGCTATGGCGAGAATGTTTCGCATGGGCGTTACCTGCTGCTGCTGTCTTTTTTGGAAAGCTTAACCGCAAAACCGGGTAGTCGAAAGTCACGCATGCGGCATCGGCGGAGCGTTGCCTTTGGGTGTCGTGCCAAAGCCTTGATTACTTGCGGTTGCGCGTGACTTTGCGCTTCGCCTTACTTGTTTTACCGCGCCCTTTTGGCCCCTTGCGCCCCGGACGCCCCCCGGATTTTCGCCCAAAACCAGACGGAAGTGATTTGCCATCAAGTTCCAGTAGCTCAAGACGGATGCCGCCTGTTTCTGGTGTTGCCTCGGCCAAACGAACCAACACCCGTTGGCCGACGTTGATTTCGATGCCGGTATCCGCCCCCATCAGGGATTGGCTCTCGCCATCGTAATGGAAGTATTCACGCCCGATGTCGCGGATCGGGATCAACCCGTCAGCACCGGTTTCGTCCAACTGTACAAAGGCTCCAAAGCGTTGAACCCCCGAGATACGGCCAGCAATTTCGGTGCCGACACGGTCGGTCAAATAGGCGGCAAGGTAGCGGTCGGTGGTGTCGCGTTCAGCCTCCATCGAGCGGCGCTCGGTCGTTGAGATCTGTTCAGCTGTCGGCTTCAACCGTTCGATTTCTGGGTCGGTCAAGCCATCGTCGCCCCATTTGTGTGCTCGGATCAGCGCTCGATGTACGACCAAATCTGCATACCGGCGAATAGGTGAAGTGAAATGCGCGTAAGCCGTCAGGGCCAATCCAAAATGGCCAAGGTTTTCGGGCGCATAATAGGCTTGGGTCATCGATCTGAGGACAGCCATGTTGATTAGGGATGCATCATCATGATCCGCAACATCGTTCAAAAGGCGGTTCAGATGAGCGGTCTTCAAGACCTGCCCTTTAGCGAGTTTGAGGCCGGAAGCCTGAGCGGTTTCGCGCAGCGCATCAAGCTTTTCGCGTGCCGGTTCTTCATGGACACGGAACAACAACGGCGTTTTTTTGGCGATCAGCTTTTCGGCGGCGGCCACATTGGCCAGCACCATGAATTCTTCGATCAGCTTATGCGCATCCAACCGGTCTTTGAATGCAACCGATTGAACCTGGCCATCGTTTCCGAGGATCACGCGACGTTCCGGCAGATCTAGCGCCAAAGGCTGGCGACGTGTCCGCGCTTTGGTAAGGGCGGCATAGGCGGCGTAGAGCGGTTTCAGAATCGGTTCGAGCAATGGTTCGGTACGTGCGTTCGGCGCACCGTTAATGGCGGCTTGGGTCTCTTCGTAATTAAGGGAAGCCGCCGACCGCATCAGGCCGCGATGGAAGGAGTGTGCGATCATTTCGCCCGTCGCGTCGATGACCATGCGGGCAGCCAAACAGGCACGGTCAACACCTTCATGTAGCGAGCATAGATCGCCAGACAATCGGTCGGGCAACATTGGCACAACGCGGTCGGGGAAGTACGTCGAGTTGCCACGTTCCCAAGCCTCACGATCCAAAGCAGACCCTGGCGTGACGTGATGTGCGACGTCAGCAATCGCCACCCAAAGGATGTGACCGCCTTTGTTTTTCGCGTCGGTATCTGGTTCGGCGAAGACCGCATCGTCGTGGTCGCGGGCATCTTCGGGATCGATGGTAATCAATGGCATTTCGCGAAAGTCTTCGCGGTTTTCAAGCTTGGCCGGTGCCATCGAATCGGCCTCGGCCACAACGTCGTCGGGAAAGTCATCACGCAGCCCGTGCTGGTGAATGGCTATCAGTGACACGGCACGAGGTTGGGAAGGATCGCCGAGGCGTGCAACGATGCGCGCACGCGGCAAACCCATCGACCCACGAGGACCGGATTGTTCAGCTTCGACCAGCTCGCCATCTTTTGCCCCGTGAGTCGCACCCGGCGGAACGCTCCATTCCCGGTGCGCACCCTTGTCGATAGGTTGAATGCGCCCACCTTCTGCGGATTTCTTAAAAACGCCCAAAAGCTTTTTCGGATTGGTTCCAATGCGTCGGATCAGGCGCGCTTCATAGCCGTGGGTTTCGCCATCCACTTTTTGAAGCCGCGCCAAAATGCGATCACCAGATCCCAAGGCGGGATCGCTGGCTTTTGCAATAAATAGCACGACGGGTTCAACACCGTCTCCCTGCCATTCCATTGGACGCGCATAAAGATCGCCGTCTGAATTGACGTCGCTGATTTCCAGAACGGACACCGGTGGCAAGGTGTCAGGGTCGCGATAAGTTTTTCGGCGCTTTTGCAGATGGCCTTCGGCCTCGAGCTCTTTCAAGATGTGTTTGAGGTCTATTTTGGCCGACCCCTTGATCCCAAAGGCCTTCGCGATGTCGCGTTTCGACGCTTTGGTGGGATTGTCGGAAATCCAAGACAGGATCTCTTCTTTTGAGGGGATGCGAGCCATGTTTTGGCGGTTATCACGGGGAATGCCCAAGGTCACGTGACAACTGGATTGCACCACGCAAGCACATCAAAATGGGTCAATGCGCGTGCGGTTTAAAGATCGGCGACGGTGTCGACATCTTTTAAAGTTTCAATTTTTGCCACAGGTTTGCGAAGGCTCGGCATCGCGTCATTCAAAGTTTCAGAATGCGACCATCGGGTGTTTTTGAAAAGCGAGCTTGGCTGTGCTTTCGGATGAGCAAGCCCGATGAGCCAAAAGCCACCATCCTCCGCAGGGCCAATGACCGTTTCGTGTGCGCCAAGCTTTGAGAAAGCTGTCGCAATATGCGCGCGTCTGATGCCCGGTATATCCGATCCGATAAGCACAGTCGGGCCCGACGTTGCCGCCAATGCGCGGGTCATGCGCCGACCAATGTCACCTTGTCCTTGCGGTATTCTCGGAAGATCAGCGGGCCAAGTTCGGCTTATCCGATGTGTGCTATCTGGCGTCACACAAAGAAGAACCCTCCAACGAGGGTCCCGAAGATTGCGCAGAAGGCGTCTGGTTTGGTGACGATACCACCAGGCGGCTTGGGTCATGCCGATATCGCGACCCAACCGGGATTTTACCCGACCAGCGCAGGGTTCCTTGACCATCACGATCAACGTACGCTGTCTCAAAGGGCCTGAACCATGTCGCGATGCGGGATGCCGGCGTCCATATATTCGGGGCCGGTCGCCCTAAATCCCAAGGCTTCGTAAAACCCGATGGCATGAGTTTGCGCGCCGAGTTTGGCGGTCTTCAGGTCTAATTCCCGCATTTCGTTCAAAGCGTTGCGAATCAGATTCTGGCCGAGCCCTGTACCGCGGTGGCTTTTCAGCACGGCAACACGACCGATTTTACCCGTATCACCTGCAATCAGAAGACGCGCAGTGCCGACCGGGCGATTGTCTGCAAAGGCGATCAGGTGGAGCGCATCTTCGTCACGACCATCGCGTTCTTCGGCTTCAGAAACGCCTTGTTCTTCGATGAAAACCTCCGCCCGAATGTCCAGAACGGCCGTCATGTCATCGGGTCTAGCGCGTCGGATCATGCGAAATAGCTTTCGAGGATCCGGTGATAGATCGACGAAAGTGCTGGGATTTGCGCTGTTTCGACCCGTTCGTCGATCTGGTGCATAGTCCGGCCAACAAGGCCGAATTCCACCACAGGGCAATGCGCTTTTACGAAACGTGCGTCCGAGGTGCCGCCAGACGTCGAGAGTTCGGGATCGATGCCGGTTTCAGCTTTGACCGCAGCCGCTACAAGATCAGAAAGCGCACCCGGCGGCGTGATGAAGCTTTCGCCCGACACTTTTGTTGTGAAGGTAACGTCAACACCGGTTTCTTCCGTGATGCGCATGGCTTCGTCCGACAACCACGTGGTGATGCGATCTGAGGTATGGGCGTCGTTGAACCGGATGTTGACAGTGGCCTTGCACAACGCAGGGATCACGTTGTTGGCCGGGTTGCCGGTGTCGATGGTCGTAACGGCCAAAGTTGACGCATCAAAATGATCGGTGCCGCTGTCCAACTGATGCCTGGCAAGCCGGCCCATCAGCCGGGCCATTGCGGACACCGGATTTTTGGCGCGGTGTGGATAGGCCGAATGGCCCTGCACGCCGGTCGCGGCGAAGTAAGCGGTCATTGATCCACGGCGCCCGATTTTCATCATGTCGCCCAAAGTGTCAGGACAAGTCGGTTCACCAACCAGACACACCGACATCGCTTCGCCTTCCTCTTGCATCCAATCAAGGATAGCGCGGGTGCCATCCTGGGCGTCGCCTTCTTCATCACCCGTAATGGTGACCAGTATCGCACCATCTGGAGGTGCAGTTTCCACCAAATTGATGGCGGCAGCAACGAAAGCGGCAACACCTGATTTCATGTCCGTGGCACCGCGACCATAAAGCCATCCGTCTCGGATTTCGCCACCGAAGGGATCGACAGACCACGCGTCCGGATCACCCGTCGGCACAACATCGGTGTGCCCGTTGAACCCGAAGGTCTTAGCGGCCCCTTTGTCACCCCAACGGGCCACCAGATTGGCAATGCCGCCCCGATCAACACGATGGCACGTAAAGCCTGCGTCGCTAAGAACCCGATCAAGCAGCTGGATGGCACCGCCTTCTTCGGGGGTAACCGAGGCGCAGCGGATCAGCTCGCGGGTGAGGTCTATGGGATCAATGTTCATTGGTCTTGGCTATCGCGAGTGCGGCTCATCTTCAATCACCACCCACTAAATCAGGTGTTTTCAATTGGTTTCTGCCCAGCCCCAAGGTTCAGGGCTTTGACAGCTTCGGGCAGATCATGTGCGCTTGCAAGATGCGCCCGCGCGCCATCCCACTCAGATGCGTCACCATAACCCCATGCGGCTGCAAGACTTGGCATCCCGACCTGCGCGGCAGCGGCGATATCGTGATGCCGGTCGCCAACCATAACCGAAAGGGCGGCGTCTTCACCCGTCAGATCAAGTGCATAGGCCAGAAGATCGCCCTTCCAATTGCGCGTGCCGTCCAGTTCGGGTCCGAATTCTTGCTCCATCCGCTCGGCAATGCCGAAATGTGCGGTGATGACTTTGGCATATACGTGAGGCTTTGCCGTCATGAGGTACAGCCGTGCACCGTCGCTGCGCATCTGGTCCAAAGCCTCGATCACGCCGTCGTAAACCCGGGCGTTATACATGCCACCGCCCTGGTAGTGGACGCGGTAAGCCTCAAGCGCGGCCTCGGTTTCATTGTCGGAAAATTCGAGCTTTGCAAAACTGTCCTGAAACGGTGGGCCAATCATCCACATCAGATCAGTGGTAGCAAGATCATCGCGACCAACACTTTTAAACGCATGGGTCAGTGACGACAAAATGCCAACGTGCGATTCCATAAGCGTGCCATCAAGATCGAGAAATACGGCTGTCATGCGTCACCCTTCAATACTGTTGTTTCCGCAACGATAACCGCGTTTTCGGCCAATGCGCGATCCATTAAGGCGCGGTCTTCGTCGCCGATGTCGTGGCCTTCGGCGTCGCGCTCGGCAATTGTGCCATAACTTGTGACGTCCAGCGGTTTCAAATCGGCGGATTTCAACACAGCCACGGTTTCGCGAACCGCTTCGGCTTCGTCGCGCCCCGAAGAATAGCAAAGGAGCGCCGCGCCGGTTGCGTTTTTCGGCAAGCCGTCATCCGGGCCCCGACCTACTTCGACAAGAAGCGTGTAAACCTGCGGAGATGTTGCTTTCTTTGCCATGGCGACGGGTTAGGGCGTTGCGACCGGATTGTCCATCAGCGCACTTTTAAGACCAGGGAATCAGTTCCGCCTGTTCGGGTTCGCGGGGAGCGATGGAAACGGGACGCTCGTATAAATAGCGAAACCCCATCAATGCCTGCCACGACAGATCTTTTTGCGAGGCCACTTGCCAAAGGCGTCCTGCATCATCTGGCGAGATATCACCTTGAATGCTGCGCGACAGTTCGAATTCGTCGCTGTGGTTCAGCAAATCAACCACATCTATGGTCGCGCGTGACAGACATTCTTCGGCGTCAGGTACATTGAACAAATTAACGCGCCCGGTTTCGGACATCGTGCGAAATCCGTTCATCAGTGCCGCACGCACCGGCGGGTCGGCCAGCCGGTAATGATCGCGAAACGCATCCCAATTCCAAAAGAGATCATCGGTGCCATAGGAATCTTGCAATCGATTTGCCAAAAGCAACGACGTTGCGGTGACAAAGCCTGGGAAGTCATCGTCTGGAAGGGCGGCAGCCAACAGGATTTGGTGATACACTTGTTCGTGGTCTTGGGTCATGCGCCCATTTGCATCAACGATTTGAGCAAGCGTATGCCCATCGGCCTTGGACTCGCCAAGGCGGGCCATCGCATCGCGATGAACGCGCACAACATCGATCAGGTCACGAACAGCCTGACGGGTGCGGAAAACGTCCGCAGAACTTGTAAACATTTAGCGATCATGCCGATTCTAAGTGGCAAAACAGCGGCAATCGGCAGGCGATTGCGGGAAAAAAGGTTAAAGCTGTTTGTCAGATCAGTCGCGCAAAAGCTCGTTGATGCCTGTTTTCGAACGTGTTTTCTCGTCAACCCGCTTCACGATGACAGCGCAGTAAAGGTTCACGTTGTTCTTTGATGGCATCGAACCGGCAACGACTACGGAATAGGGCGGCACTTCGCCGTACATCACCTCGCCGGTGTCGCGATCCACGATCTTGGTGGATTGTCCGATAAAGACCCCCATGCCAAGAACCGAACCCTCACGGACAATGCAGCCTTCAACAACCTCTGATCGCGCCCCGATAAAGCAGTTGTCTTCGATGATCGTTGGGCCAGCCTGCATGGGCTCAAGAACCCCGCCGATGCCCACACCACCCGACAGGTGCACGTTTTTGCCGATCTGCGCGCAAGACCCAACGGTTGCCCATGTATCAACCATTGTGCCCGTATCGACATAAGCGCCAAGGTTTACGAAAGATGGCATCAGAACGACGCCGGGCGCGATATAGGCAGATTTGCGGACAACGCAGTTGGGCACGGCGCGGAACCCTGCGGTTTTCCACTGGTTGTCGCCCCAATCTTTCCACTTGCTGTCAACTTTGTCCCACCAAGCGCCGCCCTGCGCAGAACCCGTTTGCAGTTCCATGTCTTTCAGCCGGAAACCCAAAAGGACGGCCTTTTTGGCCCATTGGTTCACGCGCCACGACGCATCATCCTGACGTTCGGCCACGCGCAACGTTCCACCATCCAACGCGTTCAACGTTTCTTCGATGGCCTCGCGGGTTTCACCGGTTGTGGCCGGTGTGATGGTGTCACGGGCGTCCCAAGCGGCTTCGATGGCGGCTTCAAGTTGAGCGTTGGACATGGTCGTGTTCCCCTCGGGTTTGGTTGGCGCGGGCATACCGTGCACGCGCGCCAAGGGCAACTAGCGCAGCGGTCGCAATTTCGAAGAAATCCGACCGCCGCCAAGCCCAGCAAGGTTCGTCCCGCCCAGAAGACGCATGTGTTCGACCTTTGGGCAGCGATCTTCAACAACGATCAGACCAGCGGCACGCGCTTTTGCGGCGGCTTCTGCGTGACAGACGTTGAATTGCATCCAGATGTATTTCAATTCGGGCAAAAGGTGGGTCAAAGCCTCGTCAACGACACCAGGAACCGCATCAGACTTGCGAAAAATGTCGACCATATCGATTTTGGTATCTCTCGGAATGTCAGAAAGGCTGGCGACAACGGTTTCGCCAAAAAGCGTTTTGCCCGCATGACCTGGATTGATGGGGATCACGCGATATTTTCGGCTGTTCATGTAAGTCGCAACAAACAGCGAAGGACGGACCGGATTAAGCGAAGCCCCGACCATAGCGATCGTCTTGGTGTTTTCTAGAACGGATCGCAGCGTATCGTCGTCGGTATCGTCAGGCATGATTACAGCAGATTGATGCGCGCCAACGACGGAACCGCACGTTCCATCCCGGTGACCAATCCGTCCCAGTTCTTGATAGGCCGGTTTAGCATTGGGTGAGCGGCGTCGATCACTCCAAGCCGCGCCAAAAGGGCGGCTATGGCAATCTCGGAAGCCCGTGTCGCACCATCTGCGATCTTAAGCGCAACGCCAAGGCCTTGTTCTGGCAAAATGGCAACGAAAACACCTTCAGCGCCGGTTTTTACTGCCGCTTTCCCACCTGCGGCCTCCATCAGGGCAGCGCAAGCGCGGCCTTCGCCCGAAACAAGCTTGGGGTGGGCGATCATGGCGTCCCGCAGTATTGCCATAGCCGTATCGCGGGGCCCACTGCCCCGCCCGGCTACTGCAAACTGCGCCATCCCTCGAGCCAAGCCTTGAAGACTGATCGCAAAATTCGGGGCCGAACAACCATCAATGCCAAAACCCGGGCTGGTTTCGTCACAGGTTTCTTCAAACGCGGCTTTGACGTGGCGTTGAACTGGGTTTTCGGGATCAACGTAGTTGAGATCTGCCTTCAAATGCTGTGCAAGCGTCAAAAACCCTGTGTGTTTACCTGAACAATTGTTCATTAACCGGGTTGGCGGCTGGCTCAAACGGATCATGTCATGCCGCAACGCCTTGTCGCGGGAGGGCTGCGTTCCACAACAAAGTGCGCCTTCATCAAGGCCAATATCCGCGAGCCAATCCGCCACGCGCGACACATGACGCGCTTCGCCACTGTGCGATGCACAGGCCAAAGCAAGCTGCTCGCTGGTAAGGCGCGCACCCGCCCCACTTTCCAAAAGAGGTAACGCTTGCAACATCTTGGCTGAGGATCGGGGTAGGATAATTTTGGACGCTTCCCCCCAGCTTTCGATCACCTCGCCTTGGGCATTGGCGATGACCGCATGGCCCAAATGCTGGGATTCGACAAACGCTCCCCGAAGGATGTCGACCATGGGTTCGGGCATCGGTTCGGGCATAGCTTCAGGTTGGTTCACACGCACCTCCATCAGGGCATGGCAAAAAACTGCCACAGGGGCTTCCATCCGCTGCCCCAGATACGGTATCACAATGTCAATGGACAGGGCATTCCTCGGGCAACGCTGGGCAAAGAACCGGCGACCCAACGATAGGCAAGGGCGCAAAATGACGACAGGACGGATTATTTCGGCAGCGGCGATGTTGGCGGTCAGCGTGACCGGCGCGGCGTTTGCCCAAAGTGAAAGCAATCAAGTAGCAGCGGAAACGGACTGGGTGGTCTTCGAAGGGGCCGATCCAAAGGAATGCTGGGCCGTGACGGCCCCGAAGGAAACTGTGAACACCCGCAACGGCAGTGAAGTCGCCGTGCGCCGTGGTGATATTTTGATGTTTGTGACATACCGGCCCGGCCAAAGTATCGCTGGCGAAGTCAGCTTTACCGGCGGATACCCCTTTGCAGAAGGGTCATCGGCGACATTGGAAGTCGGCGGCAGTACTTTTGAGCTGTTCACCGATGGCGAATACGCATGGCCTGCCTCACCAGCCGAGGATCAGAAAATCGTGACCGCGATAAAACGTGGTGCAGACGCTGTAATCACAGCACGTTCTGCCCGTGGCACTCAGACGAAAGACTCCTTTTCGCTTTTGGGTGCGACCGCGATGATCGAAGAGGCCGAAAAGCGCTGCGCACCCTGATATCACTTCCAATCGCGGACGTTGGCAAATCCCGTGGGATCGCCTATATGCACGCCTTGATCTTTGGAAAGTGCTATGACTGCCAACGCGCCGATCACTCAGGATGTTCACACGATCCCTCGGAAGGATGTTCCGGGCGATGGTCGCACGAATCTTGTTGGCCTGACCCGTGAAGGTTTACGCGCCGCGCTGATCGAAGCGGGCACCCCCGAAAAACAATCCAAAATGCGCACCAATCAGATGTGGCAATGGCTGTATCATTGGGGCGTACGTGACTTTGCAGATATGACCAATCTGTCGAAAGACTATCGAGCGATGCTGACCGAACGCTTCGTGATTACAGTGCCCGAAGTGGTAAGCCGCCAGATCAGCAACGATGGCACAAGAAAATACCTTGTGCGGATCGCTGGTGGCCACGAGGTTGAAACCGTTTACATCCCCGAAGAGGATCGCGGCACGCTGTGCATTTCGTCTCAGGTTGGTTGCACGCTGACCTGTTCGTTTTGCCATACCGGCACCCAAAAGTTGGTACGCAACCTGACGCCGGGTGAAATCGTGGGTCAGATCATGCTGGCTCGTGATGATCTGAACGAATGGCCCGAACCGGGCTTAAGCACCGGTGCCATGGGCCCGCGTCTTTTATCGAACATCGTCCTGATGGGCATGGGCGAACCCTTGTACAATTTTGAAGCCGTGCGCGATGCGATGAAGATTGCGATGGACGGCGAAGGCATGGCGCTCAGCCGACGCCGGATCACGTTATCGACCAGCGGTGTCGTACCCGAGATCGCGCGAACCGCCGAGGAAATCGGCTGTATGTTGGCCGTAAGTTTCCATGCAACCACGGATGAAATCCGTGATCGTCTGGTTCCTATCAACAAGAAATGGAACATCGAAACATTACTGGATGCGCTTCGCGAATACCCGAAAGTTTCTAATTCAGAACGAATTACGTTTGAATACGTGATGCTAAAGGGCGTGAATGACAGCGATACGGATGCGCGACGTCTGGTCGATTTAATTCGCGGAATTCCAGCCAAGATCAATCTAATTCCGTTCAACGAATGGCCCGGCGCACCCTATGAGCGTTCGGACCAAAAACGGATCAAAGCCTTTTCGGAAATCGTTTATAAAGCAGGATACGCCAGCCCCATCCGAACGCCGCGCGGTGAAGACATTATGGCGGCTTGTGGACAGCTAAAATCTGCAACTGAACGGGCACGGAAAAGTCGGGCTGAAATCGCCTCCGAAGCCGGGATATCCAGTTGAGCTGAATGGCTTATTCTTGGGGTAAGCCATAACTCAGCAGCTTGTGGCAGACTAACGCCCTGGCAAGGCGTCGCGCCGATCTTCCACAGACCAGTTCTCCATGGCGTTCAGCGCCTCTTCGGCGGAATCAACAAAGCGGAACAGTTCAAGATCACTTTCGGAAATTGTTCCCGCGTCGGAAAGTGCATCCCAATTAATAATCTTCTTCCAAAAATCGCTTCCGAACAAAAGAAAAGGCACCGGTTGCATACGGCCCGTCTGGATTAATGTGAGCGTTTCGAACATTTCGTCAAGCGTGCCGAACCCCCCCGGAAAAACTGCAATTGCAGCCGCCCGCATCAGGAAATGCATTTTGCGAATTGCGAAATAATGAAAGTTGAAAGCCAAATCCGGAGTGACATATTCGTTCGGGGCCTGTTCATGGGGTAAGACAATGTTGAGGCCTATGGAAACGCCGCCTGCGTCTTCGGCACCACGATTACCTGCTTCCATGACGCCGGGGCCACCGCCTGTAACAATGACATTTTCCATGCCCCCATCAGACGCGGCCATCGAACGTTCGGTGATCAGCCGCGAAAATGTGCGGGCCTCGTCGTAAAACCGACTAAGATCAGCAAGTGTTTCTGTGCGCGCGGTATCTTTCTTGTCGGGGCTTGGGATGCGGGCACCACCAAATAGAACAACGGTAGACTTGATGCCGTATTCCGTCATCAGCATTTCAGGTTTCAGGAGTTCCAGTTGCAACCGCACAGGGCGCAATTCTTCGCGGCATAGAAAATCGGGGTCTGCGAAGGCCAACCGGTATGCCGGTGCACGGGTTTGCGGGGTATCCGGGATGTCTCTCGCCGTAGCAATGTCTTGATTTGCATCGCGAAACCGGCGGGTTTTTTCGTCTTTCATGGGATACTCCGTATAGTCAGATCACCTGAATGGCAGGCACCGAGACAAGAGGCAATGGGCGTCAGATCGGTTGCCAGTGCACCGCTGCGGGTTCAAGCGTGACGCCATCAAACGTGACGGGTTCGGGCGCATAGTTGAACATAAACCGATGGGTGTCGGTGTCGCGGACGCGCAAGCCTTCGGGCAAGACCAGCGTTGCAATCCCTTCGGATTTGCAAAAGTCGGTCACCAAGGCGTCAAAGGCTTTTTCATCTGGCCACCCTGCAAGATAGTGCATCTTGCCCGACGACATCATCGCGGGACGCCCATCGTCGGTCTTCTTGCTGACATCTGCACTGCCTTCCAAATCCTCAAACCAGCGGATGAATTCACCGCCATTTTCCAAAGGAACCGTCGAGAATGGTGGCAAGCTTTCCACGCGAGCAACAGTGCAATCAAGGCTTGGCAAATTGGGCGGCATTGGCGTCGGGATGGTGAAGTCTTCGGTTTTGCTATTGGTCCGTGGTCCCAGAACGGCTGTACCGCTGAAGGTTTTGAGCGCTTTTTCCAGTGGGTTCGACAAGGCCAGAAGCCCCGGTACGAACACCAACTTGTATCCCTCAAGCGTGCCCACGTCAGAAGGCAGAATGTCAACGGAAAGACCTGCGCGGCGCAGCGCCTTGTACGTGTCAAAAACCAAGCCAAAGTACGTAAAATCAGCGCCTTGCGGCAAAGCGTCCCATGCCCAGCTTGAGGGGTAGTCAAAGACCAAAGCCACCTGCGCTTTGGCTGTTCCGGCATCGGGCATTTCTACCAGTTCTCGTGCAACTTCAGCTGCTTCACCAATGGCTGGTGCGTCTTTTCCATCGGGGCGTAGAAGACCGGCGTGCATCTGTTCCTGTGCGAACGGAGCCTGCCGCCAACGGAAGTAACAAACAGCTTCGGCACCGTGGGCAAAGGCCTCCCACGCCCAAAGTCGGGGCATGCCGTCCAAAGGTGCCAGATTCCAACCCGCCCAGTTTACCGGCCCGGGTTGCTGTTCCATGACCCATAAACGCCCCTGTCCGACAGAACGATAAAGATCGTGGTGGAACGCCTGTGCATCGGGATGACCTTGGCGGAGATATCGTTCTTGATCATCCTCCGAAGCATCGAGCCGATCCAGTAGATACCCAAGCGGGTAACTGTCCCATGATGCGATGTCCAAATCTGCCGCTACGTCGAAGTGATCAAAGGACAGGACGCGGCACATGTAATTGTGGATCAGGGGCGCTTGGCTATGGCGACGCAGAATTTCGGCTTGGGCCCGGTTGAAACGCACGACCTGATCAGAGCTATAGCGCCGGAAGGCAAGCACGTGAGACGGGTTTGGTTGCGTGACTGTGAGGTTTGGCAATTCGATCTCGGAAAAATCCGTGTATTCCATCGACCAGAACACATTACCCCAAGCGCGGTTTAATGCGTCCGGGGATTGATAGGTCTGCGCGCACCAATCTTGGAAACCCCTGCGCGCCGCATCTGAATAGCTGATGGCCGTGTCGTGGCAGCCGTATTCATTGTCAGTCTGCCACGCAACGACATGGGGATTAGACCCATAGCGTTCAGCCAAAAGCGTAACAATGCAGCGACAGTCTTCCAGATATCCATCGTGAGAAAAGCAATAGTGTCGGCGTGATCCGAAACCGCGCGGATGGCCATTTTCATCAACTGCCAACATGTCCGGGTGTTTTGTCAGCATCCATCGTGGCGGTGTCGCCGTCGGCGTGCCAAGTATGACTTTCAGACCCGCTTGGCCCAAGGTTTCAATCGCCCGGTCCAGCCATGCAAAATCCAATTGACCCGGTTGCGGTTCCAGTCGGGACCACGCGAATTCCCCGATGCGGACCCATGACAAACCGGCTTCGGCCATGCGGCGCGCATCATCGATCCAACCGTCTTCTGGCCAGTGTTCAGGATAATAGCAGACGCCAAGTTCTCGTTTCCGGGTGTCAGGCATGGGGCAGGCTCCGTATCAACTGCGAGCTTCCTATGAGATTTTCCAAGAAGCGCAATAGGAACTGCGGTGCGGCGATTGGACTGGCGTTGCGCCATCGAGCGCTCAGGGTTCTCAATCAATCGATAACGCCAATAACCAATCAAAGTCGCTTTAAGACCGCATCCGTGTATGAGACGGGTCGTAAGGGCCGGCTGCGATTGTACGGGCCGCAACGGCCTCACCTAACACGTCGATGGTAAGCGCTGTTTCTGGTGCGGAAAATTCGGGGTCCACAAAGGCATAGGCAAGGTTTTGGCCCGTTCGATGCCCCATACTCCCAGACGTTACGGTGCCAACGATTCTGGATTTGTCGCGCACCGAAGCGCCGGGTTGTGCTGGCCCTTGGGTTGCATCCACGACAAACGACACAAGACGACGTGTTTGCCCCGCGTCGATGCGTTTCAGCAATGCAGCTTTGCCAACAAAGTCGCCTTTTCCTAACGTCACAAACCGATCCAAACCCGTTTCAAAAGGGTCGAACTCCGTCAGAATATCTGCTTTCCAATGCAAAAATCCTTTTTCCAACCGCATACTTTCGACTGCGCGCGATCCGAATAACTGAAGCCCGAAATCCTCGCCCGCCTTTCGCAACGCCACATAAGCTGCGTGCAGACTTTCGTTTGGCACGTGAATTTCATAGGCCAACTCGCCGGAAAAACTGATACCCATGACGGTGGCAGGCGCGATCCCGACATTGGCTTCGCGCACAGACAACCATGGGAACGCCGCGGCCGACCAATCGCCGCGTGCGGCTTTGGATAAGACATCGCGTGACTTTGGACCCGCAAGAACAAGGATGGTTTGCGCGTTGGTCAGCGAACGGATCGTGACGTCTTCATCATCGCGCAAATGCATTCGCAACCAATCCATGTCATGAAATTCCGAAGCAGCCGCCGAGCCGTACCACACTCGATCTGGCCCGCGATCAGAGGCTGGAATATTCGCAATCGTTGCTTCGCTTTTCAGCATTCCGTAGTCGTTTAACAGATACCCAAGCCCGACACGCCCCGGTTTTTTGGTCACGGTTCCACAGATCATCCGGTCGAGAAAGCTGTGAATGTCCGCGCCCGTTAACTCGAAACGATTGAAGCCGGAGACTTCTGTCAGGCCCACACCGGTTTCGATGTTCCGAACTTCGGCGGCGACCAGTTCATCGACCTCGTTGAAGTGATAGCCATAGGTTTCTTTGAAGTCGGGCGTTGGCTTTATATATTCAATACGTTCCCAACCGTTGACCGTTCCAAATTCTGCCCCTTCGGCAGCGAGCACTGCCGTCAACGGCGTCGTCTTCATCGGGCGTCCGGCGGGCCGGTGTTCGTGTGGGAAATGAAACCGGAATTCGTTCTGATAATCCTCGACCGCCTTTAGCGCGGTCAGTTCAACCGTGGCGTGGTCGGTGAACCGGCGCGGGTCGATCACCCATGTGTCGTATTGCGCTTCGCCGTGAACAATTTGTTGCGCCAAAAGCCAACCATGGCCACCACCTTCACCCAATCCAGCGCGCAAGCCTATGATACAGAACGCATTTCTTTTTCCGGGGATCGGTCCGACCAAGGGTGCGCCATCGATGGTATAGGTGATCGGGCCGTTCACCACTTCACGAATGCCAGTCTCCATCAACGCAGGCATACGTTCAAATGCGCCTTCCAATACGTCGGACACACGGTCCAGATCGTCAGGGCAAAGCGCGTTGGTGAAATGCGGATCAATGCCATCCAGCCCCCATGTGCGACAGTCCTGTTCATAGAATCCAAGCAACAGGCCACCCTTTTCCTGACGGCTGTAGTAGTCGCTGATTGGGCAACGCAAAAGCGGGATACGGTGCCCCGCTTCGACGATGGCGGGGATATCTTCAGTCAGAAAATACTGGTGTTCCATCGAAGCGACGGGATGGCTGATGCCCATCATCGCACCAATTTCGTTACAGCGATAACCGCCCGCGTTCACCACGATCTCGGCCCGTACGTCACCCTTTTCGGTGTGCACGGTCCAGCTGTTATCGAGATGTTGGGTCAACCCGGTAACGGGCGTGTGCCGGTTCACTTCGGCTCCAGCCAAACGCGCGCGACGCGCCAGCGCTTGGCACAGTTGAGCCGGATCAATATGCCCATCCGTTGGATCCCAAAGACCGCCAAGAAAATTATCCCTCGAAATCAGTGGATGGCGGCGCGCACATTCTTTGGCATCGATCACTTCGAATTCAACGCCCATCCCCGCAGCCATCGAAGCGAAATGCCGATAACCGTCCATCTGCGCTTCGGTGTTGGCCAACCGGATGCCACCATCGCCATAGTTATACCCGACGGGATAGTCCGGATCGTCTCGCAGGTCTTGATAAAGCGCAATCGAGTGGCTTTTCAGCCCAACCATCGTCTGGTTCATACCAAAGTTCGTGACCTGCGCCGCCGAATGCCATGTGGTCCCCGACGTCAGTTCGTCACGCTCGATCAGCATGACATCGTTCCAGCCTTCTTGGGTCAGATGGTACAGCGTCGAGCAACCGGCGATCCCGCCTCCGATCACTACAACTCTGGCTTGATCGCGCATTTCGGGTTCCTTGTAAGATCAATTCGCACTTCGTGTGGACCAAACATCAAAGAGCCTAGAAGAACAATCCCGACGGCAACGGACAAAAGTTGATCAAAGGGGCCTTGTGCCGGGCTCGCAAAGCGTGGAACTCTGAAAGAGGGTCGCATGTGCTCTCGAAAGGAATTTTCCCGTGTTTAAGTTTCTGTTCCGCCTGATAGCGGTACTTGTTATACTGGTTGTTGTTTTGGTCGGAGGTTTGTTCCTGATTTCAGGCGAACGTCTGGCAAAAATTGCAGGCGATCAGATCACCACGCTGACGGGACGGGACGTGTCTTTAAGTGGCTCGCTACGCCCGCAAATCTATCCCAATCTTGGGGTCCGCACCGGCGGGTTCGAAGTTGCCGGAACCTTAGGCGATGCGCCCGTGATCTCGGGCGAGGCCTTGTCGATCTCTGTTGGTCTGTGGCCGTTATTTTCTGGCAATGTCGATGTGCAGGAAATCAAACTGATCGACCCGGTTGTAAATCTGGTGAAAGACGCTGACGGCCAAGTGAATTGGGACGACGGCGACACCGAGCCAACCGCCGAAACTGGCGACTCCGAACTACCGGAGATCGTGTTGAACACACTTTCGATTGAAGGCGGAACGCTGAATTTCAAAGACGCCACAACCGGCACCGATGTAAAAATCGAGGCATTGAACGTATTGGCCATGATGCCAAGCCCCGATGCACCCTTGACGCTTGAAACGACTTTCACGATCGACAAACAACCAGTTTCCGTGGATTTGGAAATCGCATCGCTGGCTGATTTGCTCGGCGGTTTGGCCACCGGGCTGACATTCGACGCTCAGGCGGGTCAAAACACCATCTCTTATTCTGGAACGGCTTCGTCAGACGGACAACTTGAAGGAACTTTCGCCGCAAATCTACCAGCCCCCGGTGCGTTGATGGCACTTTCAGGCGGGGCCGCAACAGAGCTTCCGCCCGAGATCTTGCCAATCGAAGCCGCCGGAAACTTGTCGGTGCGACCCGATCAAGTTGATTTGGATGGCGGAAGTTACCGGTTTGGAAGCAACCGCCTAAGCGGACCTGTTTCAGTGAACCTTGCCGGAACACCACTGATCAACGCAACACTGACCGCCAACGCCTTATCGCTAGCCTTTCTGTCAGCCGAAGAAGGAAGCGCCACCGAGCCCGCAGCAGGCGCCGGGTGGTCAAAAGACCCCATCGACGCCAGCGCTGTCGGGCTTTTCAATGCTGACATTCGCATCGACGCAGCTCAGGTCGATTTGGGTACAACTGAAATGCGCGACGTCGCACTTGCCATCACCGTCGACAACGCGCGTGCGGTTGCAGAAATTCAACGCGCCCAAGCATTTGGCGGTGCATTGAACGGTCGGTTTGTCGTGAACAATCGCAATGGTCTAAGTGTCGCGGGCGCAATGGACGGGCGCACGGTCGCGATTCAGGCGCTTTTGACCGATCTTGCTGGCTTTGACCGGATGCGCGGTGCAGGCAACACCGAATTGTCGTTCCTTGGGTCCGGGCAGAACCTTGATCAGATCATGCGCAGCCTGTCGGGCGAAGGATATCTGGACATTGGGTCTGGTGATATCACCGGGTTCGATTTGGCCTCTTTGTTCAGCGGCAGCGAAGCCATCGGCGACACTGCAACCACGATCTTTCAATCCTTAAAAGGGGCCTTCACGATCCAAGATGGTGTGCTGCGCAACGACGATCTTGAGATTTTGGCCTCGCTCTTTGAAGCGCACGGCGAAGGTGTCATCGATCTAGGGCGGCAATCCCTGAAATACGTTCTGACACCTCGTGTTTTTGAAACCGAAGTTACCAGGGGGTTCGCTATTCCTGTGCGTATCGAAGGCCCTTGGTCGGGGCCAAGAATTTACCCGGATCTGGAGCATTTGGCGAAGCAGAAACTCGACGCCGAAAAGGCAAAGCTGGAAGCAGAAGCCAAAGCACGTCTTGAGGAAGAAAAAGCGAAGGTTGAGGAAAAAGTGCGCGCCAAGGTCGAAGAAAAGGTTCAGGAAAAGCTTGAAGACAAACTTGAAGACAAGCTGAAAGAAGGCTTGGGCGGACTTTTCGGAAGGAACTAGGCGGCGGGTCTCAGCCAGCTTCGCCCGTTTCTTCAAAGAAGGCCCACGCGCGCGCCGTCCAACCCTGTGGCAAGCCGTGACCGCCGTTGTGTACATCTAATCGCACCGGTGCGCCGGTGCAGGACGCATCCCAAACACGGCTTCGATACGTGTCGTCGATCTCAATCTCATCCGGATTGGATCGACACCCGTTGGCCTCGCGTGCGCGGTCCAGAATGTCCCAGACGCTGCCTTGGTGCCAGTCGCGGATGCCGCGGCCTTCGAATGGCACCTGTCCGTCGGCAAACCCATGAACCTGCATCACAGGCAAGCCCTTAAGACCCAAACACTCGGTTGCATTCGGGCGTCGCAATGCCCCCGCCACGCTCACCATACCTGCCAGTTTATCACCGGCCTCGCAGGCCAAAAGCCACGCCATCGACCCACCAGCAGAAAACCCGCCTGCATAAACACGATCCTTATCCAGGTTGGCGCGCTTTGCAGCCGCTTCGAGCGACGCAAAAGCAAAGGCCACATCGTCACGGGGCGAACCCGTTCTCGCGGGATAAGACCGCGACCCATCACTGTTGCGGAAACCGTTGGGGGCCAAAAGCGCAAAGCCTTTGTCCAGAAAATCTCGTTGCAGACCGCCGCCGCGATGGATTGAAGCTCCGTTGCCCCTATGGCCATGAAACCAGATCAACACAGGATGCGGGCCGTCACCCTCGGGCAAACGCAGATGATATTCACCGCCTTCAATCTCACACATGTCATTTGGCCCGCAATTTTGCGCAGCAATAGGCAGACTGAATGTGGAAAGTACGGCAGCAAGGGAAAAAATGCGGATCAATGGAGAGCCTCCGATACGAATTTTCGTGACGTTGCAAGCTTTGATCGCGTGGTCAATCGGCTTGCCATCACGTTTACGTTCGCATCTTTAGAAGGCGCTAGAAAACACAAAGTGTTGAGTGCGCGATAATTGTAACGGACGCCTTCGCCCGTTAGCTTTCCACAACCCAAGGCAAAGGATATCGCATGGCACCGCAGGCTCAGCCTTTCACACGTCGGCACGCATTGATGTCTGTCGTATCGCTTGTCGCCAGCTTTGCAGCCTTGCCTTCATTCGCCGCAGGCCGGATCGCCAAATCAAAAAGCGGCATTGCCATAAAGGGCTATGACACAACCGCGTACTTTAGTTCGGGCAAGGCACGCCCCGGGGCAGAACCTAACTCGGTGGAATGGAACGGAGCCATTTGGCAATTCGCAACGGCAGAAGACGCCGCAAATTTTGCAGCCAGACCCGAAGCCTTTGCACCTCAGTTTGGTGGATTTTGTACACGCGCGATGTCGTTGAAAAAAATCATTCCAGCCAATCCCGAAGTTTGGCGCATACACGGTAAAAAACTGTACATGTTTGCAAGGCCGATGGGCGGTACATTCTTCGACAAAAGCCCCGATGCGATGATCAAGAAAGCACAGGCCCATTGGGAAACGCTCTGATCGTTGGACCTATGCGCTTAATATCCCTTCTTCTCATTCTCCTAACCTTTCCCGTGGCAGCTTTTGCCTGTGGCGCAAACAGTCGATGCGAAGTTCCAGGCGGATATTACCTCGCAGCAACGCCAGAAGGTTGGAATGGGAAAACGCCACACCCATTGGTGGTATATTTTCACGGCTGGAACGGCTCGCCCGAAGGTACGTTTCGAAACCGTGGGAAGGTGCGTGGCGCAACCAGTCGTGGAGCCATCTTTGTCGCCCCTTTTGCGCAGACGGGATACTGGCGGCAAATGGGAAAAGGTCGTGCTGAAAAAGGCAGGGATGAAGCCGCCTATGTCCGGGCCGTCATGGACGACATCCGCCGCCGCTGGCCCATTGATGAGACCCAAACATTGGCATCCGGTTTTTCACGCGGCGGGTCGATGGTTTGGAATGTTGCCTGTTACACAGGCGATCTGTTTCGGGCCTATGCACCGATTGCGGGCGGGTTTTGGCGATCCAACCCCAAGACGTGTCCAACAGGCCCGGTCAATTTGCGTCATATCCACGGGCTGTCCGACGGTGTCGGTCGCATTTGACGAGGTCGGAATATACAACAATTAATTTGCACTCAGAATTGGGTCATAAATGACCGTTCTATATGGTTTTTCAAACGCCAAACCAAGTGGCCGGACATACCCCGCCCAAATTTCTCTCCGAATGCGCGTTTCCCGCCAAGCGACACAAGTTTGAGATAATCTGATTGCGGCGCGTATTTTTGTAATTCTTCATCCTTCAACATGCGTCGAAGGTTATTCAATAAAACCGGTGCTTGTCGCACGGCATAGACGCCAGCTTTCGGGCGAGGATCGAAACTCAGGTGTGCGCAATCACCGACGGCAAAAACGCCCGGCGCACTGGACTGTAAAGTCTGATCGACCTCAATAAACCCTTCGTGCAGCTTCAGGCCAGTTCCCCCTATCCAAGGGTGCGGCGTTGCACCCGCAGCCCCGACCACAAAGTCGGACGCGACAAATTGGTCGTCGCTCAACGAGACACCATCGCCCGAAATCTCAACAACATCAGTGTGTTCAATAACCTCGACACCATTGCTTTCAAGCTCTTTCAAAACGTGGCGACGGGCCGTTGCGCTATTGGAAGACAGCACCTGACCCCGATCAAAAATCTTGACCGAAACCGAGTTCGCATCCGACCGCAAGGCAAAAGACATCGCCATCCCAAGCTCGGCACCCGCGATACCGCCGCCAATAATCACGATACTTTTCGCACCATATGAAGACCGATATTGATCCCATCGATTGGCAAAATTTTCCAATGGTTTTGCAGGAATGCCATGGTCGGAAAAGCCTGGAAGATTGGGCATATGCGAGGTAATCCCCACATCAACAGACGCGATATCATAAAAAATCTCTTTGCCGCTACTTAGGCGCACAAATTTCTTTTCTATATCGATCGAGATCGCTCGATCATCCACCAAAACCGCATCAACTTTCTGGGAAAGCCGCCCAAGATCAATATCAAGTTCGCCACGTTCATAATGTCCGGCAACAAACCCCGGCAGCATTCCTGAATAGGGCGCGGTTTTTCCTGGATTAATGACAATGACCTGTGCATTCGATAAGGGCCGAGCTTTTAGGCCGTTCAATACCAATGTATGTGCATGGCCCCCGCCGATCAGGACGACGTTTTTCAACGGATCAGTTTTCATCGATTGCCTGCAATATCCGTTAGGCCGGGACCACTTGTCCGTCCAGCTCTTGCGGTGTCGGTGTTCTAATGGGCAACTCACGCCTGATCCAACCGGGGCCAGCGCCTGATCCCAACATTCCCTCAGGAACATCAATGATGTTGGTGAATCCAGCCTTTGCTAGACGCTGGCTCATCCGATCAGAACGCACCCCACGGGCACAAATTAGCGCGACGGGCCGTTCGCCTTGCTCGCGTAAAATGGTTTGAAGAACGTCTTCAAAATCCTTGCGCCGCATGTCTATCGGGATCGCAGAGGCACCGACGCCCGTTCTCTTCCATTCATCCGGTCGACGAATATCGATCAGAAATATATCGCCCGAACTGGCTTGATTGCTGGCTTCTTCAACCGTGAGGGCACCTTCGACAGAGGCGTCAGCGAAGATATTAAACCACTTTGTCGCGAACGCCCCCCCACCGGCCACACCAATGGCACCGGCGCCAAGAATCCACCGACGGGAACGGTTTCGCGGCATGTGATTTTGTTGATCTTCAACCATTTGATTTTCAATCCACATTCTTGGATGTTCGGCGAAAAGTAAGCCCGTAACAGCACGCATGATTGGGTTAGTTGTACACGCAATTCGACGTCTGGCCATCGCACAGCGGGGCACATAGAAATCACTTTTGCGAGATATCGAGTTATCCAACCCGCAAACAGAATGCGCTTACTATTGGTGTTTCCAGCAACGCGTCGTGTTTCGCAAGGCACACAACCAAACGTGCCCCGACACTTCTTTCGCTAAGCGGCGGCGCGAACTTCGGCGACAATCGCCGAGAATTCTTCGTTCGAAAGCGTATCGCGCTTTTCGATGCCTCTTTGCTTGACCCGGTCAAGAATCAGCGTTGACTGATCGTCGCTGACTTCGCCAAGGCCGAGTTCACCTAGCTTGTAGACGACCGATGCTTTCCCGCTCTTTTTACCCAAAACAACCTCACCGGCGCGCCCGGTCAACGCTGGATGGGTTCCGAACATCACAAGCGGATCATTCATGACGTATTGAATGCCAATTCCAGACTCGCGGATAAAGTTGCCTGAACCCAAGATGGGTTTGTTGCGCGCAATCGGGACGTTCGACAGACGAGACAGCAATTCACCCAATTCGGGCAGCTTTTCGAACTTATAGCCGGTCTCGTACCCATAGAGCAGATCAAGACCCAGCATCAATTCTTCCAACGCGGCGTTGCCGGTACGTTCGCCCAGACCATTGCCGCAGCTGTGCACAACTTCAGCACCGGCCGTAACTGCGGCCAATTCCGTTGCGACGCCCATGCCAAAATCATTGTGGGTGTGGATTTCAATTGGCAGGCCGGTCATGTCCTTGACCCACCGCACCATATATTTAATGGCTTCTGGTGTGGCGCACCCCATGGTGTCGACAATTCCGATGCTGTCGGGCGGGCTTTCGTTCATGATTGCCTTGCACAGGTTTTCAAGATCCGAAGCGCGCGCCCGCGTTGTGTCATACGGAAAGAACACTGCGTAAAGCCCTTGCTCGCGTGCGTAATTGATGACGTCGCGGCTTTTCTCGAAGACTTTGTCCCAGGTCCAGCCAAATTGAGTCACCAGCTTGGGATAACCAATCGGGACTTCGATGATGACCCCATCAGCCCCGCATTCCAGCGCCATATCGATGTCGGCCTTCATCGCACGGGCGAATGTGAAAATCTTGGATTTCAACCCGAGCTTCGAGATCTCCTTGATCGCTTCGGCGTCCTGAGGCGAGACGGCAGGCATGCCAGCTTCGATCCGTTCCACACCAATCTCGTCCATCTTTTGGGCAATGGCGATTTTGTCGTCCACGGAAAAGACAACGCCGGGCGTCTGTTCGCCATCGCGCAATGTGGCGTCATGGATTTGAACTTTTGGCGGAAGCATGAGATCTTGGCGAACTTCGGGGACGAAATTATAAGGGCTTACCCACCATTTTCCGTCTTCTTGGTATTTCTCGCGCATGTCATTTCTCCCATGTCTTCGCTCTGGTGGTTGTCCATAAATCGGGTAGGCAAGTCAATTAAAAACGATATTTTTGCCAAAACTCACATAAAAGCAACAAAACTGATGTGAGATGGCTGTTTTGCAGGGGCGGTGACGCGCCTTATGCCGTCTTTTTTCTGGTGCGCGGGCGCGGTGATGCAAACTGAAAACCGGGGGTGACGCAGACCTCACCGGTTTGAACGAATTTCTCGTGGTTTTGTTCAATGACGTTCAGGTCATACTGGTAATTAACCATGGCACCACCCGATTGTTGCAGACCGTTCTCGCTTAGATCCGCCGCCCCATGCACGGCGAGGATTTGCGCGCCGTTTCCAAGATGGAAGCGCGCGACCGGATCAAATGGCGTACCGTCTGGATTTTTGGCAGTGACGAGGTATTGCGCCGCAGCGGCCTGTACCTTGGTTTCGTCCGCGCTGTCGTCCAACAAGGCATCCACGCCGCCAAAATTCGGGTTTTCCGCCAGCCAGGTTTTGAACTTCGGAATAGGCGACAGCGTCACAAACTTTTCAAGTTCCGGCAATTCCTGCTGAAGCTCTGAGACAACTTGTTTGATCAAAAGGTTGCCAAACGAGACACCTTTAAGTCCCTTCTGGCAGTTGGAAATGGAATAGAACACGGCCACCCTGGTGTCGCGCGCGTCGCGATGTTCACGCTCGTCAGACAGGACATGCTGGATCGAAGTCGGGATTGACTTGGTCAGCGCGACCTCAACAAAAATAAGCGGCTCGTCGGGCATACTTGGATGGAAATACGCAAAGCAACGTCGATCATTCGGGTACAAACGGCGGCGCAAATCGTCCCAGTCGCCGATGGCATGAACGGCTTCATATTCAACGATTTTTTCAAGAATGCTGGCCGGGGATTCCCAACTGATTTGCTGGAGCACCAAGAAGCCTCGGTTAAACCAGCTTCGCAAAAGGTGTTGAAAATCAAGGTCACTGCGCGACAGCTCAGGCCTTTCTGCAAGCGCAACCAGCAAATCGCGCCGCATGTTTACCAAGGCCTGCGTTGCTCCGGGTGGTTGGTTCAACCGGCGCAACAGTTCCTGACGCGGCGATTCCGACAGGCGGCTGATTTTTGCGTAGTCTCGCAAAGATTGGCTCAGCCTGTATTCTGATATCGCGTCGGTCAAGGCGGTCATATCCACCTCAAGCGCGTTGTTCAGGAACAGAAAGAACACCATTTTTTCGTCTGTGGACAGGGCGGCGTATCGATCCAGAATGGTTTGCGCCAACGTCAAGCCCGAGATTTCGCCTTCAGCGGCCATGAGCGAATGGCAAAGATTGACCAGCGACCTGTCATCGCCCGACTTCGGCGAGGTCCAACGCCGTTCGAAAATCGTGGTCAGCATGTCTCCAAGGAAACTGCGCTCGGCCATTCCCACCTCTATTTCAGTTGGGCCTGTTGGGCCGAAAGGCTGACGGACAATGTCAGCGCCCCTTCGTTGACCAACCAGCGCCGCAGCGTAAAAGTACGTGCACCGCTTTTATGCATGGGGTCGTTTTTAGCGATCTTGTGGGCATCTTCAAACGAAGCGGCGCGGTAAATGATCAAACCCATGCCTTCCATTTGATCGCCGGTTTCATCCGACATGGGTCCCGCCAGAAAAAGATTGCCAAGGCTTTCCTGTTCTTTCTGATAGGCAAGGTGGTCGGGAAGATTTGCCTTCACTGATGCAGGGTCTCCAGCGGGAACGGTATGGACTGCATAAAGCTCAAACGCGAGCGATCCACGCGATTTTGCTTCGGTCTTGTAGTCATTCCATGCAGGCATCGGCGTTGTCCCTTTCAATTCGACTCAGTTATATCGATTTTATTTGACTGATGCCAGTTTTATCGTCAAAACTGATTGGTAAGCACATGGAAACGAGAGATCGCCTCCCTTTCACGGCAAGCACCTGCCAACGCGTTCGGATTAGATTAGCATCTGCCCCGCCGGAGAAATGATGAACAACGAGACTGACAGTATGGAAACACTGCGACGCGACGCGCAAACAGCCGTGCGGGCGTTGCGTCAGCGCGTGTCACGTCTGGACGACGACGCAATAGACCTGATCCTGCGCGATGCACGTTCGCATTATGCCTGGACGGACAAGCCGGTTTCGGATGAGCTTCTGCACACGCTTTTCGACATTACAATCGCTGGTCCGACCAGCATGAACACCTGCCCGGCGCGGTTTCTCTTTGTGCGCAGCGCAGAAGCAAAGGCCCGGTTGGCCAAATCGGTGAAGCCTGCCAACCTGCCCAAGATGATGGGCGCACCTGTAACGGCGATTATTGCGTGGGACCCGGACTATTGGCAGCGTCTCGATTTCCTGTTTCCCCATGATGATCGAAAACCAATGTTTGCGGGCAATACAGAATACGCACACGACGCGGCCTATCGGAACTCAACGCTTCAGGGCGGGTATTTCATGATCGCAGCGCGAGCAATGGGTCTGGATGTTGGCGCGATGTCGGGCTTCAGCAACGCGATTGTGGACGAAGAATTTTTTGCCGAAAGTGGATGGAAATCCAATTTTTTGTGCAACATTGGCTATGCAGATGAAACGGCGCTGTTCCAAAAACTGCCCCGTTTTGCCTTTGACGATATTTGCGAAATACTGTGAGGCCACATGGCGATTAAGCAAAAGACAACTCTAACACTGAAATACAGCGGGAAAGGCACCAGCCATTCCCGATCCGAAGTCACTATGGGCAACCACATGCCGGTGATCGACGAACCCGCTGCGCGCGGTGGCACCGACGAAGGCGTGTCCCCAACCGAAATGGCCTATGCCGCCCTGATCGGGTGCACGAACGTTATTGGCAACAAATGTGCAGAAAAGCTCGGCGTTGACATCGGGCATTTGGATTTCGCGATGGAAGTCGACTTCGACCGCCGCGGCGTGCTTTTGATGGAAGAAGTGAACGTGCCTTTTACGGCCATCCGGCTTAACGTGTCGGTGAATGGCCCGGCCACTCAGGCCGACATTGATCGGGTTGCGGTAGAAACCGACAAATTTTGCCCGATCTCGAAACTATACGAACAGGCGGGAACAAAAATGACCGTGACTTGGCGAAAGGCCTGAGAAAGGGTCTTCGCCGAATAGTACTTTAGGGAGGAGATACAATGAAACATGCACTGAAAAATGCGAGCCTTGGCGTGGCTTTGGCCGCACTGACTGCGTTTCCAGCCATGGCGGCTGAAACGATCAAAGTAACCGTCATCGACGGTTATCCAGCGCGCGCGCTTTGGGTAAAGGAATTCACCGAATTCTTCATTCCCGAGGTTGACAAGAAGCTGGCCGAAACCGGAAACTACAAAATGGAATGGCAGGAAAGCTATGGCGGTTCCATCGTCAAGCCCAAAGGCGTTCTGGAAGGCGTCAAGCTGGGCCTGGGCGATATTGGTATCGTAACCACGATTTTCCATTCGTCGAAACTGCCGTCTCAGGCGATTTCTGCTGTCACACCCTTTGTGGCTCCGGATGCCCGCGCAGTTGCAAAAGCAGTTGATGAGATTGCTAAAGAATTCCCGACCATGCAGGCCGAGTTCGAAAAGCAAAATCAGGTCTATTTGGCGACCGGCGTTGTGCTCGACACGTATCAGGTCTTTTCAAAGTCACCGATCAATGCGCTGTCTGATCTCGAAGGCGGCAAGGTTGCTGGCGCTGGCATGAACCTGCGGTATCTTGAAGGTATCGATGGCGCGGCTGGCGTGCGAGGCGGTTTGACCGACTTTTACAACATGCTGCAAACCGGTTTGGTGGATCACGCAATGCTGTGGCCCGAAGCTGCCAAAACGTTCAAGATCGCGGAAGTCGCACCCTATATGCTGAAAGCTGATCTGGGCGCTGTGAACTCGAAGACGATCACCGTGAACAAAGACTACTGGGATAGCTTGCCCGCTGAAGTGCAAGGTGTGTTGCAGGACGTTGCCGTATCCTACCGCGACCATGTCGCTGGCATCGCGATGGACCGGGCAGCGGCAAGCCGTGACGCCTACGTCGAAGCGGGCGGAACCGTTGTCGAAATGTCCGCTGAGGATCGTGAAGCTTGGGCAAAAGCCATCCCCGACATCGCCGCTGAATGGGCCGCTGGGTTAGATGCATCCGGTGGGCAAGGCAGTGATATGCTGGGCGCTTACCTTGGCAAGTTGCAAGCCGCTGGCTTCGAAGGTGTTCGGGACTGGTCCGGAGCTGCAACCAACTAAGACGGATAAATAAAATGATCCGCAAAGCGTTGGATATATTGGTGGTCGCGACAAAATATGTTGCGACCACCGCGAATATAGCGGGCACCTTGGTCGTTCTTGGTCTTGTTTTCATTGTGAATTTCGACGTGGTGGCGCGGGGCGTCTTCAACCAACCGTTCCGGGGCGCGGTCGAAGTCGTTCAGTTCTCAATCGTGTTGATCGTCTTTTTGCAACTCCCCGACGTGGTGCGGATCAACCGACTTACGGCATCCGACGGCTTTCTGAATTTGGTCGGCAACCGGTTTCCAAGGTTCACCCGAGGTCTAAGGTTTTTCATCAACACAATCGCCGCGCTTTTCATGCTGGCCATTGCGGTAACGATGTACCCCGAATTCATCGAAATGTGGCACACTCAAGATTTTTTCGGAATTCCGGGCGTCTTCACCGCGCCTTGGTGGCCGATCAAACTGGTCATCACGTTAAGCGCAGCGCTTTGTGCAATCCTGTTTGCGATTAAACTGGTCCGCCCAGAAAACGATGTTCAACTGGTGCGCATCCTGCCTGAATCCGACGCACAGAAAACCGATGAGGCCGGCAAATGAGCCCACTTGAGATCGGAATGTACTCGGTCGCGGCCATCGTGATTCTGATTTATCTGGGCGTTTACATCCCCATTGCCCTAGGCGCGGTGTCCTTTGTGTCGATCTGGCTGATACGCGACAACTTCACGCTTGCAATGAACCTGTTGAAGGTCGCCGTGGGCGACAGCGCGATGGAATACACCTTTGCCACCATTCCCCTATTCACATTTATGGGCCTCATCGTATCAAAAGCGGGGCTTGGCAGCGATGTCTACGAGGTGATGAGCACAGGTTTCCGCAAAGTCAAAGGCGGGATTGGCATGGCAACAGTTGGTGCCAACGCCGTCTTTGCAGCTGTCACGGGGTCGTCCATTGCATCAGCTTCAGTCTTTTCCAAGGTCAGCGTGCCGCAAATGTTGAAACACGGCTATAACCCGCGTTTCGCTGTCGGTGTAGTAGCCGGATCGTCGGTTCTGGGCATGATCATTCCGCCATCCGCCATGCTGATCATCTATTCATTCGTCGCTGAGCAATCCGTCGGCGATATGTTCATGGCGGGCGTTATTCCCGGCGTCATGCTGGCGATCGCCTATATCGCGGCGATTTGGTTGATGGGGCGTCTGACACCCGGCTTCATCGCCGGACGCCCCGCAGATGACTACGAGCGAATGACAAAGAGCGAGATTGCGTCAAAAACCCTACCCATCGTTGGATTGATCTTGGTGGTTCTGGGCGGTATCTACACTGGTTGGTTGACCCCGGTTGAAGCAGGGGCCGCGGGTGCTTTGGTGGCCTTGGTCATCGCGCTGGTGCGCCGGTCAATGTCCCCTCGCGATTTCTGGGACGCATTGTTGGAAACCGGCCATATCACAGCGTTCCTGTTGTTCCTGATCACCGCCGCTTCGATGTATAGCCGGATGTTGGGATTCGCTGGCGTACCGAATGAGCTTGGTAACTACCTTAACGGCAGCCAGGCCAGCTTTTGGACAGTGATGTTCTTCTACATCCTGTTGATGCTGTTCCTTGGCACTTTGCTAGACACGGCATCGATCATTCTGATCGTCGTACCGCTGTTTCTGCCCTTGGTCGAACCCATGGGAATGAGCCTTGTTTGGTTCGGTATCGTTACAGTTGTCGGGGCAGAAATCGGATTGCTCACACCGCCCTTGGGCATCTCGTGTTTTGTGATCAAAGCGACGTTGGACGATCCGCGGATATCACTAAAAGACGTCTTTATGGGTGCCTTCCCGTTTGCTCTTGTGATGCTGATTGTTCTTTTGATCCTGATCCAGTTCCCAATCCTCAGCCTTGCTCTAATCTAGGACGAAGCACATGCGTAACGTGACCAAAGACAACATCACCGAAGCTTTCATGGGCTATATGGGCGATGACGTGAATCCACGGCTTCGCGAAGTTCTGGGCAGTTTGGTGACCCATCTGCACGACTTCGCCCGCGAGGTGAACCTGACCCACGACGAATGGCAGCTTGGGTTGGAATTTTTGGAAAAGTCCGGGATGATCTGTGACGACGAGCGGCACGAATTCGTTTTGTTGTCGGATGTCATTGGACTGTCGTCTTTGGTCGATCTGCTGCATTCGCGCCCTGAAGGAACGTCTTCCAGCGTGCTCGGGCCATTCCATATATCGGGCGCACCACCTTTGGCGGTTGGCGGCGACATGAAAGACCGGTTTGACGGCCCGCTCTGTCTGGCCGAGGGCATCGTTAAAGATACCGACGGCAACCCAATCGAAGGCGCAACAGTCGACATCTGGCAAACCGCGCCCAATGGGCTTTATTCCAGCCAAGATCCCGGTCAGGACACCTATTCGTTTCACGGGCTGCAAACCACCGGGCCAGATGGTCGCTATGCGTTCACCAGTGTGAAGCCTGTCGAATACGAAGTCCCGACCGATGGCCCTATCGGTGAGTTCTTCAAAGCCTGTGGACGTCATGCGTGGCGTCCGTCACATCTTCACTTCATCGTCAAAGCCAAAGGATTCCGGTCTCTGGTGACCGAGGTATTCCCCGAAGACGATCCCTACTTGGATCAAGATACGGTCTTTGGCGTCCGCGAAGACCTAGTGATGCGCTACCAGAACATGGAAGCAGGCACATTCCCCGAAGGCTTTGCCTTATCAGGGAAAGTGGACGGGCCATATATCCGTGTTGATTTTGATCTGACGCTCGTGCGGGAATAACCGTCTAGGCCAGTGCGCCATTGCCAAGTAGTCCTGACAGAAACGCGCCCGTCAGTTTATAGTGATTGAGCAACCGCTCGCTCGCTGTATCGGCGTCCCTTGCCACAGCCGCATCAAGGATACCGTTGTGTTCATCGCGCACATCGCGGCGCTGATAATTCATCGCGCTGCCCGCCAAATAACGATAGCGAATGTTCAGATCATAGAGTTGCGAACAAAACTTTAGCATGATCGGCGACGCCGCATTTGCCAAAAGCTCCATATGGAACGCTTTGTGGAATTGCTCGAACATATCCGTCTCTTTGCCCTCAGCGCGCAACATCCGATGATGGGCCAGTACAATGCGTTCTTCCCAATCCTGTGTGGCATTCGCGATGCTTGCCCGCAGCGCAAGATCTTCAATGGAGGAACGCAGCACAAGGATTTCCTGGAAATTATCAACGCTGACAGCAGCAGCCGTAAACCCGCGTTGATCGTGCCGCTCAACAAGGTTATCCGAGGTCAACAGGCTCAGCGCCTCACGGATCGGCGACGCCCCCGTTTCAAGCCGATTGCGAAGACCGTCAATTTTTAACTTTTCGCCAGGCTTTAGGACACCTGTAACAATCATATGGCGCAGCAAGTGATAAGCCCGCTGGGTCGCCGACCCTTCGGTCGTCACAACGTCAAATTCAGCGATATTCATACAAGTCCTCCGACAAAAAATATCGATTATTTCGCCAAATCTGTCAAACACGAAATACGCCGCACCGGGCAAAGTAACAGGCGGCGACTTTTGCAACAGTATCCGGAACACACCCGCCTTTGGCCCGCACCGCTGTTGCTGACACAGCATTTCGTTGCAGATGCAACTGGCCAAATACTGCAGTGCAGCGAACGCTACCAGAGCGGTCATTGAATTCAGTCAAGATACCTAAGTCCGCATCCTTTGATGCACTCGGCCTTTGCCAGGAAGACCGGCCCTGCGATCCATCTACAACATTGTTTAAGACACCTGCACCGCAGCGCTCACGAAACGCCTTCTTTGGTTGCAGGACAAGAGAAACCAAATGATATGGCCCCATTCCTTCCCAAGAAAATACGCGCCGATTGCATTTGGGTTCATATCGTCAGGGATGATATCTTGCATGGTGGCCGGATCGGTAACCCTTTCGAACATTGGGTTTGTTCCGGGCTTTTGGGAATTTGGATGGTAGCTTGGGTATTTTCATTCCCAATCGTGTTGCTTGTGGCGCATCTTGTCCGCAGCATCCTGCGACTGTTTGTCCGAGAGTACTAGGCGTTGGAAGCACGATCCATGTGGAGACAATCGGTTTTGGTTGCACTTCAGGAGCTGTCAGAAATCTACTCTTCGTACCGAGTTTGAACGATTACTTCGGAGCCAAGCGCTGCCCCGACCTCTGCCGGACGGATAGCGCGGGTGGCTTCGACATCCAGAATGATCGCATGGTCCGTATCGATCAGGTAATTGGTCGAATAGGCAAAGAATGCAGGCCCCTTTAGCGCACCCGTCCATTGGCTGGCAGGATCAGAGAAGGATGTGAACTTG
>CALKXV010000068.1 GCA_938005545.1 uncultured Paracoccaceae bacterium
TCGATAAGACCGATGGACAGACCGCCAATCAGAACCAGCCAGAGGTTTTCAAGCCGCCCGCAGATCGCAGCAGCAATCGCGGGGATCACCATGAAGGTGATGACGGTCGGCTCCAGCCGGATCAGATCGCCGAACAAGAGACCCGTGAACCCCGCAAGCAGCCCCGAAATGCCCCAGGCCAATGTCTCGACCCGCAGGATCGGGATGCCCAGCAAGGCCGACAGCGCCCGGTCATTGGCGATGGAGCGCATCTGCAAGCCGCGAATGGAGTGTTTGAGATAGGATTGGATCACAATCACCACGGCAATCGCCGTAAGCAGCACAATCAGACGAGTGGCTGTTACCCGCAGGCCCAGGATCTGGATGCCGATCGTGTCCGTGGGCAGCGAAAACTTTCGCACATCATCGACCCAGAAGAAATTGACGCCACCCAGGATGATCAGGGCCGCACCCAATGTCGCAACCGCCTTGACGACAGGCGGCTGAAACGCAAGGCGCGGCGCGATCCCGCGCCCGTAGGCCAGCGACAGGACCAGGGCAAGCGCGATGCCGCATACCCAGGTCAGCGGCGGAAAAATGCCCCACTGGCCCAGCTGCCAGGCAAACATCGCCGCCGCAGCGCCCATCGCGCCATAGGCGATATTCAACACGCCGGTTGCCCGGTAAAGCACGACCAGCCCGATGCCGCCCAACGCGTAAAGCGCGCCTGTGGCCAGCCCTGACACCGCAAATAGGCTGATGACTTTGGCCGGTTTGCCATGCCCCAGAACAGCGATGACGGCACTGATCGCGATCACATAGAGCACCGCGGATAAGACGATGGAGCGATTTAATGTCATGGGAAACCTGAGACGCTGTTGGGTGGTGCGGCCCCCCGGTCAGAGGGCCGCAGTTTTCTTTGGTGAGTTAGCGAAGACCCAATGCTGTCTCGATTTCGATATGCGGGTCGAAATAGGCGATGTTATATTCAAAACAGTCCCGCACGACCTCGAAGCTGCCATCCTTGATCAGGACCACGTGGCCTGCGTGGTTTGGATAGTGAAAATCAGCCTCGCCAACATAGTAGGAGCCGCACATCAGGTCAGACGTGTAGCCGCTGATCCCGGTGATCGCGGTGTTTACCTTTTTGCGGTCCCCGACATCGCCTGCGTCCATCTCCAGCAGGGTCTCTACGAAGAATTTGGCGGACAGATAGCCGGATTGAGAGAAGGTATCGCGTGGATCATCGTCATTGGCAAAGCCATCCATGACTTTGATCCAGTTCTGATTGTCTTCGCCGCCATCTGTGAAGGGCGCCAGCTCTGCGTTCACATAGATATGGCCGTCCCAATACTCACCCAATGCCGCAGGGACAGAGAGATCATATAGCGTGGTCGGAGCAGCCCATTTATAGGCGTCGCGCAGGTCCTGTTCCTCTGCCGCCTTCAAAACCGCAGTGGCCAGGCCAGCAGGCAGGTTGACCAACATCGTGTCTGCACCTGTGGCAATCGCCTCGAGCATTGCGGAGTTCACATCAGGTGCCGCCGGGTTCAGAAACACCGATTGCGCGGTCCCGCCATTCTCTTCCATGTAGCCCGTGACGGCATCGCAAGACCACGTGCCGACATTGGGAATGGCAAGGCTGATGCAGGCCACGTTCTGGACGCCCAATTCTTCCTGCATGTATTGAATGACGCCTACATTGGAGCCCAGTGGCCCCTGATTTGTGGACACGATGTTGGAGCTTTCAAAGCATTCCGATACCGCGCAGGCACTGGCCATCACCATCATGTCGGCGTCTTTATAGGTGCCCGCATTGACGGCCATTTCCAGAAATGACCCGTTGCCCACCATCGCAACCACGGACTCATCCACCAGCAGTTTCGAAGCCGCCTGACCCGCAAGCTCGGGGTTCCATTGATCGTTCTCGACCAGATATTCAATGGGGCGACCATGAATGCCGCCATTGGCATTGACGCAGGAAAAATAGGCGGCTGCCGCATCGGTTGAGGACGAGAAATCGCCCGGTGCCGCATTGCCGTGAATGCCGCCGATCTTGATCGGCTCACCTGCTGCCGCTTCGCCTGTATTGGCTCCGCAATGTGGTGCGCTCTCATCCGCCAGAGCGCCAGTGGCCCCGAATGCCGAAACCAGCGTCAGTGGTAAAATTAGTCGTTTCATTCTGTTTCCTCCCAGAGATTTCAGTTCAATAGCCATTCAGTGTTTCGAGGCCGCGCATAAAGCGCGAGCAACGCTCGGCTATCATCATTGTCGGAGCGTTGGTGTTGCCGCTCACGAGGTTTGGCATTGCGGATGCGTCAGCGACCCGAAGGCCCTGGACACCACGCACGCGCAGCTCTCCGTCAAGGCAGGCCATACGATCCGTGTCGGGGCCCATTTTGACGGTAGAAGATGGATGAAAGACCGTTTTGGCGGTCTGGCGAATATAGTCTTCCAACGCGGAATCGTCTTTTTCGATTCCGGGCTCGGGCAGATGTCGGCGGCTGATCAATTTGGCAAGCGAGGGGGCCTCCAATATCTCGATCCCCTTGCGCACACCGCGCATCAGCACTTCGACATCATGGCGATCAGACAGCGCGCCGCTGTTGAATTTTGCCGGATCTTTGGGATTGGATGACGCCAGTTTCACCGAGCCGCGAGAGCGCGGGCGCAGGAAACAAGGCCCAATCGCAATACCGTGTTTGTCAATCGGATCACGGTCCAGTCCGCCCACCATGAAGGGAAGGACATGGAACTGCACATCCGGTGTTCCGGCATCGGACAGGTCGGCAAATCCGCCGCATTCCACCACGTTGGAAGTCAGCAAGCCGGTGCGGTTGACCATATATTCCAGCATATGGCGCACTGATTTCAGCCCCTTATCCTGCCCCTTTATCGAGATCGGGTCATGGGTCTCGCCCTGCACGGTGCTTTCCATATGATCCTGGAAATTCTCGCCCACGCCGGGCAGGTCATGCACAATACTGATGTCCAACTGAGAGAGCTCTTCTGCATTGCCAATGCCTGACAATTGCAGCAAGCGCGGGGTTTCAATCGCACCGGCACACAGGATCACCTCCCCTTTGGCCGACATCGTGGTGCCGTTTTCCAGCTCGACACCGCTGACGCGTTTGCCGTCAAATGTCACCCGCGCAACACGGGTTTCCGTCATGATCTTCAGGTTCGAGCGCCCCTCCGCCTGACGCAAAAACGCCTGCGCGGAGGACCATCTGCGCCCGTCTCGGGTGGTGGTCTGATAGAAGCCGACACCCTCTTGTGCGGCACCGTTGAAGTCCGGATTATAGGGCAGGCCTGCTTCCTGAGCCGCGCGGATGAAAGCATTGCTCAACGGATGGGCATGGCGTCTTTCTGAGACGCTCAGTTCCCCTTCGGCCCCGTGAAATTCGTCGGAGAGCACAATGTTGCTTTCCAGATCGGAAAACACGGGCAGCACGTCCTTGTAAGACCAACCGGGCAGGCCAAGCTGGCCCCAGCTGTTATAGTCATCAGACTGCCCGCGGATGTAGAGCATCGCGTTGACCGAAGAGCCACCGCCAATCACATGGCCCTGCGGCACGATTGCAGGCCGACCGTTCAGGTCTTCGCTGGGCTCGCCAACATAGGCCACCACATCGCGCCCACCTTCGAGAACCTTGAAAAAGGTGGCCGGAATGTGAATCCACCGATTGGTGTCATTGCGCCCGCTCTCGATCAAAAGAACGCGCATCCCGCTTTCCTCGGACAGGCGTGAGGCCATGACACAGCCTGACGAGCCGCCGCCTACGACGATATAGTCAAATTCCTCGCTCATGAGAACACGACCTGAATGTCGGTGTATTCCGCAAGCCCCTCCTCGCCGAACTCAACCCCGATGCCTGAGGACTTGACCCCGCCAAAGGGCGCGTTGGGTTGTATCGCCCCGTGCTTGTTGATCCAGACCGATCCGCATTGCATCCGCCCCGCGATTTCTTTCGCCTTTTCAACATCTTTGGACCAAACCGACCCGCCCAGACCGGCAGGGTTGTCATTGGCCGCCTCAATCACCGCATCAAGGTCGGAATATTTGATGATCGGCAAAGCGGGGCCAAACTGCTCTTCGTCCACCAGCGGGTCGCCATTGTTCAGATCGGCAATGATTGTTGGCGGGTAAAACAATCCGTTGCCCGGCTCGCCCCCCATCAAGACGCGGCCCTTGGTTTTGCCGGTCTCAACCAGTCGCTGCACCTTGTCAAACTGGGCCTGGTTCTGGATCGGGCCAAGGATCGAGCCCTCATCCATGCCATCGCCAACTGGGATATTCTTGGCGAAATCCACCAATGCGCTGCACACGTCATCATAGACATCTTCATGCACATAAAGCCGCTTCATCGCCGCGCAGGTCTGACCATTGTTGATGAAACCGCCCCAGAAAAGACCTTCGGCAATTTCTGCCGGGTCCACATCGGGCAACACGATGCCCGCGTCATTGCCGCCCATCTCCAGCGTCAAACGCTTCATGGTTTCCGCAGCGGACATCATGATCTTCTGACCCGTCGCGCATGACCCGGTGAAGACAACCTTGCGGATGCCGGGATGCGCGGACATGCCTGCGCCAATATTGTCGCCGGTTTTGTCATCCGAGGTGACAACATTCACGACACCTGCGGGCAGGACCTCGTTCATCAGCTCCACAAGCCGCAACGTGCTCAGCGGCGTCATCGGGGAGGGTTTGATGATCACCGTATTGCCGGTGCGCAAGGCTGGAAGAATGTGCCAGATCGCGATCATCACCGGGAAATTCCAGGGCGTGATGGAGGCGACTACACCGACAGGTTTGCGGTGCATTTCAACGCGCCCCTCATTGTTGTCCTGCAGAACCTTCATCGGAAGGCTCAGCCCGCTGGTATATCCGGCCCAGGCCTGCGCGCCGCCCAATTCCCAACGAGATCCCAGACCGTTCAGCGGCTTGCCTTGCTCGGCTGTCAGCAACAATGCCAGCTCTTCCGCGTGCTCGCCGATCTTCTCGGTGACGGCGCCACAGGCAGCGGCCAGGTCTTCATCCGACTTCTTTGACCAGTCTTGAAACGCGGCCTCGGCGGCGGCAACAGCATCATCCAATTGCGCCAATGTCGCCTTTGGCGCGTGGCCAACCGTTTCGCCTGTTGAGGGGTTGAGAATAGCAAAACTGTCTTTGCCGCTCACAGATTTTCCGCCGATGGTCATCGCAAGTGTGGTCATTTTCGATTCCTTACCAACATCATTTTCACCTATGAAATCAGTCGATCCCGGCACTGTCTTGGATGCCAACAACAACAGGTTTGGATTGGAACAACAGATTCTGGAGGATTTTTCTGACCGATATGGACCACGAAAAACCCGCCTCAAATTTCTTTGAAGCGGGTTCCAAATCTGACGGTCGAAGTTCTTGAATTAGTGCTTATTCAACGATCTGCATTTCCGTTTCGATAAAGAGCGAGATCGGCCCCGTTGGAAATTGACCCACCCCAAAAGACATGTGATCCGCAATTTCACCCCGCAAGGAAAACGCAACCCAATCGCCCTTGTAGGATTCGAAGAACTCTGCGACGGGGTGGTCACCCTCAAAGGTCAATTCAGCATCCAATTCTAGTGGTTGCGTGACACCTTTGATTGTCAGGTCACCCATGATTCTGGCGGTGGTTTCACCGGTCAATTTGATCTCGGTGCTGGTGAACGTCATTTCAGGATGCGCGGCCGTGTCGAAATATGCCGGCGCCTGAATATGCTCATCAAAAATTTCTACGCCGGTGGAAACGCTTGTGGTGTCAACGGTAACCGTTACCTTTGAGGCCTCGATATTGTCGCGATCAAGAACCAGCGTTCCGCTGGTTTTATCAAACTCCGCCGTTTGAAAAGAGACGCCCGCATGGCTCCAGCCAAAGCGAACCTCGGTGTGGCCCGGATCTGTCTTGAATGTTTGTTCTGCGAAAGAGAGGGTCGCGCTTGCAAAAAGGGCGGCACCAGCAAATACGGTGAGAGGCGTGAGTTTCATTTGATGTTCCTTTGGTCTTTCGAGATAGCTTTGCGCATCTTTTCATTTTTCCAAAAAGATAAGTAGGACGTTAGCAACGTAAGATTTGTACCAGAGCGACGGGCAAAAACTCAGGCGACAATTGCCCCGCTATCGCAGAAGATTGATTGGTAAAATGCAATTTTCGGCTTAGGTTGCTCGCATGGAAGTTGCATTTCAGACCCAGACGCTACCCGTCGAGACCTTTGAAGCATCGCTGCAAGATGCCTGCGGAAACTTTGACGTACGCCCCACACAAGGCGATGCGGATATGTGGGGCGGTATCTCATTGCGCCGCCAGATGGACCTTGAGTTTGCCCTTGTAGCAACCGACTTGCAGCAGATTTTGCGGACCTCCCAGAACATCCGGCAAGATGATGGCGAGAATTTTTTCCTGATCATGCAGAAAGAAGGGCGCGCCCTGATGGGGCAGAATGATCGCTTCTCGGTCCTGCATCCGGGTGATCTGGTGTTAATCGACAGCGCCCAGCCGTCAGAGTTCACCTTCTTTGGCGATCGCTCGATCCAGATGTCACTGCACCTGCCGCGTGTTTATCTTGAGGAACGGTTTGGCGCCGTTATTCCCGGCGGCCTGTCTGTGAACCGCCGGGACCCGACCGCTATGGCCATTCACGCCATTATTGCCAAAAGCGAATCTGCCGTTGACGCGCAGGTGCATCTCAAGGACGCATTGCTCAGCCTGATTGGCGTGGTTTTGATGGAGCGGCGTATCCACGGCGAAACCACAACAGCGCGGCTTGAACAGCGGGAAGGCTCCGTTCTGACGCGCGCAATCGGTTATATTGAGACGCGTTTTCAGGACCCCGAATTTACCCCGGCGATGATTGCGCAGGATTTGGGCGTTCAACCCTATCAGGTGCAACGGGCCTTCAAATCGCTGGGCACAACCGCAACCAAATATCTTCTCGCCAAACGATTGGAGACGGCACGCACGCGTCTTATCGAAAATGCCAAATCCCACAATCCAATTCTGGTCAGCACAATCGCCTATCAATCCGGCTTTGCAGATGTATCATATTTCAACAGATGTTTCCGAAAAGTCTTTGGTAAAACGCCCAGCGATATGGGCTGATACCTTGTCAATCCCTCTTGCGACGAGGGATACATTCAAGGAATTGGCGGCGTCACGGTCCCGCTCTAACCCTTTTTGCGGCTTTTACAATTCGACTTGTTCACCTGTCTACCGACAGTTGAATGTGTAATCGGCGGAGCAATAACCGGCCACGGTAGCGGCGGCACAGTGCGGTCGCGGGCGGATTAAAAGTCGGCCACTTTTGCCCTTTCATTTGATGGGAGGGCTTGGGGATATTCACCGTGGATTTGTATTTGAAGGTTCGCCACGCTCACTTTGAGGAAGGTTTGAGTGGGCGTCAGATTGCTCGGAAATCGAACTCTCCCCGCGCAAGCCATCTAAAACGAACCGGATCTTCTCTCCGGCAGAGAATTGACGGCGTGTCTTACGCTTGATCTCTTTCACGTGTCTGTCGGCCGATCCGTTCGGCCCTGTCTTCGCTCTCATCTCGTATCCTTTCAAGGATTACGATGAACCGAAAATTCTCGCTAAGCAAAACTGCCGCTCTGTCTCAAAGGCCGTGACGGGATACAAGCATTACGTGCGCTTGATCAGGTCACGCAGATGAAATCCGCGCTAATTGCCATATGACAAGGACCGAAGATAGGTTGGTCAAGATTTCGGAACGGTCATTCTGTTGGATGATCCAACTCTGCGATCTTGATCAGCATCTTACGCATTTTCGCCATATCATCGGCGCTGAATTCCGCTGTAAGCTCGCTGTCAAAGTCCTGTGCTTGCCGATAGAGATCATTGTAAACTCGTGCGCCTTGATCCGTCAGCGAAAGCACCTCATGGCGGCGATCATTGGATAGCGTTTGCCGCGAAAGGAATCGCTTTTCTTCGAGCGCATAGACAGCGCGACTGACTTTGGTTTTGTGGATCCGTGCGCGATCGCAAATATCCTTAGCAGTCATGTCTCCGTAGCGCCCAAGGTGGAATACAACCCTCCATTCTGTCTGCAACATACCGTATTTTTTACGGTAAGTGTCTGAAAACGCGCGACTTGCCGTCTCTGCGGCTTGGTTGAGAAGATAAGGCATAAAGTCGAGTAGATCGAAGGATGAGATTTTTTTCATATCTGTAGGATAACTGTTGTTAGTTACAATCGCAATCATTACATATGAAACTAATTAACAGACCGGAGCGACAATCATGAACAAAGACGCATCCCCAAAATCCTTGCAAAGCGCTGCGACACCCGTTGGGACATGTCCGGGGTATATGCCCGGCTTTGGAAATGATTTTGAAACAGAGACGCTGCCCGGTGCATTGCCCCAAGGTATGAACTCACCACAAAAGGTGAATTACGGTCTCTATGGTGAGCAACTGTCGGGCACAGCCTTTACTGCACCAAGCCATCAGAACGAACGCACGTGGTGTTACCGTATTCGGCCATCCGTCAAACACACGCATCGGTTCAAAAAGATTGATCTGCCCTATTGGAAATCTGCGCCACACGTGGACCCTGATGTGATATCGCTGGGCCAGTATCGCTGGGACCCTGTACCGCACGTCGCCGCGGGGCTCACATGGTTGACGGGTATGCACACGATGACCACCGCGGGTGATGTGAATACGCAAGTGGGCATGGCCAGCCACATCTATCTGGTGACCGACAGCATGGTGGACGCCTACTTCTATTCCGCCGACAGTGAGCTGCTGGTCGTCCCCCAAGAAGGGCGCCTGCGCTTTGCGACCGAACTTGGCGTGATCGACGTGGAGCCACAGGAAATCGCCCTCATCCCGCGCGGTCTGGTATATCGTGTTGAGGTGCTTGAAGGGCCTTGTCGCGGGTTTGTCTGCGAAAACTACGGCCAGAAATTTGATCTGCCCGGTCGCGGACCGATTGGGGCGAACTGTATGGCCAATCCGCGCGACTTCAAAACACCGATTGCCGCCTTTGAGGATCGTGAGGTGCCAAGCACTGTCACCGTCAAATGGGCGGGTCAATTCCACGAAACCCACATCGGTCACAGCCCGCTTGATGTTGTGGCATGGCATGGGAACTATGCACCGTGCAAATACGACTTGCGGACGTATTGCCCCGTCGGCGCAATCTTGTTTGACCACCCTGATCCGTCAATCTTTACAGTCCTTACCGCACCGTCAGGTGTTGAGGGCACCGCAAACATCGACTTCGTTCTGTTCCGTGATCGCTGGATGGTGGCCGAAGATACGTTCCGCCCACCTTGGTATCATAAAAACGTCATGTCCGAACTGATGGGCAACATTTATGGGATTTATGACGCCAAACCCAAGGGGTTCGTTCCTGGGGGCATGTCGCTGCACAACATGATGCTGCCGCATGGGCCGGACAGAAACGCCTTTGAAGGCGCATCGAATGCGGATTTGGGGCCAGAATATCTGGCCAATACGATGTCTTTCATGTTTGAAACCCGCTTTCCACAGCACCTGACAAACTTCGCAGCACACGAAGCGCCGCTGCAAGACGACTACATCGACTGCTGGTCGGATCTCGAAAAGAAATTCGACGGAACACCGGGCAAAAAATGAGACTGTATTCCTACTGGCGGTCCACAACATCTTACCGGGTTCGCATCGCCTTGAACCTCAAGGGTATCGCATACGACAGCATCCCCGTGGATTTGATCAAGGGTGAACAGGCGGCGGATGACTACGCCGCACTCAACCCGATCAAAGGTGTGCCGACGCTAATTACAGATGATGGCGCGCTCATAACGCAATCTATGGCAATCTTGGATTACCTCGATCATGTGGTGTCAGAGCCTGCGTTGCTGCCGCGCGATGATCTCACGCAGCGGGCGCACGTGTTGGCCGCCGCGATGGTCTTTGCCACTGATGTTCATCCGGTCAACAACCTCAAGGTCGTCAAAAAGGTCAAAAGCCTTTCGGACGACGCAACAGGTCTTGCATGGATGCAAGATTGGATGCGCCAAGGCTTTGCCGCCTATGACGCACTGATTGCACCCGACACGCCCTTTAGCTTTGGCGATATGCCCGATCTTGCCGATATTTGCTTGGTTGCGCAGCTTTACAACGCGCACCGCTGGAACGTTGATTTATCCCCCTTTCCCCGTCTGCAAGAGATTGAGATGCGCTGCCTTGCGCTTCCCTCTTTCCAAGCGGCAAAACCCGAAAACCAGAAAGACGCCACCTTATGACATTGCTCCGCTCTTGGGTTGATAGCGCGAATAGCTCTGAGACTCCCTTTCCACTGAACAACCTGCCTTACGGCGCTTACATCCCGGCAGGAGAACAAACTCCGCGCTGCTGTGTGGCGATCGGTGATCAGCTGTTTGACGCTGCCGCCGCTGAGGCGGACGGGTTGATCAATATCGATGGTTTGCTGCTTGCCGCTGCAAGCGATTGGAACGCGATGATGCAGCACGGCCCCGATGTTTGGGCCGCGTTTCGCGCACGATTGACCGTGATCCTCAGCGAAGGTTCAGCCGATCAGGCGACCGCGGAAAAATATCTGCATCCACTTGCGGGTGCACGTTTGGCAATGCCCATCACGGTTGCAGAATACACGGACTTCTACGCCGGACGCCATCATGCAACCAACGTGGGCACCATGTTCCGTGGCGCGGAAAATGCGTTGCCGCCGAACTGGCTGCACATCCCTATCGGATATAATGGTCGGGCGTCATCGGTTGTGGTGTCGGGTACAGACATTCGCCGCCCTTGGGGGCAGTTGAAAGGCCCCAATGATGACGCACCACGTTGGGGACCATCACAGCGTTTTGACATTGAGCTTGAGATGGGCGCGATTGTTGGTCAGCCATCAAACGGCGCGATCACGGTAGATCAGGCAGATGCCAACATCTTTGGCTACGTATTGCTGAATGATTGGTCCGCCCGCGACATTCAGGCATGGGAATACCAGCCTCTGGGGCCATTTCAAGCCAAGGCGACCGCGACATCAATCAGCCCGTGGATCGTCAGCAAAACCGCATTAGAGCCCTTTCGCTGCGACACGCCTGCGCGTGAGATAGAGCTGCTCCCACACCTGCGCGACACCGGTCCCATGCTTTATGACATTCCGTTATCTGTCACGCTGAATGGCAAGACGATTGTGCAAACCAACTATAATGAGTTGTACTATTCTGCCGCCCAGCAATTGGCCCATCACACCACGTCAGGCTGCCCTATGCGCGTGGGCGACCTGTTAGGGTCTGGCACGATTTCAGGGCCCGAACGGGACAATCGCGGCTCGCTTCTGGAACTCAGCTGGGGCGGGAAAGAACCGCTTGAAACACCCTCAGGGCCGCGCAGCTATATCGAAGACGGCGACACGCTCGCGCTGCACGGTGCGGCGCAAGGCGACGGATATCAAATCGGGTTTGGCGACTGCGTTGGAACGCTTCTGCCCGCCCTCGACGACCCATTCAAAGGATAAACCAATGGCAAAAGCATTCGCATCTCAGGGCGACCTGACAGAAAAGAAAATCACCTTTGACGAAGTGGGTCGCAATCTCTGGGCCTTTACTGCCGAAGGCGACCCAAACTCAGGCGTTATCATCGGCGATGAAAGCGTCATGATCGTCGAGGCGCAGGCGACACCGCGCTTGGCCGAGAAGGTGATCGAAAAGGTCCGCAGCATCACCGACAAGCCGATCAGCCACCTTGTGCTTACCCACTACCACGCCGTGCGCGTTCTGGGCGCGTCGGCATATGGGGCGGATCAAGTCATCATGTCCGACGCAGCCCGTGGCATGGTCGAAGAACGCGGACAAGAGGACTGGGACAGTGAATTCCAACGCTTTCCACGCCTTTTTGAGGGGCACGAGAGCATTCCGGGCCTGACATATCCAACAACAACTTTCAGCGACAGCATGACGGTCTACGTTGGCAAACGCCGGGTCGACATCAAGCATATCGGGCGTGCGCATACGGCTGGCGATGCCGTTATCCATGTACCCGACGCGAATGTCATGTTCACCGGCGATATCGTTGAAGACCACTCTGCCTGCTATTGCGGCGACGGACACTTTGCGGATTGGGGTAGCACGCTCGACGCGATCAAGGCTTACGATGTAGATGCAATTGCGCCGGGTCGTGGCGACGCACTTGTTGGCAAGGATGCCGTCGAACGCGCCATCGAAAGCACCCGTGATTTTGTGAACTCCACATATGAACCCGCTGCAAAAGTCGCCGCACGCGGCGGCACGTTGAAAGAAGCATGGGATGCTGTGCGCGCAGCTTGTGATCCAAAATTCAAGGACTACGCCATTTATGAACATTGCCTGCCGTTCAATGTCGCGCGCGCCTACGACGAAGCCCGCGGCATCACGCACCCCCGCATCTGGACCGACAAGCGCGATCTGGAAATGTGGGCAGCCCTTCAGGGCTAAGGCAAAGGAGATCTGACCATGGTTCAGGAACGCTACAAAACGGCCTTCACGCTTTATCCTTATGAGAAGGTTCCCGCGCAGTCGACCGCCCCCGTCCGTCACCCCGTCGTGATTGTCGGTGGTGGTCCTGTTGGCTTGGCACTTGCTCTGGACCTCGGGAAAAAGGGAACCCCCGTTCTTGTTCTGGACGACCATGAAGGGGCGGGTCTGGGCAGCAAAGCGATCTGTTTTGCCAAGCGGACACTGGATATCGCGCATCGTCTGGGGGCAGGTGCACCCATGGTTGACAAGGGTGTCGTCTGGAATGTGGGCCGAGTGTTTCATGGCGACAGCCAGCTGTTCGCATTTGATCTGCTGCCCGAAGATGGCCACCGTAACCCTGCGTTTATCAATCTGCAACAGCCCTATTTCGAAAGCTACCTTGTGGATGCTATCCGCGCCGCCAAAGCAGAAGGTGCGCCAATTGAAATCCGTGGGCGCAATGCGGTGTCTGGTATTCAAGTGAGCGGCAAGGTCGCGACCGTCGACGTCGAAACACCTGATGGTCCCTATCAAATCGAAGCAGACTATCTGATCGCCTGCGATGGTGCCCGTTCACCTATTCGCAACATGATGGGTCTGGACTTTGATGGCCGGGTGTTTGAGGACAATTTCCTGATTGCAGATGTCCGTATGACAGCCGATTTCCCAACCGAACGCTGGTTCTGGTTTGAACCACCTTTCAAAGACAGTGGGCAATCGGCCCTTTTGCACAAACAACCCGATGACATCTGGCGCATCGACTTTCAGCTCGGCTGGGACATCGACCGCGACAAAGAAATGCAAGAAGACCGCATTCGTGCCCGCGTAGACGCCATGCTGTCCAGTCAAACAGGCGAAGTGCCTGACTACGAATTAACCTGGACCTCAATCTACACCTTCCAGTGCCGCAGGATGAAACAGTTCCGCCATGGCCCCGTTTTTTTTGCAGGCGATAGTGCACATCAAGTGTCACCTTTTGGGGCACGTGGGGCCAATTCCGGCGTCCAAGACGCAGATAACCTTGCATGGAAGCTTGATGCCGTTCTGAAGGGCCTGGCCGGTGAGGCCCTGTTAGACAGCTATCACGATGAACGTGCTTTTGGTGCGGATGAGAATATCCTGAATTCATCGCGCGCAACGGACTTCATGACACCGAAAAATAACATAAGCCGGTTGTTCCGTGACGCTGTGCTCGGTCTTGCCGGGCAGCATGCTTTCGCCCGGCCATTGGTTAATTCTGGGCGACTGTCAGTGCCATGTGTTTATGATGACTTCGCATTGATTGGGCCAGACGCCCTAAACGGCCCGACCGTGACACGACCCGGCGCTGCCTGCCCTGATGCACCAATGAACGGCGGTTTCTTACTAGATGCTCTCGGTGGAGACTTCGCAATATTGGCATTAGGGGGAGAGACACCAGAACATGACACTTTGCGGGTTGTTCACGTAGCCGAACCTGACGACGGGTTGCGCACACGCTATATGGGCGATGCCAGCTTTGCGGTCTACTTGATCCGCCCTGACCAACACATCGTCGCGCGCTGGCCATCTTACGACAAAGAAGCAATTGATGCATCGCTGGTGAATGCCCTCGCACGAAAGGACAGCTCATGCTGACACTTGACCCCAACATCCCAGACCCGGATGGATTTTATGATGAGCTACTCAAAGTGCACGATGGCATGTCTGAGTTAGAGAGCATGGCTTTGAATGCGCGTTTAATTCTTATTTTAGCGAACCAAATTGGGAATCGCGATCAACTGCGTGCTGCACTTAAGGTGGCAAGTGAAACCACAAAAAGCTGAAATTGTTCAGGGAAAAGAACATAATTGGTGGGTCGACCACAATCATATGTCGCGTCATTGAATTTCCGAAATCCAAGGTCAGATTTGCCCGTGACCTCTATGTTGAAGCCGTCAGCGCAAAATCACGGTCTAGGATCAGGAGCAAATCGGCGCTTGGATGACCGATTTGATGAAATACGCCGCAACATAGCGATGAACGTGCCGCGCCTGCGAACGAATGCCGCGTTAGCGAAGCCCTAAAAGTGAATGACCGAAAATCCCACAATCTGTGAGTTCGTGCGTTGCGCAGCGAATGACGGCATCTGAAAAAGACAGTGCTTCAGTTCGATGCCGACCACCAAAGGCTGCTGCGCATACTGGATAGCAAACTTAAGGTCGATGGGTGTTAGCGAACAGAACTGTCTGACGGTCGCCTTCGTCGATCTGAAGAGATAACAGCTGGTCCAGCTTCGCAGAGAAAGCGGTGTTGATTTCATCGAGCAGGGGGCCTGCCACAGTGGCCTCGGCGGCCTCCTGAAGGTCTTGCAGCAGAGATTTGCGTTTGCCGCCCGAGAGGTCGGGGTTCTCAGGGTCATGGTCTCCCTCAAATCCGAGTTGGGCGCGGTCGAGCGACAGATCGACGTCCTCGGAAAACCGATGGATGACGTCGTATGCTTTCGAAAGCGATGTGCCTCCCTTGAAGATCAGGTGATCGCCAAAGGAAGGCAGGGAAAAGAGATGCTGGAGCGACCAGCAGACCCAGAAGTCCTTCTCGACAATCGCCCGGGCAAACCCGAATTCTGCTGCGGCTTGGCTGAAGGCTTCGTCTCGGTGATCAGGCGTGTCGTTCGCAAAAGCATCCATGTTCAGGCGCGCGCCACGATCTGCCGGACCACCGGATGCATCCAGGCCGGAACATGTCGGCTTTGCTTTGCAAGCTGCACCCGGTCCTTTGAATCCAGCGTGCGGGCGATCTTGCCAATCACCTGATCGTCGACACGATCTTTGCCGACATAGCGGAGCGCCTGGAACACAGTGCCCGTCTTAGACCCGGCACCAACCAAGGTTTTCGGGGAGGCGTTTCGGAACTGGATCACCTGCCGTCCGATCTTCTTGGTTCGTGTCGGCCCGTCGGTCATGTAGGTCGGATTGGACGGCACTTGGGTGGATAGACCCAACTGGTTCGCCGCCATGGCAGGGGAGGGCTGCAGAACCTGGTTGTCCTTCCGAGCAACGGCACGCGCGATGTCATCAGCAGACGGGGCCAAGACACCGAAACGGGGGCTGTGCTTCGGATAGTCGTAGAGCCCACGCGTCAGACGCCGGATCACACCCTGATCCGCCAGGCGTGACAATGCCTGATCCACGCTTGCGCGCGATCCGATATCAAGGAAGTCCGACGGCGCAAAGATGGCGCCTCGGCCCTTCCCAACAATGCGTTGCTTCATTTTCGACGTGATCATGGTTCAACACCATGTCAGAAAATAGGGTATGTTTTTCTGATCATCAAGATGGAGAGGCTCTAGCAAAGGCGGTGGAAAGCAGGCCTTCGCTGCGGTTGCGAATTTTGAGTTCTCCTTGAATTGAGCATCCAGCCGACGACCAGACCTATATGTATGCTCAGGGAGAAACCGTTTGCGCTCGGCCCCGGTGGATCAAAAGCTGTTTGCGATATAGCTGGGTAGCAAAACTCCGCCGGACGTTGGCAAGGTTCGATACGAAGTATAGGCTTGGAATCACCATAATTTCGTCGCGATTCTCAGATTTTGTTTCGCACTAGATTAAGTCAAAATGAATTATGTTGGGGCCCCATGTCTGACGCAGCAAAACCTAAGCCATCCAAGATTACTTCAGCAAAAGAGTTTATTGCTGAGCATGCCAAGCAAACTCAGTCCACATCAACCGCGCAATCGACCGAAGAGAATGCGACGCAGTCTCGCTTTGCCAATATTGAAAGCAACCCCTTCTATGAAGTGATGCTGGACGATAGCCGTTCGCCCGATGAAAAACTGAAGGCCGTGACCGAGGCGCTGACGTTTGCAGACAGCCGAGAGGATGCGCGTGAAACGCTGGCGGCTTTCAATGCGTTCAAGGAGTTTCTTCAGTTCGAACGCAAACGTATGGCGCAAGAAATTATTGCGCTAACCGACACCGAAGCCTTTGCTGAATTGAAGAATGTGTTTGAAGATATCAACACCGCGCTGATCACTTTTGAGGATCAGATCGGGCCGCTGACCGATATTGTCGACGCGGTCTATACGCTGCGAATGAACGGCATCACATTTGATGTGTTCAAAGAGTTGTTGCGTGAGCGCGAGGAAGCGGAAGAACGTCGCCTGGAAAAGGTTGAGCTTACAAATACGATTAAGGAGCTTGAGAGCATCATACGTAACTTGCAGATGTCAAACAGCCATTTGAAAGACGACAGGTCCTTCTTTGGATTGGGCGGAATCAAGCAATCGGCACGGGAAAAAATTGCAGAGAATGATTTGCTCCTCGCCGAAAAAACCGTAGCCATGCAGTCGTTGGTAGACCGAGTCACCGAATTGGATGAAGCGCAGCATTCTGCAGGTGAATTTGAAGAGTTCGCACAGGAAAAAGAAAAACTGCGCGAGCTTTTGGATATTAGTTCTGAGGACCACCAGAAACGTCAGGTCGCATTGGTTGACAGTGCGCAGGTATTTATCAACACGACAGAAAATCGGGTTTCCAGCGTCCTTTCCCACTTTACCGGCATGAATGATCAGATTGATAATCTTGATGAAGCAAACTTCACGATGCGTGGCATGTACGCCATTCTTAATGACGGGATCAAAGGCGCAGATGCGGCCAACGAAGCGCGCCGCAAAGAAATTAAGGACGCGATCGAAGCGGCCGGCGGTGATCTCGATCGGTTGAACCAAGAACGACTTGAGCGCGACATCAACAGCCATATCTCGTCGCTGGGTCGATCCAGTGTCGATACAACGGCGGTCCTTGCTGAATTGACCGCATCCGGGCACCGAGTTCAATCGATGCGGGAAGCCAACGAGCAGCAGGTCTCAAAAACCCGGGCGCTTCATACATCGGGTGTGGCGGGTGTTGCTGATCAGTTAAGCACAGTTCTCCAGGCCGTCTCCGCCGCAGCGCTCGGTGAGTCTTCGGAAGCCGCGAAAATCTCGCTTGAGCGGATGAACCGAACAACAAATGATCTGAGCCAACGCGAAGTCATCCGTGTTGCGCTCGGTACGAAAGAAGTGAACGCTGATCTGTCGAACGCATTGTCAGAGCTTTCCGAGTATGGCGAGACGATCCGCGCGGCGACCGCAATCACCCGCGAAGGTTTGACTGAGACGCGCGAATTGTTGGGTCAACTTGAACGACAAACAGCAGAAACACAGACAGCGGTGAAGGAGTCGCTGGATGTTGCCGCAGATGTTACCAGCGGCAAAGGTGGTGTGACTCGAACGCCAAAGGCCGAAAATGACGACGGTGGCGACAGCGGGAGCACTCCGAATCCATTTGGCTTAGGCCGGAAATAGAGCGCGGCGATGCCAGATCAGGTTAAGGATTACCTTATTCGCGGAAGCGACATGCTGTCGGCACGCCCCGGATTTCAATTGGTCGGTCGCGAAACCGAATTGACAAAAATCTGTGGCATGTTGATGCGTCGTCACGCGTCAAACGTATTGCTGGTGGGGCCGGGCGGTGTTGGCTGTTCGTCGATTTGTCATGGGTTGCAAGCTGCCAAAGAGGACGCAACGCTGCCCTTTGACATCATTTCAAAGCGGCTGTTTTGGCTGGATACCGACGGGCTTTTTTCCTCGGGCGTACATGCAACGATTTCCAAGGCGTTCACTCGGCTGCGACGGACACTTGTGCGCAGCGCCGATAGCGTACTTATCATCGACGACATCCGCGATTTCATCGATGCGGCACGGAACAATGGCACGACCCACCTGATCAACGCAATCATGCGTGACGTCCACAACGGACAGTATCAAAGCATTCTGGAGGCGCGCGACGAAGATCTGGAAGTCGTCCTGAAATCGCACTCCAATATGCGTGAGATATTCACGATGATGGATGTGCGCGAGCCTTCGTCCGAAGCGCTGCGTGAAATTGCAACGCAAGGCGCGAAATCATTGGTCGCGCACCATCGCATTCCAATTTCGGACGCTGCAATTGATACCGCGATCCAACTGACCAGCAAATACGTCTTGAGCGATATGAGCCTTAGTCGTGCGCAACCCGAGCGGACGTTGAACCTTTTGGATCGTGCGCTTACCGCCTATCGCCAGCGCTATCACGGCGAACCTCCACAACTGGAGAGCATTCGCCTGGCGCTTGAAGCTTCACCTGAAGACACCGTTCTTCAGGCGGAACATGCAAAGGCCTACGAGGCATGGCGCGTCAAGCTCGACCAATTGTCGTCGCTGCACGACGCCCAGAAATCTGGTGAGGAACTTTTGCTGGCTTTGGAAGATGAATTGACGCTGGAGCAAGAACGGCAGTCGGAAAAGCCCAGTGAACCTGAGGAGCGCACAAGCTTTTCAGCCAAACTCGGTCAATCCGGGTTCGGAAGCAAAGAAGAAGTCCGGATCAACGCAGAAATTCGGCGAGCTACCTATGCGATCAAGGATAATGCTACCGCATTCACCAACATGGCGGCAGAGATCAACGCAGGTCTTGAACTGACGGCTCAGGCTGTCACTGATGAGTTTTCGGCGATCTCGGGCATTCCGGCAGACAAATTGAACCAAGACGCCCGATTGAAGCTCTTGAACTTGGACACGATTCTAAAAGAACGGGTCTATGGCCAGGATCATGCGGTCGACAAGCTTGTTGGCGCAGTAATGATGGCACATGTTGGCCTTAAAGAACCTGACAAACCTCAAGGGTCGTTCATGTTCTGTGGCCCTTCCGGCGTTGGCAAAACAGAAATTGCCAAGGCGTTGTCCTTGGCGCTGAAAGACAGCGAAAAAGCTATGCTGCGCTTTGATATGTCCGAATACATGGAAAAGCACGCAATGGCGAAATTGATCGGCGCGCCACCGGGCTATGAGGGCTATGAAGCGGGCGGCATTTTGACCAACTCTGTGAGGCGCCATCCCCATTCGATCATATTGTTTGACGAGGTTGAAAAAGCTCATCCTGACGTCTTCAATGTATTCTTACAGGTATTGGACGATGGGCGCTTGACCGACAACCGGGGTTTGACAGTCTCCTTTGCCGAATGCGTTATCCTGATGACCACGAATATTGGGCAGGCTCATTTCCTGAACGACGAATTCGGATACGACGAAGCGATGGCGGCTACGATTGATGATCTCGAAGAGACTTTCCGGCCTGAATTCCTGAACCGTTTCAATGGACGTCAAAACATTATCGGATTTAATAGCCTTCCCTTGGAGTTGATTGAGAAAATCGCCGAGCGTGAATTGAGCAAAGTCAATCAGCGTATTGCAAACAGCGGAAGCGCAGTATCCATCCAAATGGACAAAGAAAACATCGCTGCGGTTTGTCTGGATCGCTATAACCCAGTGCATGGTGCCCGTGGTATACCGGGTTTCTTTGCTTCAAAGGTCTATCCTCAAATTGCGCGAAAATTGCTGTCCGAGCCCGACAAAGTTGACCGTTTGATCGTTACCTACTCCCAAGGCGCAAATGGTGGTCAAGTCGAGTTGACGTCCGATGCTGCTTGATCCGTCATGACAGACGGCGATCCTGTCAAACGCGCCAAAGCACTTTTGCAAGATGAAGCGCGCAAGACTGAGGCCAAGAAATCAGTTGCGAGTCGCTCGCCGATGGTCTTTTGGGATCGCGCGTTTGGCACGGGGTCGATCCTGTGGAACAGTTATCTGCGCCCGATTTGGTCAATCTTTGGTTGGCCTGTTCGCAAGTATTGGAATCTCTGCGTTCGCCTCTTTCGCAAGTTTTCGAACAAGGACGGCGCCTATAGCAAATCGCGCGGTGCAGCTTCGATTTTTGGCCTGTCTTTGTTCACCTTGCTCTTTGGCTTCCAACTGTTATTCAACGCCATCCCGTTGGCGGCGCGATTTACATATGACGCCATATCAATAAACGCATTCACGCGAACGGACGTATTGATCTTCAGCCAGCCTAATGGTGTCGAAGGCCGACCCGCAGAACTGGTGGTCTATGCCTGTGAACGCTATCCGTGCGAAGCGCAATTTGACTCGGTTGAATTTCGAATTCGTGACAGCGTCTATCTCGATGTGATGTCATACGCACGCCACTTGCAACCACACTATCCCGGCGAACTTGCAGGCGCCTTCGTGTCCGAAGAAAATGGGTGCAAGGTGCGTTACTATGGTCGACGGATCAAGCTACTGGGGCTCTACCCTCAGATCACACATGCAGTCTGCCAGCCAATCAACGGGTCGAATTCCGAACAGGTTCTGGATGCTGTCGCTGACGTGCGATTGCGCTGATCAGCGTCATCGAGGCGCCGAAATCAGCTATATTTTCGACTCTTTCGCATTTGCGGCTTCGCGTTGGCTAGCCCCTATATACCTTGTTGAGAGCTTACGATCCTATGCTGCGCCGCAGCGACTGTTGATTTGATCAAAATCGTGTGTGGGTGGCACCTGCATTGCAAGCGTTTTGTTGTGCTGTTGCCGCGCGAGCGGCTTAGTCCCTGAGCCCATTTGTACGTACCGGCTGCTGTTCGCAAGAGTTCAATGCACGTCTTCAGGAAGTCGCTGATATGTATCCGGCCTGTTTATCGGCTCGCGGGCCGTGGCCATTGTGGGTTACGCACGCGCCTTGATCTCATTAGTGACCAGGTCGATCATGACCATCTGGGCTTCTGTGGTTGCCGCCCTGGATGCAAGAAGTTTTTGACCTTTGGGGAGGTGATCGAGTGCGGTCTTCTGTCAGGCCTCATTGTGCGGCATTTTCAGAAGCCGCGGGCCGGTATGGTGATCAGCGGATTGGGTCCAAATCTCTCAGACGAGCTTGTGGCTCGGAGCCCAAAACTGGTTTTCCCAATCCAGATCTATTCGATCATGTTGCCCATTCAGATCATCGTCTTCTCGCCCCCAGTTTCCGGTTTCAGATTGTGTCGCCCGTTCGCTCTCAGGCGGCCACAGTCTTCGCCGGATCTCGATAATCTTCTTGCTTCGTCAGCACAGCCCAGATGGTGCGGGCCATTTTATTGGCCAGTGCAATTGCAACAAGCATCTTTGGTTTGCGTTTCAACATGCAGTCCAGCCAAGAGCCGTCCTGGACAGGCTTTCGTCCCACCCAGGCAATGCGCGTCATTGCCCCAATGATAAGTAGACGACGAATATCAACCTGACCTTCTTTGGAGACCTTTCCGAGCCGCTCTTTGCCCCCCGATGAATGCTGCTTGGGCACTAGTCCGAGCCATGCGGCGAAGTCTCGTCCACATCTAAAGATATCCATGGACGGTGCGAAGGCCTCTATCGCCATGGCAGTGAGTGGACCAACGCCGGGTATCGTCTGAAGCCGCCGGGATATCTCTGACTGTTGAGATAGCTTTCTCAGCTTCGTTGTCTTGGCGTCAATCCGGGTCGTAAGATCGCAAATGGCAGCAAGCAGTTCCTCACACTCCTCCTGAACCAAAGTAAGCAGCCCGTTGTCGGCCTGTTGCAGGAACGCTGCGATCTTCCTCATCTGATGGACGCCGGTCGGGAAGACCTGGCCCTGTTCATAAAGAACCGATCGCAGCGCATTGATCTGTTCCGTGCGCTGGCGCACCAGTCGGTCGCGTGAACGAAACACAACACCTCGTGCGATTTGCGCGTTGCTTTTGGGTTCCACAAACCGCATCTCCGGACGTTGCGCAGCAATGACAATTGCTTCAGCATCCGCCGCATCGTTTTTTTGGCGTTTGACGAAAGGCTTCACGTATTGTAGAGTGATCGGCTTTGCCTCATGTCCAAGTTGCTGCATCTCCCGCGTCCAGAAATGAGCACCGCCACAAGCTTCAAACACAACGATACTTGCAAGCTGAGTTTCCATAAATCTTCGAAACTGAGGTCGGGAGAGCTTCTTTCGAAACCTGACCTCTCCCGTCAGCGAAGCCCCATGAAGCTGAAAGACATTCTTTGCCAAGTCTACACCGATCACTGTATCAATCATTGCCGTCCTCTCTCAATCGTGGCCGTGTACGACCACATCTTTGGCACATTGCGATGCCGTATGGGGAGGGCGGCAACCATCCCATCTCAAAGCCGACTTTCGCCGCATATTCTCCCGACGTCTGCTATCGGAACCGGACCAATTGGTGACGGTTATGATATCTGACCCTTGAAGCTCCTATAGTTGTCAAACTGAGTTTGAGCTGGTTTTTGGGCGGCAAAGGCAATTGAATATCTCACGTACGATGTAGCGTTTGAGACAGCGGATGATCTCTTTCTTGGACTTCCCCTCGATGGTCCGTTTGCGCACATAGGCTCGTGTTGGTGCGTGCGTTTTCATACGCACGATGGCGACGCGGTAGAGCGCTGCATTGGCCTGCCGGTTGCCGCCACGGTTTAATCTGAAGCGGTTGGTCTTCCCACTGGATACCGGAATTGGACACACACCACACAGTTTGGCCAAAGCCGCTTCAGAACGAATGCGGCTTGGGTCGTCACCCACTTGGATCAGCATCTCTGCTGTGATGACAGTTCCAAACCCATGTGCACTCTTCAGACCCGGCGCTGTCGCATCGGTTAGTGCTTTGAGGTCTTTGTCGAATGCTAAAATCTCTTCATTCAAGACTATCCAACGCCGAGCCAGAGCACGCATTGCCGCTTTCGCCGATGCGGTTGTGGATATCATTGGGCCAGGCCTGAAGGCCGCGATGGTACGAACCAAAGCCATCTTGCCCTTGATGAGATCAATGCTTTCCCGCAGCTCGGTTGGAGCATTGATGATCAGCGTCTTTAGCGTGATCATGGCTTGGGAACGGCTTTTGACTGCGGTATCACGCGCGACCTTGAGGTGCCTGATCATCTCTACTGAACCCGTTTGCGTCTTAGGTTCCGCCATCGCCCGCCCGCTCAAGACAGAACGGGCTGCACCTTCAGCGTCCAGACTATCGCTCTTTCCATGACGGTCACGCAATTGCCGATACGGACGTGTGACTTCAACCACTCTATGCCCTTCCGACAGAAGGTGCCGGGATAAACCAGCACCGTACGACCCTGTTCCCTAAATCCCAAAGGCGACAACATTCCCAAGTGAACGAGACCATGTCTCAAGCTCGACATATCCCTTTGATGTCGCCGCAATGGACAAAGCTGCAAGATGCGCACCCTGTTTGGAAATGGCCACTGCCATGTGGGTGGACTTGTGTGTATCGACGCCGACAATGACATCGGCTGGTTGATTGCTGAGCATATAAACCTCCTCTCAGTTTGGTGTCTGAAGCACCATTCGAAGAGGACAGGACTGTGATGGGGCGGTCCCGTCAGGCTCCTATCAAGTCACATCTCGAATGTGTCCAAACAACCTGAAGGCCGACACGTCAAGGCAATGACATAACCGTCAATCGTAACTCGGGTCAGACCCTCAGATCGCAAATCAATCATCACAATCGTAACTTGTGCGAGGCTCTGGAAATCACCTGCCTATAAAAGGCAGAGCAAAATGTTTGCGATATGAATTGCTGTGGCAGCACGCCTAAGATTGGCGTAATTTCCGCAAGTCATACACTAGGCAACGGCTATCTTGATTAAGGCGATTTCCAAGCTGGTCGACACGCCGGACGATTGCTCGCTTGGAGTCGCAAACCTACCATCCGCAAGCCAGTCCAATTTGAGTGACCAGACGGTCGCCTATATATTCTGCGTGTTTCGTATTGGATCAACTGCGCCCCTGCCACCAATCCGAAAGATGATACCCAGTCATTAACATGGGCAAGAACCATGGTTTCCCTTGACAGAAAGGAATGCTTTCCGGTGGATCGGTATCAAAATACGAGCGGCTGGCCGGATCCTCCAGTATTTTCAGAGCAGTCTTATACCCAAGCCATGGGGCCCAGATCGTGCTTGATCCACAGTATCCGACAGCAAAGTGCAGTCCCTCATTTTCGAACATCAAAGGCAACTGGGTACGGCTGAAGCAACGTTCCCGGACCATGAATGCGAGAGTTTGACGTCGCCAAGATCAGGAAATATCCAGGTCAGACCGCTACGCACGTGCTTGATCGCGGTTGATCGCCCATGCCCCCAAGCCGGTTCACGCCCTCCCAGCAGAATGCGCCGGCCATCCGGTGTGGGGCGATAGTAGCAGTAAAGTTTCCTGACCTCTGCCATAGCGCGACGGTCCGGCGTCAGGGACGCAGTCAGATTTGATGGCAGTTCTTCGGTGACCACAATGCGGCTGACGACCGGAAAAACCCGGCGTCTTAGCCACGGGTTGCTTGCGTCCGTGTAGCCGTTTGTCGCCACGATTACGTTGCGCGCGCGGCAGGTCCCACGTGTCGTCTGAATCGAGAACTCAGAGCGGGTACGCTTCAACCCTGTGACCGCCGTTTGGCCATGAACAACAGCGCCATGGTACTGCGCGGCCTCTAATAGACCGGCCACCAGTTTGGCTGGATGGATCGTGCCGACCTCGGGATTAAGAACACCCCCGACATAGCAATCACTGCCGATGAAAGAAGAGAGCTGCGGTTTTTCGATGATCTGAATGTCAGTTGCAGGCGTCTTGTTGGCGAATTCCGCTTGGCGTTTCTGTTCTGATAAGTCGGCCTGGGTGATAGCCCCTGTAAAAAGGCTAGGCAGCGCATAGTCACAGGCAATGTCATTTTCACGGATCAGATTCTTCAGAAACCGGCGGGCAAAGGTGGCTTCTCGATGCAGACCGATGCCACGCGACTTGCCAAATTTCCTGATCGCACCCCCCAGATCGATCCGCAGACCACCGCTTGTAATACCACCATTGCGGCTGGGGGCGCCTTCGCCGGGCCACTCTTTTTCAAAACCTGAACAGATTTCCCGGCTTTGACCAGTGTAAGAGCCGCCGTCAGGCCGGTATACCCCGCACCAATGATTGCCACATCGCATTCCGCATCAATATCCGTTGGGGGCACGGAACGCGGCGGCGCCTGTTCCCACCACCAGGGATCATGAGAAAAAGCGTCGGATTCAAGCGACATCAAGCCAGAAAACAAGCAACTTGATGGCCGTTTTCCTTTTCCAAAAGCGGTGGCGCCTCTTGATGGCAGCGCGCTTCGGCGACCGGGCAGCGTGAGGCAAAGCGGCAACCTTTTGGAAGATTGATCGGGCTTGGCGGGTCGCCCACAAGTCGGATACGCTCACGCCGATTGCGCTTGTTTTGATGCACTGATGGCACCGCCTCTAGCAGCGCTTTGGTATAAGGATGGCGCGGATTTGTGAAAAGGCTGACACGGTCGGCCTGCTCAACAATCTGCCCAAGATACATCACGGCAACAATGTCGCAGATATGCTGAACCACCCCAAGATCGTGGCTGATGAATAGATACGTCAGTCCCAGTTGCTTTTGCAAATCCGCCATAAGGTTGAGGATCTGAGCCTGAATGGCCACGTCCAGTGCAGAGACCGGTTCATCACAAACGATAAGTTCAGGGCGCGTCGAGAGCGCGCGGGCCAGTCCAAGGCGCTGTCTTTGTCCGCCGGAAAACTGGTGCGGAAACAGTGCCTGTTGCTCGGGTCGCAGGCCCACTTGGACAAAAAGCGCGGCAACCTTTTCGTCGCGTTCTTTGAGAGTGCCAATCTTCATCAGCTCCAAAGGCTCGCGCACGATAGCACCCGCACGTTTGCGCGGATCCAGCGAGGAGTACGGATCCTGAAACACAATCTGAAACCGGCTGCGCTCTGAGCGAAGCTCTTCTTTTTCCAGATCGCTGATAACCGTATCGCCCAGCACCACTTTGCCTGAGGTGATCGGGGCGAGGCGCAGAATTGCAAGCGCAGTCGTTGACTTGCCCGAACCGCTTTCGCCTACGATCCCAAAAGTCTTTCCCGCTGGCACCTCAAAGCTGACCCCATCAACGGCATGAACGGTATTGGCATAGCCAGAGAAAAACCGCTTCTTACCTCCAAAGTGAACTTTCAGGTCCTCAACCCTTAGAGCAATGTCTGGCTTGGCCTGAGCGCCAGACATTACGTCATCTCCTTTTGCGCAACCCAACAGGCTGCCTTATGCTCGGGCTGCGTCTCAAACAGGCGCGGCGAGTCTGTGCGGCATTTTGTGATCACCTCACTGCAGCGGGGCGCAAAAGCACAGCCAGTGCCCAGATCTGTCAGCGCCGGCACCACGCCCGGAATCTCCATCAGCCGTTCGCTGATGGCCGCCGGATTGGCAGACAGATGCGGGACACAGGCAATCAGGCCCTTGGTGTAAGGATGATCGGGGTGGGACAGCACCCGGTCCACCTTGCCCTTCTCGACGATTTTGCCCGCGTACATGACAGCCACCGTATCGGCCAGTTCGGCAATCGCCCCCATATCGTGGGTAATCAAGACAATGGCCGTACCGGTTTCGTCTTGTAGATTTTGCAACAGGTCAAAAATCTGTGCTTGAACAGTTGTGTCCAATGCGGTTGTCGGCTCATCAGCAATCAACACACGCGGGCGGCAGGACAGTGCCATTGCGATCATCACCCGTTGCCGCATCCCACCTGACAATTGATGCGGATAGGCGTGCGCACGGGCTTCGGGCTCTGGTATCTCTACCGCTTTCAGCATCTCTACAGCACGGGCATGTGCTGCTTTTGCGCCGACATTCTCGTGAAGACGGACGCTTTCAGCGATCTGCTCTCCAACCGTGAAGACCGGATTCAGTGAGGTCATCGGTTCTTGAAAAATCATCCCAATCTCTTTGCCGCGAATTTTGCGCAATGCCTCGATATCCATGTCGACAAGTTCTTGATCGCCCAGCTTGATAGAGCCCGACGTGATCTTGCCGGGAGGATTTGGGACCAGCCCCATGATCGACAGTGCGGTCATGGATTTACCACAACCGGATTCACCCACGATGCCCAGAATCTCGCCCTCTTTTACATCAAGCGAAATGTGATCAAGCACACGTGCGTTGCCCGCACGCGTTTTAAAATCAACGACCAGATCCGTAACTGATAACAGCGGCCCAGCGGTCATGTGTCTACCTTTGCCGCAGTTTGGGGTTAAGCGCATCGTTCAAACCGTCGCCGACCAGTGAAATGGCAAGCACCGTCAGAAAAATGGCGAAACCTGGGATTGCCACCGCAAATCCCGCATCCAGAATATAGGGTCTGTTTGATCCGATGACCTGCCCCCAACTCATGACATTGGGGTCACTCAGACCCAGAAAGCTGAGTGCGGCTTCAAACAGAATTGCCGAACCGACCATCAGATTGGCCTGAACCACGATGGGTGGCAGAGCATTTGGCAGGATTACCTTGAAAATCAGATAAAGGTCTCGCGCACTGCCAGAGCGTGCAGCCGCCACATATTCCAACTCGCGGATGCGCAGAAATTCAGATCGGGTGACCCTTGCGACAGCCGTCCAGCTGACCACACCAATGGCCAGCGTTACGGTTAGCAAAGATGCCCCAAAAAGGGCCACGATCACCATTGAAAACAACAATGTCGGCAGGACCTGAAAGAACTCGGTAAACCGCATCAACAGTTCTTCGATCACCCCGCCGTAGTATCCAGCAAATGCCCCGACTGTGACGCCAATGATTACCGACACTAGGGCTGCTGCCAGTCCGATGGCCATCGAAACCTGCCCTCCAACCATCATCGCGGCCAGAATATCGCGGCCAAGATAATCCGTGCCCAGCAAAAAACCCTCTTGCCCGGGAAAAGTAAAGGGTGCCCAGACCATCTCAAACGGGTCGGTGCGGTGGATAAGCGGGCCGACAAAGACGAACAATACAATCGCGATCAGCAGAACAAGCCCCGCGACAGCCGCATAATTGCGCATGAACATCGACACCATCTCGCGCAGCGGACTGGTGCTTTGGATTTCCGGCTCGGGTTGTGCGGGTTGCATGGTATCTGACATCTTTTTCCTTAACTGGACCGGATGCGTGGATCGATCAAGCGCAGCACAATATCTGTGACGATGTTCACGATGATCACCACGAAAGACGAGAAGAAGAGTATCCCCATGATGGTGGGCGTATCGCGCGCCAGTATCGATTGAAGCGCAAGCGTGCCCAGTCCCGGCCAGTTAAAAACTGCCTCTACGACAACGGCGCCGGACATGACTGCCGAAAACTGCAGACCCGCGACCGTGACCAAAGGCCCAAGCGAGTTCTTCAGCGCGTGTTTGTAAAAGACCTTGTTTTCTGCAAGCCCTTTGGCACGCGCGGTGCGGACATAGTCACTGCCAAGAACCTCCAGCATCGAAGCACGGGTCAGTCTGCTGTAAAGAGCCAGATAGATTGACGCTAAGGTGACCATGGGCAGAAACAGATGATAGGCAATGTCGACGGCTCTCGCGAAAAACCCGCCTTCCATGATCGCGCTGGACATGCCGCCCACGGGAAAGATCGGAAAGATCGAAACAAAGGCGATGATCAAAAGGATACCGCTCCAGAAAACCGGCGCTGCAAAGCCAAACAAGGAAAGAAATGTCACGCACATGCTGACAAAACCGTTTGGTTTTCGTGCCGCCATGACGCCCAGCAATGTGCCCACGGTGATCGCCAGTATTTGCGAGGAGAACACCAAAAGCAGGGTCGCTGGCAGCTTTTCAAGGATAAGCGTCGTCACCGGTGTGTTGTAGAAATAGGAATATCCAAGGTCCAGAAACGCAACCTTTGAGACATATGCCCAAAGCTGCAGCAGAAAGGGTTTGTCCAGACCATAGCGTTCCCGGATTTCCGCCATGACGGTCGCATCAGCACCGCCCATATCCCCGGCGATCGAGTCTGCAACATCGCCCGGAGCCACAGTAATCAGAGTAAAATTGAGAATGAGGACGGCAATAAGCAAAACCAGACCGTAGCCCACCCGTTTCGCCAGAATTTGCCCAAGACCCATCAGATGTTCCGGTGTGACGTGTGAAAAGACGCACCCGGCCTATTCAAAAAGGCCGGGTGCAGGGTTTTAGATCTTACTTCAGATAGACCTTATCCAATGGGCTTGACGTTCCCCAAACGGAATCTGGCGCGTTGCCAACGGATTTGTTCGATACCGTATGGTACGGCGAGGGCCAAAGCGGATAAAGCGGCAGTTCATCAGCGATGATTTTCTGGAACTCTGCATAAAGCGCTTTACGCTTTTCCGGATCATTTGTTGACCCAGCCTCAGCCATCAACTCATCAACACGCGCATTGGCGTATTGCTGGGTGTTGGACCAGATGACGCCTGCCTTGATGTTGTCCGAGCTGTATGTGCGGTGGACGCCAATCACCGGGTCACCCCAGTTAAAGACATTGTCCATCGTCATATCAAATTCCCAGTTCGAGATACGCTTGGCCCAGGTCGGAAAATCTGCCGAAGAGCGAACGGTGACATCAATACCAATCTTTTTGAGCTGTGGCTTCATGTATTCGGCAAAGGGTTTCATCGTGGGCCAGCCATAATCGACGGTCAGACCGAAACGCGTGCCATCTGCACCCATTGCGTAGCCTGCGTCATCAAGCATCTTGTTGGCTTTATCCAGGTCAAGATCGTAAGGCTCTACGCTGGCATCATAGAACGGGCTGCCGGGATGAATGCCGGTCAGTGCGGGGCCTGCTGTACCCAGCATCAGCGCGTTCAGGATGAATTCGCGATCCACGGCGTGGGCAATGGCTTTGCGCACGATGGGGTCAGAAACTTCGCTTTCGGCCTGAGTATTGAATGCCAGCCAGTTGACGGGTCCGATAGCGGCGTAACCGACATCCGAGACATTCAGGTCCTCATTCTTTTTGAGCCGAACCAGATTGCGCGGGTTTTCTTCAAAACCCGACAGCATCAACTCACCGCTTTCAAGGGCGATGGTACGGGTTGATGCATCCGGAATGATGCGCATCACGATACGATCCAGATAAGGCAAGCCCTTCTCGAAGTATCCTTCATAACGCTCAAGAATAACGTGCTGGTCACGCACAAATTCGACTAGCTTGAAGGGACCCGAGCCCACAACGTTTTCCGAATTCGCAGGGTGACTTTTGGGGTCCTGCCCGTCGCCGTAGATGTGTTTTGGAATGATGGACAACAGCTGAGACGACATCGCCAACAAAAGTGCTGGGTGAGGTTTGGAAAGCTTGAGGATTGCGGTGTTTTCATCGGGCGTTTCGACCGCGATCACCGGTTCGAACATCGATTTGAAAGGATGGTTTGCCTTCACAGTTTCGATGGAAAAAGCAACATCTTCAGATGTGATAGGCACACCATCATGGAAGGTTGCCCCTTGCACGAGATTAATCGTCACCGACAGCCCATCTTCGGCCACCTCCCATGATTCCGCCAGATATGGCTGTGGATCCCAGCCTTCGTCATAGCGAAGCAATGACGCAAAAAGCTGTGTTCCCGGCTGGCCGGTAGCTGTTCCCGACTGAACGGCGGGGTTAAGATGGCGCGGTGTTTGCTGAATTGCCATCGTGAGCGTTCCACCTCGCTTAGGCTCCTGCGCCATCGGCGCTGAGGCCAAAAGCGCAGCGGCAGTCGCGGTGGCGACGAAGGTCTTGATCAAGCGTTGCACAGTCGTGGTCTCCCTGTTTCTTATGGTTTCCAAAAAAGATTAGATCAGCCTGTAAACTTCAAATAACAGTTTTATTGCGCCTTATTCCTCAGTTTTTTGCGTGAACGCTCGTGCTGTTTGTGTGACCAACGATCATGGATTCAAACGTGCGCCTGTCCTTGAGATGGTTGCAAAGTTCGGTAAACCTGCGCACCACAAGCGGCTGACGAACCCCTGCTTGTCGCAAAATGCCAAACACTCTTGGCGTCAGCTTATCGCGGATGGGCAAGGTGCGATAGTTCGACTTGCCCTCCAAGTATTCGGGTGGTCGCGCGTTCAGGATCGAAAAGCCAAACCCGTTGGCCACCAATGTGCGCACCATTTCAACAGATTGCGTGTGGTGCGACACGCGCACCTTATGACCGGCATCCGTCATAAACCGCACATAGTACCCTTTCGTGCGGGGCAGGTCGAAAAGAACCATGGGATAATCGGCCAGCTCGGCCAAGCTCACATCGCTTTGCCGCGCCAATGGGCTGTTGCGCGCTACCAAGGCGTATGGCGGCACCTCAATTAGCGGATCAAAGACATGCGTCGAGCCAACAACGTCAGAATAGGTAAACGCCATGTCGGCCTTTCCTTCGTCCAACAGGTCGACAACACCTTCCAGTGTCTCTTCCAGCAATTGTATCTCGATCTTTGGGTTCGACTTCTGGAATCGGTGCAGGATCGGGGGAACAAAAGAACCAACCGCCGTTACAAAACAGGCGATTCTGATCGTACCGCTCGCCTCGCCTCCGATGGACACCAGTTCGGTCTCAAAATGGCGAAGCTGGTCCAGAAACTCACGAATTGTCTGGATGGCATCGCGCCCTGACGGGGTGGCATGAATGCCTTTTGCAGGCGTGCGAATGAACAGATCATACTTCAAATGCACTTCAAGTGCATCAATGGCAGCGCTGATCGAAGATTGCGAAATGCTGAGTTCTTTAGCGGCGTTGGCGATTGATCCCAACCGCCCTGCTGCCTCAATATAGCGCATTTGTTTGAGCGTCACATTGAGCAACCCACTTCCCCTCAAAAATCGATCAATAAGCCCAGCTAAAACTAGTTTCTGGCGGAATGAAAGTCATTTACGGTTTTCAACAACGCTTTGGTCGTTGGAAATGAGGTGCACGTGATCACAATTTATCAGGTCAAAAAGATCATCACAATGAACCCGGCACGACCCGAGGTCAGCCATGTTGCCGTACGCGATGGCCGGATCGTTGGTGCGGGCACATTGGACGAATTGACGGGTTGGGGGGAACACAAGGTCAGCACGGTGTTTGCCGACAAGATCCTGATGCCTGGTTTGGTCGAAGGCCACTCACACACAATGGAAGGCACATTGTGGCGCTATACCTATTGCGGATATTTTGACCGTCTTGATCCGGACGGAAAGGTCTGGTCAGGTCTGAAAGACATTGACGGCGTGCTTGACCGTCTCAAAGAAGCGGAGCGCGCCCTTACGGACCCAGACACGCCGCTTCCCGCTTGGCAGCTTGATCCGATATATTTCGATAACAAGCGGGTCACGCGTGAAGACCTTGATCGCGTTTCCTCCACGCGACCGATTGGCGTCATGCACGCCTCGGGCCACATCATGAACGTCAATTCCAAAGCGTTGGAACTTGCCGGCCTGCTCAAACCCGGCGTCAATCATCCCGGCGTTCCGCTGGGAGCCGATGGCCTGCCAACTGGAGAATTGAAAGGCCCCGACATCATGACACCCGTGGGCGTCCACGTTGGGTTTGACCGCGATATGTTGGCCTGCGACGAACGCGGATTGCGTGATTTCGGAAAACTCTGTGTGCGCACCGGTGTCACAACCGTTACGGATCTGGCCGCGCGTATGACGGATGATGTCGCTGACATGATGATCCGGGTCACGGCCGAAGACCGGTATCCGGCCCGCGTTTTGGCCATGCGGTTTTTTCTGGGCCTCACCCCCAAGGACCTTATCGCCCATGCCATGTCACTGCGGGCGAAATCCACTGATCGCATGCGGTTGGGTGCGATAAAAGTCATCGCCGATGGCTCTATTCAGGGCTTTTCCGCGCGGCTTCGCTCTCCGGGCTATTACAACGGGGCACCCAACGGATTATGGTATGTCACACCCGAACAATTGCGCGAGATTTACGACCTTTCCCTGGAACAGGGTATTTTGGTGCACACGCACACAAACGGTGATCAGGCGACCCAACTGGCCATTGAAACGCTTGAAAAAGCACTGGATCAGCGACCGACCTACGATCACCGCTTTACGCTTCAGCATTGCCAACTGGCCGACGCGGCGCAATTTCGTCAAATGGCGAAACTGGGGATGTGTGTGAACCTTTTTGCCAACCACCACTTCTATTGGGGTGACGAGCACTACAACATCACAGTGGGGCCGGAACGCGCTGAGCGCATGAATGCCTGTCGAACAGCATTGGCCAATGGTATCCCCATGGGCATCCACTCCGATGCGCCCATCACACCGCTAGGCCCGCTTTTTACCGCCTGGTGCGCTGTCAACCGGATTACCGCATCGGGACGGGTTCAGGGCGAACATGAGAGAATCCCGGTCAGTGACGCGCTTCATGCCATTACGCTTGGGGCGGCCTATACCTTGAAAATTGACGGCGAAGTCGGGTCAATCGAGGCTGGCAAACACGCAGACTTTGCCGTACTTGAAGATGATCCAACCGAGATTGGAGCCGAAGCGCTTAAAGACGTCCGGGTCTGGGGAACCGTTCAGGGCGGACGCATGTTTGAAGCCGCAGCTTTGTGAATCTGCCTGCGATGCTTCCTTTGACAATTATCGGTGGCTATCTGGGCGCCGGGAAAACGACGCTGGTCAATCACTTGCTGCGCCATGCTGATGGCATGCGTATCGCAGTGCTTGTCAATGAATTTGGGACATTGCCAATTGACGAGGACCTGATCGAGGCACAAGACGACGCCGTCATTTCTATTGCTGGTGGGTGTGTCTGCTGCAGCTACGGCAATGACCTTATCAAGGCTTTGATGGATCTATCGCAGCTGGATCCGGCGCCAGATCACGTGCTTTTGGAATCCAGCGGGGTCGCCCTGCCCGGCGCGATTGCGGCGTCCGTGTCTTTATTGACCGGCTTTCAGTTGGAAGGGATTGTCGTTCTTGCGGATGCCGAGACCATTTCCCAGCAAACTGTTGACCCTTATGTGGGCGACACGGTGGAACAGCAGTTAAAAGACGCCGATATTCTTATGTTGAACAAATGCGATCTTGTAGGGCAGAACGCGCTTGATGCCACACTTGCGATGTTGGGCGTAAAAACCAACGGCGCGGAAATTGTGCAGACCCGTCACTGCGATGTTCCAAGGGATGTGGCGCTGCAAGCCTTTCTCACTGTCAAAGACGCTCGAGCGCGCATGACGGATCATAAAATTGGAACCTTTGAGACAAGGTTTATGGCCGTTGATTTTCCCGTTCACGCCCAAACTGTGGCTAAAAGGCTTTCAGATGTCTCGCTTTCCCTGATCCGGGCAAAAGGGTTTGTGCAAACACAGGACGGGCCAAAAACGATTCAAGTCGTTGGACGCAGGTGGGCCGTCACGGATGCACCCGATGGTTGCGAGTTGGGTATCGTCGTCATTGCTTTGGCCTCAAAACTCGACATGGCTGCGGTGCAGAAAACTCTGTCCGGGGGATGATTTGTGTCGCAGCACCAAGTCACGTCAGCCCAGCACTATGATGTCACCATCGTGGGGGTGGGATTATTGGAATATGTTGCGCACTGTCGACCGCTGAACGCGGCCTTTCAGTTCGTCTGATTGACCGCTCGGATCCCGGTCAGGGCGCCTCTTATGGAAATGCGGGTAATATCTCCCCTTGGTCCATTGTTCCACAATCAACGCCCGACCTGTGGCGCCGCCTGCCCTACATGCTATTGCGCAGCGATGGCCCGGTGTCGATCCGACCGGGTCATTTCCTGAAACTACTCCCATGAGCTCTAAAGTTCCTTAGAAACGGCTCCACTGAGCGCGTCGCGGTCGTTTCCGACGCCGTACATAATCTAAACCATTCCTGCATCGAGCTTTATCGCAAGCATCTTGCCGGGACTGGCCATGAAAACCTAATAAGGGACAGCTATTATGTGCATGCTTATCGCGACGCCCAAAAGGCGGATCTTGACGCAAGGGGGTACAAAATTCGGCTAATTAAGGGTGCAGATCTTGAGCGGAGATAGTTCAATTGTCTGGGGTGTCTTTTTGTTCGGACAGTGGGATGCATCCGCTTTGGGACAAAGATGGAGGTAAATATGCCTTGGCGCATCACAGTTGAGGCAGTTGATCCGACGGGAGAAGAGTGCCGGAAGGAGTTTCTTGTTGAGAAGAATCTCGACGATTTGACGGATGAACGCATCGGGTTCTCAATTGACGAAGGCAAAACGGTTATGGCAGAGATCCGGAAAGCTGTTGTTCAGCGGGAGTTAGATCTCTGGGTGCGCTACAGGCGCATTTGTCAGTCCTGCGGAGGTCAATTGCCCATCAAGGACTACCAAAAGCGAAATTTCATCACTGTTTTCGGTTCAATGCCAGTGACTTACCCGCGCCTGATCCACTGCCAAAAGTGCAATCCATGGACCAGTTTCACCCTTTCTCCCGCAGCGGATCTTTGTCCTGATCGCGCTACTCCCGAATTAATGGAGTTATCGGCCCGTCTCGGCGCCAAACTGCCTTTCCGCGAGGCCTCGGATATCTTAGCGACATTTCTGCCTTGTCATCTGTCCCGGAAATTCACGACACTCAGGCATCGCGCGATCGCGCTTGGCAAACGCATCGAAAGAGCCGAACGCAAACGGCTCTGGCATGAGGACCTTGATTACACAGATCGCTCCCCAGCTCGAGTTGCCTCTGGAAGGCGATTTTGCACGGGAAGTCGTCTTCAACGTTGATACTGCGTATATCCCGTTGGTCAGGCACTGGGGCGGTCGGACGTTTGAAGCGGTCGTTGGCCATTGCGGTCGCGGCGGACGAGGAGGCAGCGCAGGCCCGCTTTTTGCGTTCGAGGGAACACATCCGGCCGAGTTGACGGCGACCGCTGCCTTGGCACTTAAAGAACAGGGATATGCCGGACGAGGAGAAATCACGGTCATCTCCGACGGGGCAGAATGCCTGAAACATTTGGCCGGCATGCTGCCACAGCCGGCAATCCACATTCAGGACTGGTTTCATATTTCGATGAAGATTCAGCCTCTTGCCCAGATGGTGCTTACCGCTCCCGAAGGGCACCGATGTTTCGAGCAGGACATTGATCGGATCAAGTGGCGGATTTGGAACGGACAGCCAAAGCGCGCTTTGGCCGTGATATCGAGAGTCCGAATGCAGCTTTCGTCCGAAATAGATCACTGTGTTTGGGCCATGCGCGCGGACAGGCTATTGGAGAAACTTCAGACATATATCAGCCGAAATCGCAGTTCGATTGTGAATTACGCCGAACGCTATCGCGCTGGACAGCGGATCGCGACATCCCCAGCAGAGGCAAGTGTGAACACTCTCATCGCGAAGCGCTTTGTCAAGAAACAACAGATGCGCTGGTCACGAACCGGCGCGCACTACCTGCTGAAAGTGAGAGCTGCGATGCTAAACGGCGATCTATCTGGGAGGACCAGATACGAACCATCCGCAGCAATGGGCAATTCCCAAATGACAAGCATTACGCAACCAACGCCACTACTCCTGCAGGCTGCATGACCCCAGAGAATTGAACGGTCTCCGGCCATTGATAATACGGGATAATTTCAGACCCAATTCTGATTAATTAGGGTACAGTGACACCTGTCGTTCAGAAACCTTGAACTAACCACGAACATGGTCAATGCAGGCCCGACTATCGCTCGTTGTCTTTGGCGTTAATGAAGCGCTCGACGCTGTCCGCGGCGATGACCAGCTTGCGCGCCGGTTGGATGAACATTTTTTGCCGCTTTGAGAAGACGATGTTGAGTTCTCACGCCTGATCCAAACACTGATCGCGGCAATGGCACTAGAAAAAAGGTCGGGCCTGACCGTTGCTTCGCTCCGAACCATCTTGAAGGTGACCGGCGGGGTCACCTCTCGCATCTTTATCATGATCAAGTCTCTGGCCATCGACGCGATTCATTGTGGGGAAGAGAGGATACCCTCAACGTCAATAAGAGTCGTGGTTCAGGTATCGCTCACATGCAAGCGTCGTTGTCGGATTGTTTGTTTCTTGATCTTTTCCCTTTCTCTGAGAATGGCTTTGTCACGGCAGAAGTAGACGTCAGCAGGTGTGACGTTGTTCAGGCTCTCGTGGTATCGTTGGTTGTTGTAATATTCGACGAAGCTACCGATTTGACGTTCCAGGTCGCCGGGTAGGTAGTAATTTTCCAACAGAACGCGGTTCTTCATGGTCTGGTGCCAGCGTTCGATTTTGCCCTGCGTTTGAGGATGGAACGGCGCTCCACGGACATGCGTCATGCTTCGCTTTTCCAACCATTCAGCCAGATCACCAGAGATGTAGCAGGACCCATTATCGCTCAGAAGACGCGGCTTGTGGCGCACGACTGCTTGGTCGCAACCGGACGCGGTCAACGCCAGTTCGATAGTGTCCGTCACATCACCATCCCGCATGTTGGCGCAGAGCTTCCACGCGATGATCTGATCGGCTTTGCATTGGAACATGAAGCTTTGTCGACGCGAGAGCTTGCGATCAAATACACGGATGAGAAGCGGTACTTTGTCTCTGAATCATCTGTTTACCGCTTTTTAAAGGAAGCCGATCTCATCACCGCGCCGGACTACGTGGTGATCAAGGCCGCGGATGAGTTCACAGACAAAACCACAGCCATCAACGAGATGTGGCAGACAGACTTCACCTACTTCAAGATTATCGGCTGGGGTTGGTATTACCTCAGCACAATCTTGGACGATTACAGCCGCTACATCATCGCGTGGAAACTCTGCACCAACATGCGGACACAAGACGTGACCGACACGCTGGACTTGGCTTTGGAAGCCTCTGGGTGTGACCAAGTCCACGTCATTCATAAACCGCGTCTGCTGAGCGACAATGGCTCCAGCTACGTCTCTGGCGAACTGGCTGAATGGTTG
>CALKXV010000069.1 GCA_938005545.1 uncultured Paracoccaceae bacterium
TTCATGCTGCCCCACGCCATCCAATACCATCCGCACAGCGCGTTCGCGCACTTCTGGTGAATACTTGTTCGTTGTCTTTGTCATGATGCTCCATCCTACTCATGAGTTGGAGCCTCCGGCAAACACGGGGCGGTTCAAACCTTAGATGCGGTCGGAAAGCTTGTAGTTGACGTCTGATGTCCGATTGGGAGTGGGCCTTCAGCTCCTTGTTTCAGAGCGCCTTCTGAGCAACCAAAACCAACGAGACGTTCTATGACCTCTTCGTTGGTTTTGTCTCCGAAAATCTCACGCTCATCGGCCGCCGATGGCAGGGCGAAGTCGGCACGACGCCAAAGGGCTTCATTCCACGCTTTTGCGGATTCAATGTTATCCCAAAGGGAAGGACGGTGATTGCTGTCATAGGCAAATTTTCCACCTTCGGTGCGAAACTCATCGATCTTGGCTAGGAAAGTGTTGCGAATGTGATCTGGCAAAATCGCAACGGAAATCCCGCTGGCGAACACCACATCAAATTTATCCAGGATAGCTAAGTCCATTGAACCCGGCGTGCTAAAGAGCGTTCGTGCTGCACTGTCAGACCGCCAATAGGCGAAGCTTCGCTCACCAGTTGGGTCAGTGTCTATGGCATAAAGTCCCGGTTGCATGTCCACGCGTCTTTCGATTAAAGAGCTGTCTACGCCATGCTCCGCCATATGCGTGAGAATGCGATCAGAGAACCTATCCTTGCCCAAAGCTGTGATATATGACACTTGAGCATGATCCGGTCCAAGTAATTGGGCGAGGTAAACAGCTGTGTTGTAAGTGTCTCCCGCAACACCTAGCCGGGCGAGGTCAGTGGTTTCACTAACTATCTCGATCATGACTTCACCGATGCAGGCGATTTTGAGCATCCGTAATCCTTTGTTTTCTGCGAGATCGTCCGGACCTGACGGACCCACCTACCTGTTTAGAATGAGCGACTTTAACCGGTTCCTGCCACGCTTTGTGGCCTGCGACCATTGAGATGGTTGTTGCCCGCATCCCAGTTTTCACCAGTGAAGAAAGTCCGGAAGAGGGGAATACATGCCGCACCTACGGCACCGGCCTTGGGACCAAGGGTGGATGCTCTCACCGGTGCAACTTTCAGGCCGCGAGACGGGCCATCCATCGGATATTTGAGAACTTCTTGCACCAATCGATCATTCAAATCGGATGGCAGGCGACCGCCTATAATGATTGTGGACGGATCGAAGAATCCCGTCGTCACGCGTATGGCATGCCGGAGCTGAAGGGCCGCCCTCTCAATCCACTCATGGATCGCATCTTTTAGTGCGGCGTTTTCATAGGTTACAGAGTTTAGGTCTTGGATGGGCAGGCCCTTGCTGCTGAGAAACTCAAGCAGGTCCTGGGCGGTTGGTCGATGCCCTCCGTAAGGAAACAGCACGCCAGGGAGACACGCATTGCCAGAGGCACCCCTAAACAGCTTACCATCTATGACGGCACCTCCGCCCAATCCATATCCGATATGGATCAAGAAGAGTGAGTTTCCATCGGTGTCTTGTCGTCCAAAAACATGCTCGCCCAAGGCTGCTGCCGACCCATCATTTTCTAAGAAAAATGGGACTTCAAAGGCCTGTCCGAACAGTTGAACTTTCTCAGGTTTATCAAAGTCTGTGAAGAGTTGGTGCGCTCTTATGTCGGACCCCAGTGGGCCAAAGTTACCGGGTGCGGAACAGCCGACACCAACAAAACTATTATTGTTGATCCCGATTGACGAGCGCATGTTTGAGATCGTTCTTGCAGCAAGCTCTGCAATTTCATCGGTCCCGCAACCTTCAATGCCCAGCGTTTTACTTGATAACGCCTCGCCTGAAAAATCGATCAAAGCGACCTCCATCTCACTCAGTGAATAAGTGATGCCAGCGGCATGGAAGCGGTTTGTCTTCAAAGACAGTATTTTTTTGGGTTGGCCATGGCCACCAGAGCGATCTGTACGTTCAGTAAACACTCCAGATTCCAATAGACCGGCCGTCAATCTGGTCACCGACGCACCTGTCATGCCAGAAAGCCGAGCCAGGTCGACCCGTGCTATTCCCGGTCCAGATGCGACCAGTTCGACTAAGCGTCGTTCATTCAGAGAAAGATCCAAAACTTCTCCAATTCAAAGGAAGTTGACAAACTCTTCATACTACGACAAAAATAAATTACACAATGTAATTTAAATGTCATGTTGGAGGAATATGACCGCACTGTGTGATGAAGCTGTTCATGTTGAACGGCACCAAAGGGAGAAGACACATGAACATTGCAAAACTTCCGAAAACTGCTGCGACAACGACGGCTCTAGCCGCTCTGTCTGTTTCCACCGCCTGGGCCGAAGCCCTGACGGTCTACTCGCCCCAAGGTGAAGAAAACGTGGCGTGGATCACAGAACAAGCGAAAGCTGCCGGACATGACATCGAAGTTCTGCGCGCGGGCGGTGGAGAACTCTTCTCCCGCCTGGAAGCCGAGAAGAACAATTCGCAAGCTGACGTCGTTCTGGGTCTGAACGATACATCTATGGCTCGCCTGAAAGCTATGGGCATGTTCCAAGTTTACACACCATCATGGGCGGAAGGTCTGCCGGACGTCTACAAAGATGCCGATGGGTTCGTACACAAGTTTTGGCAGACACCAATTGTGATCGCTTACAATCCAGACAAGCTCAATGAGGATACAGCGCCTAAGAGCTGGCTCGATCTAACAAACGACGAATTCAAATCGAAATACACGCTTGGGCCAACAAAGTGGGGCACAACCCGCGTTATTCTGGCCGGGATCCTGATGCGCTTTGCTGATGCCGATGGCAATGTGAGCGATGAAGGCTGGGAGTTCATGGAGAAGTTCTATGAAAACAGCGCTGCTGTGAACAATGGTGGTGAGAAAATCACTCTGTTCCAAGCAGGCGATGCCTATATGGATCTAAGCTGGTTTGGTGGTGCTTTCCGCGAGGCCGGCAAAGCTGGCTACACACCTGTCTTGGTCAATACCGAAGGTGGCACGCCCGTTGTCGCTGAGGGCATTGCCGTCATGGCTGCAACGGATCACGCCGACGAAGCAAAGGCCTTTGTCGATTGGTTTGGTTCAGCCGAGGTCATGGCAGCTTACGCCAAGCAATTCGGCCAGATGCCAGCCCATCCGGATGCGATCGCTCTGGCACCTGAAGAAGTTCAAGCCAACACCAAGCTCGTCGAAGCGCAATCAATCGATTGGGATGTTGTCGCCGCCAATATGGACGGCTGGCTGCAGAAGATCGAACTCGAAATCAAGTAACACTTGCTTCCTCCCACTGGCCGGGCGCGTGATGTCTTCCTCACCGCCTGGTCATTTTTATGGACTACGAACTATGGAACAAGCTGTTCTCTCGATCAAGAATCTCGACATCGCCTATGGTGCTGTAACCGTCGTGCATGACTTCAATCTTGAAGTGCATGCTGGCGAATTTGTCTCCCTGCTAGGGCCTTCCGGTTGCGGAAAGACAACCATATTGCGCACGATTGCCGGTTTCATTGGCGCAGCCTCCGGCGAAATCACGCTCGCTGGGGAAGAAATTACAAAGCGTCCCGCTGAACAGCGCGATGTTGGTATCGTTTTTCAAAACTATGCTTTGTTTCCAACGATGACCGCGTTCGAAAACATCGCGTTCAGCCTGCGCGTTGAGAAGCGGCCCAATGATGAGATTGAAAAGCGCGTTACAGAAATTGCTCGTGCGAGCGGCATTGAAGAGCACCTAAACAAAAAGCCGGCGGAGATGTCGGGTGGCCAACAGCAACGCGTTGCCATCTCTCGTGCTTTGATCACAGGGACAAAAGTACTTCTGTTTGATGAGCCACTCTCAAATCTTGACGCGAAAGTTCGTGTCTCTATGCGTCAAGAAATCAAGCGCCTGCAGGATCATTTTGGATTCACAGCTTTCTTCGTCACCCATGATCAGGACGAAGCGCTCGCCATGTCAGATCGCGTTGTTGTGCTCAAAGCCGGAAAAACAATGCAGATCGGAGACGGCCGCGCACTCTACACCAAACCTGCAAACTCATTCGTTTGCCAATTCATCGGCGATGCCAATGAGGTGAATGGGTCTTTGGCTGCGCAACTGACCGAGAATGCTGTATCGGACACAATCTACATTCGCCCAGAGGACCTTTTGATCAGTACAGGTCAAACCAGAGGCCTGCAGGCAAAGGTGAACCACATCGAATATCTCGGCGCACTAGTACGAGTCGAATGTGTTTCAGAGGGTTCTTCCATGTTGGTGTCTCTCTTCAGCAAAGACTGCCCTCCAGACTTGAAAACAGGGGATTCCGTGTCCCTTACTGTTTCAAAAGGTGCGTGGCATAGCTTCTCCGAGGGTGGTGACAATCAATGACGACCCAAAAGACTAAATCAAAGATTGAGCGGGCCGCCTTTATTAGCGCTCTCCTACTTCTGCTCTGGTTCTTGGTGACGTTTCTCGTCTGGCCGCTGATCATGACGCTTTCCACAGCGTTCTTCTCCGGTGGTGAGTTTCGATTTTCTGAAATCACAGACGATCTCTCCGCATCCAAACGCGTGCGTGGTGCGCTGTTCAATACGTTTTGGATGACCATTGCCACAACCATTACCGTCGGAATTGTTGGCCTGTTCCAAGTGGCGGTTCTGGAATACTTTCACGTCAAAGGCAGAACCCTGCTGAAGGTTGGCTTTGCGGTGCCGCTTGTCTTTGGCAGTATCGTTGCCGCTACGGGCTATAAATTCACTTACGGCCCTATTGGTGTGGTGACTCAGGTTTTGCATCGCTTCTTCCCAGGCCTGCCATCAGATTGGTTCATTGGTGGTCACGGGGTGCTCTATGCGCAGACTTTCTTGCTCACCAGCTTTTACTACCTGTTCCTTCGTGCAGCGATGCGTCGGGTAGACTACTCAACCATCGAAGCGGCGCGCAGTATGGGAGCCTCAGAGGCAACGATCCTGCGCCGGGTCGTTCTTCCCGTGATTTTGCCAACGGTCTTTGCCGTGATGCTTTTGACTATCTACACGTCAACGGTATCCTTTGCTGTCCCGGAGCTCATCGGTGGTCGTGATTTCAATATGATCAGTCAGATCATATTGACGTTGAACTCAATCAACCGGCCCGACATGGCAGCATTTCTCGCGCTGTTCCTCGGCCTCTTCATCATGACCATGATCTTGCTCATGCAGTGGGTTGAGGCACGTGGCTCTTATATTGGCGGGGCAAAAACGCCGGTCCCGATTGAACTCAAGCGCGTGAAGAACAAGTTTGCAAACTTCGTGCTGCATGCGGTTTCCTATCTGCTGCTGTTCATCTATGTGCTGCCGGTGTTTCTGGTCATTAGCTTCTCCTTTGCTCCGGCATCGGAGATCGGAACGCAGACCTTCCCAAGCACGTTTACCTTGTCCAACTACATCACCGTCTTGTCGGGGGGATCCGCTTTTGAGCCATTCTTCAATTCCGCGCGGATGGGCCTCCTGGCCGTTTTGACAGGATTGGCGGCCACACTCTTTGCCGTTCCTATCATGGTCAAGCACAAAAACTGGATGACCCGGCTGATGGATCTTGGCTTCTTTTTGCCTTGGGTGGTGCCGTCTGTGCTTCTCGCCATTGGTCTGATTGTGACCTTTGACGAGGCCAATCCTTTGGTCGCCAATACGGTGCTTTTGGGAACTTTTCTCATCCTGCCGATTGGCTATGTCATTCATATTTTGCCCTTGATGGTTCGGTTTCTGCGTGCCGCATTTATTGGGATTGATCCGTCCTATGAAGAAGCGGCGCGATCCATGGGCGCGTCTGGCCCTTATCGGTTCAGGCGGGTGATTTTCCCGCTTGTCGCGCCCACAGCACTTCTTGCAGGTGGGTACACCTTCAACGAGCTGCTAACCGAGTACCCACTCTCGGCCTTCCTCTACAACGTCAATAACAAGCCGCTCTCGATCGCAATTCTGGAAAGTGACAAGTCTTACAACCCGGAACAGGCCGCAATCACTCTGGTCTATGCTGTTCTAGTCATGTCCTTCTCGATGATTGTTGTCATGTCGGCCGAACGCTTGAGTTTGGGCAAAGGCCCTAAAACAAACAATCTCTGAAGAAAGCGATAATATGGATACCTGCATTACCGTCTGGCATTGGAGCAATCATCCGCGGTGGTACGATGAGGGCTTGAAAGAAACCCTCCGGTTGATCGCGGAGGCTGGCTTCACACATATCAACTGGAATCCAGACTCCGGAAGTTCCTATTGGTATGCTAAGTCCGAGATAGGGTTTATTGCCGATTGTATAAAGAACGCTGGTCTCAAGACCAAATCTGTCCACGCCACAAATGGTGTCAATGTGGTGACGGAGAAACCGCATCTTCCCAAAGAAAGCCGCAAAGACATCCATTCGCCGAATGCCTGGCAGCGAGAAGCAGCAGTCGAGCTCCTTCAGAACCGTATTGATCTGGCCGTGGCTCTTGGCTCGCCGGATGTGGTCCTGCACGTTGATATTCGCGATGAGTTCCACCGTAGCGACGAAACCAAAGCAGCATTCTATGAACCGCTCTGCAAAACGCTTGATGCAATCCAACCTTACTGTTTGGAAACGGGCATTAAGATCGCCGTTGAGAACCTCTTCAGAGCTTCGGTTAAAACGTATCTCGAACTCTACAACATCCTCTTTGAGCGCTATCCGGCCCAGTTTCTCGGCGTCTGCTATGACACTGGTCATTGGGAGATTGCAGAGCCTGGCGGTTTCAGTCTGCTCGATAGGTTTGGAGACCGTGTGATTGCTACACACCTCCACGACAACTTCAGCGCTCAAGACGATCATCTGCTGCCCTTCGATGGCAAGATTGACTGGGAGGCTTGCACCAAAGCTATCGCAGCAACGCCCTATTCAACGCCAGTGAATTTTGAAACGCCTTACGACAGTTATGGCCTCTCCGAAGCGAGTTTTTACCATCGGGCAAACGCTGTGGCGGTCAAAATTGAAACCATGATCGCTGAAGCACGCAGGTTGAAGAACACATGACAGATCGGTTCGAAACGCTCGCCTTGATGGTAGAAGAGCTGGGTGAGTTCACCTTGAGATGGTTTGAGCGTTTGCAAGATATCGAGCCTGAATTGAAAGGTGAAGCTGACTACGTCAGCATGGTCGACCGTGAAGCAGAAACTCTGGCACGAAACATCATTGGTGAACGTTTCCCAGAGGACCGTATTATTGGAGAAGAGCATGGTGGCGGACCTTGCGACGACTACTGGGTAATTGATCCGGTAGATGGGACAGTGAACTTCCTCAGTGGGCTTGCCTACTGGGGCGTTTCACTGGCTTATGTCGAGGCAGGAAAGCCCAAATACGGGGCAATTGCCCTTCCTGCCTTGGGCGTTTTGCTCTTGGGCGGAGGTGAACATCCACTTCGGGTTTACGGACCATTTCCAAAATTGTCTCAGCCTGATCCGAAAGCCTTTGGTATTGGTCGAAACCCAACCTGGTCAGCCCAAGATCGCGTAGCTTTGGAAACGTCCCTCGAGAAGGAGGGCTACCATATCGTTAGTCTGGGTAGTTGTTCCGCGGCTCTCGCGATGGTCGCAACTGGACGCCTTGCAGGCTACATCGAACATGACATCAAGATCTGGGATTGCGCGGCGGGGCATGTGCTGTGCGAAGCTTCCGGTGCCAGATCACAAATCAAATCAGGTACTAAGGAGCATTCAGCTCACATTGAGGCGGCTTGGAACGATGCGATGCTGAAATGAGGTGGTAATGGCTGTGCTGTCATCGCAGATGGCAACTATGAGCCCACTTTGACCGATGCTGCGGAGCGCGTGAATGTTCTCTATCTGCGGCCGTTAATTCAAGGGTGTCTTTCGGTCTCATCGGGTTCATGGTTCTCTCCGAGGTCGGCAGTGCCGCCTCATAATGGCGTCAGGGACTGGTGCATCAAAAAGGTCTGCTGCGAGGTCGCTTGAGTTCAAGCGCATCGACATTCGACGGCGAGGTCATCCGGCCACCGTCCCGATGGGACGTCTGTACACCCGGACGGGCGTATTCGGTTGGTGGTTATCTCATGCAGGCAGCTCCTCTTCGGTCCAAGCGAAGGTTGTGCCATCACGCCAGATGCGGATCATGATGACAGCCAGTTTTCGTGCCGTGGCAACGATGGCTTTCTTCATTCCCCTCCGCGCGACTAGCCGCATTGCCCATGCTTTGAGTGGTGAGAAGCGCGCGACACGTTGGATCAAGATGTTGGCCGCTTCATAAAGCAGTTTGCGCATGGCTCCGTCACCGCGTTTTGAGATGCGCCCTGACCAATCCGTTTCTCCAGATTGATATCTCCGCGGGGTTAGGCCCAAGTAAGCGCCCACATCCGTTGCTTTGCCGAACCGCCCCACATCATCAACTGTTGCGATGAAGCTGAGGCTGACAATTGGACCGACTCCGGGAATGCTGGTGAGACGCCGTGCTAAAGGTGAGTCCTTGGCGAGGCGCTGCACTCTTGCGTCGATCGCTGCGGTTTCAAGGCAGACGGTTTCATGCACGACGATCAATGAGGCGAAGATCATCTCCAAGCTTGGAACGCCTTTGATGGCCAGCCCAAGCTGATCGCGGAAGCTTTTTCGGCTGTAGCCCGCATTAACGGGACCAAGCCGGATCCCATAGGCCTTCAGAAGACCCCGGACTTGCCCTTCGATATCCATCCGGATGCGGATCAATCGCTCCCGCGCTGACAGTATCAGGCGCAACTGATCGCTCGCCTCACTCTTCACATGCACTTCACCATACCACCCTGTGCGAGCCAGTTGGGCCAAACCGACGGCGTCTGATTTGTCAGACTTGTTCATCCGCGCTGACAGCACTTTGTGAGCAGCACGAGCATCAATACAGACCACTGGCGCACCTCGCTTGATCAGTTCCCGCGTCAACCAGATTGAAAGCGGGCCGGACTCGTGCACGATCTTTTCCACCTCGCCGACTTCAGCAGCGATGGTGTGAACAATCTTATCAGGGTCCGTTGCGCAACTTCCCTCGAACAGGATCGTGCCCGTATCATCTACAATACAAAGGGCACATTGCTCTTGGGCGACATCAATTCCAACGTAGCGTTTCATGGTCGTTCTCCTCTCGCTTTGGGGCTTCACCATCGACAATAGCGATGTTTGAACCTCACAAGCCGGATTCGCCGCAGATACGCCATGTCCGCTATCATGAGAGCGACCCAAAATCTTCAATAACTACATGGGTTTTGAACGGGGTTTGTGGCAACGTCAAACAAGTCATCTTTTTGACAGTCGAACCACTGTGACGTCTTATGCGACTGCATCTATATCAACCATACCATCTGCGGGTTTGGCCCTCATATGAAAGATCTAATCAGTGAATAAACGAATTAGCGTCATTGGCGCAGCTCTTTTTTGGTGGGTTGGAAGTTCCGTTATGGCTGAGGTGGGTTTTGCACAGTTCGATATTCAAACCCAGAACGGCGGACCAACTCCTGTAGCGATTTGGTATCCAACAGATGCGGCACCAACGCAAATTACGCGCGGTCCGTTCGTCTTCCGTGGTGCCGAAAATGCAATGCCACAGTTTGGTCCGCATCCGCTTGTGATTATGAGTCACGGCAGCGCTTCTGGTCAGCTAACCCATACGAATTTGGCGGTCTTTCTAGCCGAAGTAGGATACATCGTAGCTGCGCCAACCCATGCACATGACAACTTCCAAGATGAAAGCGGATCAGGCGCTGCCGAGGTAATCAAGGGCCGCGCCGAAACGATTTCCAATGTGATTGACCGTATCGCCGCACCCAACCCGCTGAATTTGGTGGTGGATAGCGAACGGATTGCAGTGATTGGATTTTCCGCAGGCGGTGCGACTGCACTTGCCCTTGGCGGACTACAACCTTCGATGGGCGAAGCGGTAAACCATTGTGAGGCCTATAGCGATCCCTTTTGCCGCTTTGTTGACCCCAAGGATCGACGCTTCGAGGACACCAAGCTAATGTCTGGACTGGGCGATAGCCGCATCCGTAGCATAGTCGCTTTGGCTCCAGTAACGGCCTATTTCAGTGATGCTGAATTGGCCACGCTTACGGTTCCAATCTTCGTGTTTGCACCAGCGCAAGATGCCGAGCTATCGCCTACCGCCAATTCAGAGAGGCTGCGCGATAATATTCAGACTGGGCTGACATTCTATGAGGAGCCAGAGGCAGGACATTTTTCCGTCTTGCCTGTCTTCCCAGAAGCCACATGGGGCGAGGTCCCGATAGTGCTGCGAGCAGATATTGAAGGCTTCGACCGTTCCGCGTTTCATCAGCGGCTTTTTTACCGAGTGGTTGGCTTCTTGGACGAATCTTTAAGCCACTAACAATGGCGAAATTCGCGGCGGTTGGAATGTAACTACTACAAGGCCAAATCGAACCTCCGCTGCTTGGATAAACCCTTCCAAAAAGGACCGTTTGTTGAACGGTTCACGAAAGCAGCCTTTGGCGCAGCCGCGGCCAAAGTCGGCTTCGCGTTAAGCTGCCATTTGGCCGCCTGTTAATTGCTCCAAGTCCTTAACCTGATATGACTTTGCGTATCAGCAACATCTGGCATAGCGCGGACCTGATCCAGCACGGCGTCTAGTCGTGCGAGCGAGGCGCATCGCAGTTCGATGACCAGATCAAACGTCCCGCTTAAGGTTGAG
>CALKXV010000070.1 GCA_938005545.1 uncultured Paracoccaceae bacterium
GCTTTGCAAGGTCGATGGCTAAAATGCTAACGTCGGTCATGGATGCTTCCTTTCATTCTCACTGACTTCCAACAAAGCCAGTCTGGCACATTGCGATGCCGTTGTGGGAAGGAGCATCCACCCCATCAATCTTCCAAAAGATGTGACAGCTGTTGCCACCGATCTCGAACTCAAACGCGCCAAAGCCGTGATCGCCGTAAGGGTCGTTGTTCTCTGTGAAGACATCGAACCCTTGAACGCGTTGCATGATAATGGCCTTGGCCGCAGGGGACAGGTCTGCCACGCCGCGTGTCAGAACGATCTGGCCCGGCACAGTGAAGTCCGCGCCCCACGTCCGCCGAAACCTGTCGTTCTGCTCTGCAATCTTGGCCGCCAATGCGGCTTGTTCTAACGCCTCATTCGAAGTGTCTTTTTCGTTGTCCATGCCGTGCTCCTTCGTGGTTGGACTGTCTGGTTTTGAGCCAAGCCCCTTCGAGGGGCGCGTCTCCAAAACCTGACCCACTGGCGAAGTGCCGGAGTGAGCAAGCGCCACCAAAATCGATGGGACTGGTGCGGCCCGCAGGGGCGAAGCCGCGAGGACACGGGTCCTGTCTATTTTGGTTGCGGGCGCGAGAACCCAGCGGGTTCTAAAGTAATGTCACCTTGGAGCACGTGCGAAGCGCGACCGACACGGGGACCAGGATAAATCGGGGAACGGAGTTCCCCTGCCCCAGCAATCGAAACCCGAAAAGGTCGAATCAGCGACCTAGTGAAGGCCCATGCGAACGGCACGATCCGCAGCTCCGAAGGAGACAGTGAACTGGCCAACCCGAGCGCATGTTCCGGGCAAAGACCAGTCCAACCGGCCGGAGCCAGATAAGCGTGGCGGCGCTGCTGGTAAGGTGCTGCTGGGGCTATCAATCAACCAATAGTAGGCAACGATAAGAGAATTACTTTTGCCGCGCTATGAAGGCGGATGTCGGCGCGTCGCACAGAGAACGACAGATTGGCCACCATGTAGCGTCGAATATGTGGACAGGCACGGTTGATTTTTTTTTGCAGAGTGTAGCATGAAATATTGATAGGGAATGGGGAATGGCTTTTATGATGGTTTCGCCGAGCTCACGGCAATGCAATTTCCACGATCCTCCACTTAACATTTTGTTTTTAAATAAAAAACACGCCGTTACCCACGGGTAACCCTCCACATTCCATCTGGCAATACTCGCCTCGTTAACCGTGGGCAACTCTTCGACTCAGCGGATGCGCAGACCACCCTTCAGAACCTCCTCAAAAGCCTTCACCGCTTCTTCCAGACGCTCTTTCGGAAGCGTCGCAAAGTCACGCTCGCTGACCAGGCGACACTCGCCCCGGCGCGCGGTGACCTTGGTTTTGCCGACGAAGAACTCAAACTTCTGCTTTCGAGGCTGAGCTTTAGCAGGAACATTGCCCGACGCCTTTTCGCTTTCGACAAATGCGGTCAGAATCCGGGTCTGCGACTCGGGCGAAGAACATTCGAACAGCTGTTCCCGCAAAGCCGCCACCTGCTTTTCGCTTTTGATAACGCGCGCGGCATCAACACCCAGATTTCGGGCTATGGCCTTGGGCCACTTCAACGCATCGCCAAGCGTGTTCAGCAGAAAGACAAAGCTGCGGATGTACGATCGTTTGGTCTTGTGCAGCGCGCCGTACAGCCGATTGACCAGCTCAGCCGCATCAACCTCATCGATCGCTTCATCATCGGCGGCAGTGATCGCAACCTGCGCCATCTCGGCAAAGGTCAGATCTTCCCGCACCACGTTTTCTTCGACCATGTCGATGTATCGCGAAATCCGATCCCCCTGCCCGGCTTCGATACGCGCTATGATCGAGGCAAACTCATCCTCACCGGTTTCGCTGAAAAGCTGGGACAGAGCCGTAAAGCGCCGCCATCCTTTCTTCAGCTGATAGCGCCCGTCAGTGCCTTCATAGACTTCGACCGGCTCCTTCTGGCCACGTTCCCGGATTGAGGCTTTCAGTTCCTCCATCTCGTCCGAGGCGGCAACCGCCTCAAGTTCAAGCCGGTCGCGGGGCAAATCGTCAGTAGCTATATCGATCAATGGCAGCCGCACCAGCACCCTGCCCTCGTTACGCGCAGCACGGAATGTCTTGGCGTCTTCGGCATTCTGGCGGCGCTGAGCGACCTTAGCCTCGGTTGTTTCCGACAGGTTCTCGGCCACATCGCGCACCGCAGCCCCCATCGGCCCCGGAGTTCGTTCGCGCGGCTTTGGAGGTGCTTTAGTTTCGACCGGATCGAAGCCAAATTTGTTAGTCTTGCTCATTCTACCGCCTCCTTGCGCGTGCTGTTGTCCTTCCAAGCCGCCAGAACTGTGGCCAGAAATTCGCCATATGACCTATCGAAGCTTTGCCGCGCGCGTTTCCAGGTTTCGCGAGTCATCTGCCGATAGTCCTGTTCGTAGACCGACATCTGGAAACGCCCGGATTGCTCGACCGCACGCGTCATCTCGATGGGATTGGCGCAGACGTCCGCGCCAAAGACGTTTCGAAACGCGTCCATCATTGCCTGATGCAGAGGGTTTGCTACTTCGAACCGGGTCATTAGCAAACGGATATCAGCGAATTTTTTGGGAAGCGTGATACCAGCATCCGATGCCAGCGACGCGAAGCCGTCCGAGATATCGGCCATCGCGTCGCCCAACTGGCCCAGATAGCTGGTCGTACTATCGTATTCCCAATAGCCGGGACCAGATGGAATATAGAGGATATCAGCCGCAAACGCCGCGTTAAGTGACTGATAGCCTATGGCAGGCGGGCAATCGAAAATGATGATGTCGTATTGATCATCAGGCAGCTCATCAAGGTAACGTGCCACGCATCCAAAGAAGCTCCATGCCTTGTGCAAGGATCGGTACTGCGCGCTAGCGAATTCCACGAAGGCCGCATTTGCACAGGATGGGATGATGTCGATAGTCGGCCAGCATGTGGGTTGGACGAAGTCCTGAAACCGCTGCGAACCTATCGAGCGGACGTCTTCGGGTAATTCGTCGGACGAAGGGTAGGGGCAATCGTCAGGATCGTCATAGCTTTCCATGATGCGGTCGGCTTCGCGGCACAAATCGCGGCACATGATGCCCCAGACGGTGTTCCATTCCTTCACCTCAGTAATGCCCATAGAATGGGTCAGCGTGGCCTGAGGATCAAAGTCTACGCACAGCACGCGGTATCCGTCCAACGCGGCAGCGTTGGCCAGGTGCTGGGCGACAACCGTTTTTCCAACGCCACCCTTGAAGTTCGACACCGCCACACGCATCGCCCTGCCCTTGGGGCGCTCGGGCTGCAGCGTTCGACCGCGAAAACGGACGCGGCGGCGTAATTCGTTGATCTCGTCCAACGTGAACCAGCGTTGACGGCCATCGGCCTCAGTCAGCCCTTGAGGCAGCGAAGGATCATCGGTCAGCTTTTTACGCAACGTGTCTGCGGGCACGTCAAACATGAATTGGCTGATTTCCCAGATCGAGAAGGGCCGCAACTCTTTCACTTCGCCCGGAGAGAAGGTCGCTCGCCGCACGGCCGCCTGTTGTGTCAGGCTCCGTTCGTTCATTGCAAGAAGGTCAGTATGGTCACGCATGGATTTTCTCGTGTTTTTTCTGCTCACGCGACGAATAACGCGATTTCGCATTTTCCGCAAAGAGAAACTTTGTGACTTTCAAGAACTGCAGAGTACATTGAAAATCAGGCCTCTAGCGAATCGGTCGAGCCGAGCAAAACTTATTTGGTGACACCAACTCCACAAAATGCCTATATATGGTGACATCCAAGGCAGGATATGGTGACACCTAGCTGTCCCCCTTAACCAATAAACCTAAATCATTTGATTAATTTGTAAGACAGTAGATTATCCTGCTTTTCGCAATCAGTTGACAAAAGACGGGATTTCAGTGTCTTCTCTGCATTAAGGGAATCGGCACGAAGAGGTCGGTCCACGAGGTAGATGAACGCAGGAAGCAGGGTGCAGCTTTTCCCATGGAACCACAACGCCTGACCGGCCCCGAGGCCAGGGTATTGAAGTATGACGTGCTGACCGCTTTATCCGTTGCGGGTTTGAACGGCCCGCCTACCTTTCAGACATCGATGATGCGGCTCATGAGTTTGGTCACAGCCAGATACAACTGGCGCAAAGATGAATTTTGTGTCGGCCAGCGAGACATGGCACGGATGTGGTCGGTGAACGAACGGACGGTAAAACGCGAAATCAAGCGGTTGCTGGATGCGGGTCTAATTATATGCAAGCGCAATGGCGTGCGGGGCAGGGTCGGAGCTTATGGGTTGAATTATAGTGCCATTGTTGCTGTGACCGCGCCGTGCTGGCCCTTGGTTGGGCCGGATTTCGATCAGCGTATGCGCGACCGCTACAGCCAGTCCGAAGTGAAGGTCGTTCAGTTGAGCGCTTATGTTCAAAGCGACCCAGAAAAGGAACTAGGCTCAAGCCCTGGAACTTGGCATCATGCCTTGGCAGCCCTTGCAACAGAGCACCCAAACCTTGTCGAGTCCTGGTTTTCGCGGTTGGTATATCTTGGCTTTGAGCATGGCACTCTGCGACTTCGGGCTCCAAGTCAATTCTTTCAACGATATCTGGAGACGCACCACCTGCCGATCTTGCTTAGTGCAGTCGAAAAGGAACTTGGGCCAGTGGATCAAGTGCGTTTCGAGACCTAAAGCCCAGCCGCCTTTGTCAGGTTCACGCGGAACCTGTCGCGGCGGCGTTGGTAGCGGCGTGTCATTTCGGCCGAGGCGTGACCGAGTTGTTTCTGAACATGGCGTTCATCTGCTTCTGCGTAGGACGCGAGGCCTGCGCGCAGGGAATGCCCTGAGAAGAGGGCGAGACGGTCCTTTTCCGGGACATCCGTTCGGATCCCGGCATCCAGCATCGTTTTCTTGATCAGGCGTGCGACATGTTTGTCTGACAGCCTCTCGTCCTGAACCTTGGAATTGTCCCGCAACACCCGCCGGAACACCGGCCCATGATCGATCTTGGCGTAGTGCAGCCATTGCTCTAGCGCGTGGACAGGACAGGAGGCGTCCGAGGAGCCGCGACCAATCGCGATCTCTTTCCACCCTGTCTTGGTCTGCAGGATCACGATGGCGCCTTCGTCCTCAATCTCGATCCATCCTTTGCCGTCGATGGTGTCGTCCCGGTGCACATCCAAGGCCACGATCTCGGAGCGTCGAAACCCACCTGCATAGCCGATCAGCAGAATAGCGCGATCTCGCAGGTCGCGCAGGCTGAAGGACAGGGTGCCCACCATCTGGAGCAGGTCATCAGGGGCGATCGGTTCTTTTTGCATGGGTGGCTTTGCATGAGCCCGTTTGATGCCGGCGAGGACCGTCGCGATATGGCGATCCTTGCGATCCAGGACCTGGCCACGTTGCTGATAGTTCCAGGCGAGTCCTGACAAGCGACGTTCGATCGTTGAGACCGCGAGGGCAGGGGAGGCGTCCTGCGGTGCCGCAAGCTCAGTGATGTAGAGTCCGATGAGCAGAGGGTCCGGCTTGAACTGTGCGGCACCGCGCCGTCGGCACCAGCTTGCGAAATGCTTCCAGTCGGCCAGATAGGCTTTGTTCGTGTTCTCGGCCGTCGCTTGTTCGGCATAATCGCGTGCGGTTTCGACCAACCGTTCAAGAGAGCCGGAGGTGGCGACAGTGTCCGGTACACGGATGGCGTTTTTGGCGGAACGGTCTCCCTCGTTGAGCTGATCTGCGTTTGCCGGGGCTGTGCGCGATTTCTCGGCCATTTCTGTACCCTTTATTGCGAGACTACCTGTCTTTTCGCAGGATACCTTTCTATGTCCGATAAGGCAAACTTATTGGACATAGAAAAGAACCGTAAGGTGGGGCGGTTTGCACATTATATGGTAGGCAAAAGCGCCGCGACCGGATAGTGTTGTGGTATGACCTATCAGCCCACAGCTATCGACGACAACTCAAACAACTTACCGAAGCTGCCTGCGTGGGTCACCTCCGGGCGTGCCGAAACCCCTGAAACTGTGGCTTTTCGGTCTGGATCAGCACTCACGGTGCTCGACCAATTGATCAGTGATCAAAGTCTTGGCGTCCCGCTGAAACTCTTGGCCAACCGAATAGCGCTGACTGCTGCGTCGGCCACCTCAAAACTAGAGGGTCGCTTGGCCAAAGAGGCGGATATCCGCGACGCCTACCACCTGACGCCGCGGGGCGAGGCGCGGGGTCCAGACGGAGATCTGTTGGCCTTCTGGCGCGAGGCTGTACGACTACGGGCAGGTGGGACGAAAGAGATCGCTGATCTGGTAGAAGCGAACTTCGCGGGGGAGTTGGGCGACTGGCTGGCTGCCGGGCATGAACGTGCGCGGACCCATGGACCGCTGGCTGGCTGCGCGTTTGTCCTGCGAGCAGTTCTCGAGACCGATGATCGAGCGGAGCGTATGGCGTGTCTGCTTTCTGATATCGTCTTGGCGCGTGCGGCGAACTGGGCGTCGGTGTTGCCGGTTTCGGCACATCGTCTATCCAAGACAGTGCTGCGCGACTTGGTCCAAGACGAGCAGACGGCTGACCTTGCTGTGCAGCAGCGTCTTTTGCGGTCCATCGAAGAGACGATCCAAATGGCGCGAGACACGGCACAGCGTGGCGCGGCGCTGCGAATGGTGGCCCCAAAATTGCGGGCCAAAGGATCCCAGGCGGCTGTCGCGCTGTTTCTGTTTGAGGATGCCGTGGCGCCCTCGACAATGCTGTCCCCAATGATCCAAGGGACGCGTTTTCCGATGACCGACCGCGCGGCGCGGCGGTTCTGCGACCGGCTTGTCGAGCTTGGTGTGGCGCGGGAACTGACCGGGCGGCCGACGTACCGGCTCTACGGGATTGCGCCATGACGACCGCGACGAAGAAGCGGAAACCAGCGGATGAAGGCAAAGCCTTCTTCGACCGGGAGCTCGCGGACTTACCGCAAGATCTGCGCTGGCGTCAATGGATGGGGCGGATCGAAGCGGTGCTCTTTGCCAGTGCGTCGCCGGTCGGCCGCGAGGACCTGGCCCGAGTGGTGGGGCAGGGGGCGTCCGTCGAGATGTTGATTGAGGATATTCAGGGAGAGCTCATGGGTAGACCCTACGAGCTGGCCCAGACGGCCGGCGGCTGGATGTTCCGGACCAAGACCCAGTTCGCCGATGCCGTTGAGGTGGCCGCTGACCTTGGCGATCAGACCCTCGCGTTCACCGAGATGGAAATGGGCGTGCTCTGTGCCATTGCCTATCATCAGCCTATCGACCGGGCCGGTCTCAAGGACGTCTTCGGCAAGGATGTCAGTCGCGATCTGCTGGCAAGGCTGCGGTACAAAGACCTGATTGCAAGTGGACCGCGGGCGCCGCGGGCGGGCGCGCCGCATACCTTTGTGACGACAGAGACGTTTCTGACGACGTTTGATTTGCCGACATTGCGGGACCTGCCGGAGCTGGAGCTGTCAGACTCTTGATGTCCGAAATATGTGGTATTCTTCTGACACGCAAAGCCGTCGGCTTTCAATTGGTCGGGCTTTGACTTTCAATCAGTCGGAGTTAAGAGCAAGTTTTACGTGCAAATGCACAGCAGAGTTTACGTGTGATTGCACTCCTCTGAGGTATAGGATTGACTTCTATAGCTCAAAAATGCTCACTCTGTGAGTTATAGAAAGGACTCCTATAACTCATGATATGGAACTGGCAGATATCCGGTTGGCCGGATTTCCGGTATGACGCAGCATCACTGGCACCGTTCGAGCAGCGCTTCCTGATGTCGTCAGGCGAAGTCCTGGGTGCCGTTCAGCATGTTGGCCCGTCAGAACGTGATCAACTCCGCATCGATCTGCTGAGCGATGAGGCCATGAAAACCAGCGCCATAGAAGGCGAGATGCTGGATCGGCGCAGTGTGCAATCCTCTCTTCGCCGACATCTCGGATTGGAACCGGACAGCTATCCGAACAAACCACGAGAGCAGGGCGTGGCCGAGATGATGGTCGACGTGTACTCGACCCATGCCGAGCCCCTCGAGCACGACACGCTCTTCCGGTGGCACGAGATGCTCCTGTCTTTCGATAAAAGGTTGGAGGCCATCGGGTCCTATCGGCGGCATGAAGACGCCATGCAGATCGTCTCGGGTCGTGTTGATCGCCCGGTTGTACATTTTGAGGCCCCGTCATCTGCGCAGGTTCCGGGTGAGATGGAACGGTATGTCGACTGGTTCAACCGGACAGCGCCGAATAAGGAAGGGCCCTTACCAGCATTGACACGCGCTGGTCTCAGCCATCTCTACTTCGAAAGCATTCACCCGTTCGAAGATGGAAACGGTCGTTTGGGTCGGGCTCTGGCCGAAAAATCCCTGGCTCAGAATATCGGGCAGCCAAGCCTCATCGCGCTGGCCTTCACCATCGAGCGAAAGCGGAAGAACTACTACGATCAGCTTGAGCGGCACCAGAAGACGCTGGATGTCACGCCGTGGCTGCTATGGTTTGCAGAGGCCGTTCTGGAAGCGCAGCAGGTTACGCTGGACCGCGTGGGCTTCTTCATTGCTAAGGCGCATTTCTATGACCGGTATCGCGATGCGTTGAATGAAAGACAGGCCAAGGTGATCGAGCGGATTTTCCGAGAGGGGCCTGACGGGTTCAAAGGTGGCCTGAGTGCGAAGAACTATATTTCGATCTCCGGGACATCACGGGCAACGGCAACAAGAGATCTACAAGAACTTGTCGAGATTG
>CALKXV010000071.1 GCA_938005545.1 uncultured Paracoccaceae bacterium
AAGGGGCCAACACTGGTCTGGTTGGCGCCTCAATACCTGATGAAACTGGAACACAAGTTGTCATCAGTTTTAACCGCATGAAAGAGGTCTTCGACGTAGATATTGAGAACCGTTCCTTGCGCGTATCTGCCGGTTTCCACCTGTCTGAGGTTAATGAACGCCTGAGCGAACAGGGATTGCACTTTCCGATTGATCTCGGCTCGGATCCCCAAATAGGCGGCATGATTGCAACAAACACGGGCGGGGGTCGTTTTTTACGTTACGGTGATGTGCGGCGTCATGTGCTGGGGCTCGATATCGTGACAGCCATGGGTGAGCTTGCCCCGCTTGGTGGTCCGGTGCGTAAGGCAAACATCGGGACCGATTGGAAACAACTGGCCATAGGCAGCGGTGCTGACTTTGGAATCATCACACAAGCCGTGCTCAATCTTGAACCGATTGCGAGACAGCAATCAGCGGTGCTTGTCGTGCCTCCAAACGATGCGGCTATTTTCCCGTTGCTTCAGGCGCTTGAACAGATGGCGGGACCAATGCTGTCGGCATTTGAATTTATGTCACAAAATGCGATGAACGCCGCCTTTGACCACGTACCAACCCTGCGCAACCCGTTTGCGGGTGGCACCGTGCCGCAGATTGCACTTTTGATCGAACTGACACGCCCCAATCAGCCCGTGCCTTGGGAAGTTGATTTGGACGAGGTATTACAACAAATGCTGATGACCATGTGGGAGAACGGTGACGTTGCCATCGAAGACGCGCTTTTTGGTCGGCCAGACGATATGTGGGCGCTGCGCCATGCGCTTTCCGAAGGTGTGCGCACGGCAGGGAAACTCTATGCGTTCGATCTGGGATTTCGCCGGCCAGACGTGTTGGCGTTTAGGCGGGCGATTCAAGATGAGCTGCCGGATTTCGCCCCCGGGGTCACGATTTGCGATTTTGGCCATGTGGGTGACGGTGGACTGCATTTTAATCTTGTTGGCAGCAATGAAACCCATTCAGACGAATTTGAACAAGGCCTTAGAGATTGGGTTGTTGAGCAAGCTGTCGAGCACTTCGGCGCGTCATTCAGCGCGGAACATGGTATTGGACCAAAGAACATACCTTATTTTGAAAAGTACTCACCAAAGCGACCATTTTAACCAATATTAAAATGGTATCAGCAAAAATGTGTCGCGAAACGCTGTACTTTTTGTCAGATTTCTTCTTGACCTGGAGTTACTCGAGGCCGGTATCTGCGGGTCTACAGGAGGTCTTTTGTGATGCGCATCTCTGAGGCTGCGGCCCGGTCGGGGCTCAAAGTTGATACGATCCGATACTACGAGGCCCAGCGGCTCGTCCCGAACGTCGTGCGCGGTTCCGACGGGCACCGGCGGTTCTCGCCGGAGAATGTCGACTGGCTGACACTTCTCTACTGGCTTCGTGAAACCGGTATGCCAATGAAGGTGATGCAGCGATTTGCGGCGCTTTATGCGCAGGGGGTTGCGACCATCCCGGATCGAAAGAGCATTCTGCTCGATCACTCCCGGCTTTTGGCCAAACGCCGCGATGATCTTGATCGATGTGACGAAATTCTCGCCAGAAAGCTCGAAATCTATGAGGAGTACCTACGGTGAAGATTATTCTTGTTGGTGCTTCGGGTGATGTGGGAGAGGCCGCCTTTGCCGAGCTTTCACAGCGCCATGACGTAGTTCGCGTTGGTCGAAAGGCCGGGGACGCGCGCGCCGATATCTCCGACCGTCGCTCAATTGAAGCCATGTACGAAAAGGTTGGACCCTTTGATGCTCTCGTCTCAGCCGCTGGCCGCGTTCATTTTGCTCCGCTTGCAGAGCAGACGGACATGTCGCTCAAGATGGGACTTGAGAACAAGGTCATGGGGCAAATTAACCTTGTCTTGGAGGGGCTGAAGCGGATCGCGGGCAATGGTTCTTTCACGTCGACGAGCGGTGTCCTGGATCGTGACCCGGTTGTCGCTGGTTCGGGGGCGGCACTGGCAAACGGTGCGCTGGCGGGTTTCGTGACGAGTGCTGCGATCGAGATGCCGCCCGGGGTGCGCATCAATGTGGTGAGCCCGGGGCTTCTTGATGTGTCCGAACATCGCTATGGCGGTTTGTTTCCGGAGCATGAGCGTGTGCCGTCGGAGCGGGTCGGACGGGCGTTTGCCAAATGCGTCGAAGGAACAATCAACGGTCAAGTGGTGATAGTGAAGTGAAGGTCGCATATCTCATTGAGCCGCCGTTCAACTATGTTGATGAAGCGGGAGAGGTGACCGGATGCGATGTCGAACTGGCGCGATACGCCCTCGATAAACTCGGCATGGACGATGTTGAGTTTGTTGAAACCGAATTCGCCCAGCTTCTGCCCGGTCTCGCCCGAAACGACTGGCAGATGACAACAGGGCTTTTTGCGTCCCCCGAACGGCGGCACGTTGCACTGTTCAGCAGGCCGATCTGGGCCTTACCTGATGGTTTGCTGGTCCGGGCAGCAGATGCAGAACGCATAGCGGGGTACCGCAGCTTTGCCACAGCGGGTGATCTGAAACTGGCAGTCATCCAGGAGCAGATACAGCATGTGACCGCCCTTGAACTCGGCGTGACGCCTGGCCAGTTCCGCGTGTTCGAAACCTACACAGACGCAGCACAGGCGGTGCAGGACGGAACGGTCAACGCTTTTGCCAGCGTCGCTCAGGCGCATCAAGGCTTCCTCCAAAGGAGGGCTGCTCGAGGCCTTGCCGTCGTGAACGTCCCGCTCCGAGAAAGGGTTCCGGCCTTTGGATGCTTCGCTTTTGCACGAGCTGCCACTGATCTCAGATATCGGGTTGATCACGTTCTGAATACGTTCATCGGCGGCACTGAACATCGAATATTGATGAAAGCGTTCGGGTTTGCAGACACCGACGTTGATCGCGTCCTTTGACCTCACGGACAAAGGGTTCGCCTGCGGATGTGGGCCATAGTCACAGCAACCGCGATCATTCTACAACCTGATGAGCGCCGGAAGGTTTGGCCAGTGTCTCGCGCGGGTGAATGTCGGCGAAGATTTCAATGACGTTGTGTTCCGGATCGTGGAAAAACAGTGTCCTGTGGGGCCAGTCCTGATTTGTCGGAGGCTCGATAACGTCAATCCCGTCTTCAACCAGCTTGTCGTATGCGAAATCAACGTCCTCTGGCGGCACACGAAAGCTGATTTGAACGGATGCGGATAGCGTTGGCAGGCTTGGTCCGTCGTAGGGGCGACCGCGTTTCCTTAGACCAAGAAACAGAGTGCCGACGCGAAAGAAGACCATTTGGTCCGACAAACCCTCTTCGACTTGGAATTCGAACAGCCGTTCGTAGAACGTTTTCATCTTTGCGAGGTCATCACAAAGAAGGATCACATAGTCCAAGCTGCGAATGGTTTTGAAACCTTCATGTTTGTTCATAGCAGTTCAACCTCAGTATCTTGGTTCGTGAAAGCGATCATCGGGGATCACGGCAATTGGCGCGACTTCCACCAGAAGGTCTGGTGTGATCAGCCCAGCAGCTTGGATGAGAATGCTAACGGGTCCGTCCTCCCGTTGGAGGCGTTCGGCCCTGACTTTTTGGATTGCAGGCATGTCTGCTGGATCAAGGTAGAAGATGGTCAGCGACGCGATGTCGTCGAAACGCCCGCCGACGGCCTTTAAGATGTTCTCGACATTATCGAAACATTGCCGGGCCTGCGCTTCACAGTCGCCTTCGCCGATGACGTTCCCGTCACTGTCCCAAGCGACCTGCCCCGTCATATGGAGAACGCGGCCCTTTGGTTCGACCACGCCATGATGGAAGGGGCGACCAAGTTGCGGCCATCCGGTCGGGGGATTGTATCTGATCGTCATGGGGTCCTCTTTCTGTCTGTTGAGAGGATTTGCGTCGATGACACTGTTTTATTCAAACGATAGAAATTGAACGTGAGACTTAGAAAATCTCGGTCTACTGCGCTGGCCACCCGTGCTAGGAAACTCCATGACCTATCGAATTCCGTCCCTGAACGGCCTCAAGGCGTTTGAAGCGGCCGCGCGACACTTGAGCTTCAAGGCAGCGGCCGCAGAGCTTGGGGTGACGGCTGGTGCCGTCAGCCAGCAGGTTAAACGCTTGGAGATGTCTCTGGGAATTTCGCTTTTCCGGCGGCTGCCACAGGGATTGTTGCTGACACGAGAGGGTGCGGCATACCTCCCCGATGTTTCGCGCGCTTTCGACGCTCTGACAGACGCAACTGAGGCGGTTGCCCCTGCGCTCAACGGTCGGAAGTTGAGCTTGGGCGTTGATCCCCTCGTCGCTGACCGTTTACCAAACGGATGGCCTCGGCATTCAAAGGAGCTTGAGCCCTATGTCCGGGAGACGCGGGTGACAGATGACGTCGAACTGATCTGGTCTAACGAACTTGATGCACTGCTACTTGCCGCCAAAACAAGACATGGGTCACTTTCAGAGCGCGCCATTTGCCTAAATGGTATCGCTGCGGCTCTGTATTTCGTAACCCGGCCCGGCCTGGCCGAGTGCCGTCAATCGCGTGCAATAATTGAATCTTTGGAATCGTAGCATCCAATTGCGCTCGACAGTATGTCCAGCTGGTTGCAAATATTGCAGCCGCGAATGTCCGCAAAGCGGGCTGCGACTGCAGCATCAAGAACGCCTGCTGGGAGTCGGCTTAGGGCCGTCCCTGCCCATCGGCGACGTGGGGCTCCTCGAACATGCTGCATACGATCTAATGGCTGCAGAGAGCCCAACCTGTAAATTCGTTTTTCCCGCTGCGTGCGCTCGCAGCAGGAAAATCGTTGCGTCTGCGTCGCTCATGGCGCTGCGTGGCTCCAGGAAAACCAGTCATTAGCGCTACACGCTGCGAGATTTAAAGTGACAATTGACAAGACGCAGGCAAACATCTCGTGACCGAACTATCACTGAAAGTCCGTTTTGCTCGGACGCTTGTCCAGCGTCATTCCATCCGTCCAGCGGCGTCCCTTTTGACCTGATATTGGGCTATTCGTCGAATGACGGCTTCAAGACCTGAACCAATGCGCGGTGCAGAGCGTGCAAACCTTCACGGCTCGAAGATGACTTTAATTTGCAGCTCGTCTTGGGCGGGCTTTCGGTCCAGCGCGTCTTCGAAATCTTCCAGCGTGTATTTGTGGGTGACGCAGGCGTCCC
>CALKXV010000072.1 GCA_938005545.1 uncultured Paracoccaceae bacterium
CATTCCGATAAATGGTTGGGCCGCATCCCATATTGACGCGCAACCGCGTTCACCGTCGCACCCTCAACAAGCGTCTCGGCCACGATCCGCGCCTTCACTTTGTTCGGCCAGCGAGGACACTTTCGACCAACTCTGCCCGAACCCGTGAGAAACTCAGTCGTACCATCCATGGAGAAACTCCCTCAAATCCATGAGGCACGGACTCGCAGATCAAGCAGCCGTCAGGAAGGTGGGAGCAAAGCAACGGTTACCCACAATCGATGCATTCGTCTGGATGGATGACGAGCATATTGCCACCGTCATAGAAACAATCGACCGGGCAGACTTCGACGCAGTCGGTATACTTGCATTTGATGCAATTTTCAGTCACCGCGTAAGTCATGTGTCGCCTCCGTCTCCTTGATAATTTGTTGACACAAGAAGGTCCTCTCCCCGCTCGACTAGAAAATCTCTCAACACTGCCGCATGATTGCGTTCAAGGTCCGCACTGGCAAAAACCAGCGTCACGACATCGTTCCTTACGATATCTTGGATAGTCCTTATCGACGTGTTTTGGTCGAGTTCGGCTAGATATCGAAACCGGAATTCGGGCCAGCGAGCAATGTCTTTGTGAAACCACCGTCTCAGCTCAGAGCTCGGCGCGACATCTTTAGCCCAGAGAAAAAGTTCGGCCTTTTCTTTCGATATCCCTCTTGGCCAGAGACGATCTACCAAGATCCTCTTACCATCAGTGAGGAGAGGGGCTTTATAAATCCTCTTTAGTCTCAATCGCCCTTCGATTAACCCAGACGGCAAAGACATCTTTTACTTCCAATAATTATTGGCTGCAGCGACTGTCTGAAAATGCACGGCGACCACATGGGACGCAGCCGTAAGACTGTCGGCATCTTTCTCGTAAGTTCGCCGTAATTTAGCACGTATGTCCGCATCCGGCTGGGTGAATTTTACACCCATCCGCGCGAGCTTAATAGCTAACTCGAAACCCTCTTCGGGAGTTTCGGTTTTTAGGGTTTCGAGCCAAGTCATATTCTATATCCGTAAGTGGTTCGTCGCCGCCAGCCAGTAAATTGGTGCAGCCGGCCAATAATATACATTCTTTCTATATCTTTAGTCCAGGAAGGCAAGGGAAATCGAATTCCGGCCAAATTTGAGAGGAGAAAAAGCCACTCTCTAAACGAGGTTCACACCGAAGTGTCTCCTTGCCGTATTCAGCAACGTATTTGCAGCCTAGGCCTGCTTGCCGTTTAACAGAAAATCAGGTCCGCGTTGAGGAAACGCGCGCTCGGCTGATGCATCAAAGCTAGCACGTGTAAGCATCATATCCTTCAGAGTGTGGCCGTCCAACGTCTCAAGAAATGCGTCCAGGGCTTTGTTAAGGGGCCCTGGTAATTTGCAATACTGCGAAATAATGCAGTGATTGTCGGATCCGAAACACTCCACAAGGCGGAAATCTGGCTCGGTCAAACGCACGAGTTGGCCAAGGATGATCTCTTCGGGTGGTTTCCCGAGGCGGATCCCACCCGATCTACCCCGGACCGCGTGCAGGTACCCTTCGGTCGACAATAGGTGAACTATCTTCATCAGATGACCCTTGGAGATATCAAATGATTTCTGAATTTCCGCAATTGTTGTCAGCTGATCGTCATGGGCTGCCGTATAGAGCAATACTCTCAGGGCATAGTCTGTGAAGCTTGTCAGTCTCACGCGTCACCTTTGGGTGCTGCATTGCATCGTTCGTTCAAATCGAAATCCCTTCAAGCCCATTTTTACGTGAGCCATACAAGTTACCTAAACATATAGTGTACATCCATGTTACACTATATGCTATGAGGTTCATGGTTTCCGCAGTTCTTTTTTGCGGCTTCAAAGTGATGTGATAGTCCTAGCAGCAGGCAATGGTCCTAACGCGTTTTTCGCCGCAAACCCCTGAATATTGGATATATTTGACGCGTCACAGTCAGATCCTATCACCCAAGAACCATTGGAATGCCCCCTCTGAATTGGTCCGACGTTATACTTAGGAAACGGAGGACAGAGAATGGCGAATAAGAGGCACAAGCCAGAGGAAATAGTTCAGAAGTTGCGGCAGATTGATGTTCTTGTCGGTCAAGGGATGATGCCTGTGGATGCCATCCGCGATGTGCACATCACCGAGCAGACCTACTACCGCTGGCGCAAGCAGTATGGTGGGAAGGGAGCAGACCAACTGAAAGAACTCAAACGGCTTCAGAAGGAGAGCGAACGGCTGCGCAAGGCCGTCTCGGACCTGACCCTGGACAAACTCATTCTGAAGGAAGCGGCACAGGGAAACTTCTGAGCCCCGCCCGTCGGCGCGCCTGCATCGAGCTGAACCGAAGCGAGATGAAGGTAAGGGTACGATGACAAGCGCCCGAAACCATCGGTTCGATGGACCAAAGGCCGATCATGCACTAACTTTCAATTGGACCACTCAAGTGGGGTTGCTCAAAGTCAACAGCTACGTCAGCTTGCCGTTCAAGCCTTCCAGAGTGCGCTCACGCTTCGCATCAGTTCAGACCGCCGCTGCAACTCGTAGGTGCGGTTTTGAATATTCTTTAAGTCACGGATCTGACAAAGAAAGACAGGAATGTGAAAAACTGTGAAGCTGTTTTGCGATAAACGTTGTGACTGACAGGAAGATGAAAGGTATGGTCCGATGTTTGATTGGAAGTCCAGTGCTCTTGCAAT
>CALKXV010000073.1 GCA_938005545.1 uncultured Paracoccaceae bacterium
GTTTCTGAATTCCGAATTCGGGCGACTGTACGCCCCTCCCAATTTGGTTGGCTGTTCATTTTGGGGCGTTTCCTCAATGAAAAATAGTCTACCGCACGCCATCTTTCTGTGCGGCCTTCATTCAAAATTTGTTCTTAAGGCGAATTTTGCTCCGCTCGGGGCACAGAGTATTACTATAGGCGCGAACAGGTCGACCCGCGACAAAAGCGGCCATGCGCCGGAACAACTCCTTGAGATAGCATGCGTCTTCTGGGGGTTTGATGTATAATTTAACATTATTAATCAGTGGATTATAAACATCCCCTTCTAAAAAATCAATGATTACGAATGGCGTATGCCCATGCATCGCGAACGATTTTATTGATACTGCTACCGGCAACGTTGTTCTGAAAGAAGGGCAGGGATGTTACAACCGACTGGCCGGCCTCAATCAGTGCCGCGAAATGAACATCGCCAGTCACGTGGAACTGCTTCATCGTCTCTTCGAGCTTCGCACGATCTGCCAGATCACCTTCATCCAAATGCGTACCAAAACACGCTATACGATGACCGGTTGAAAAGTTGTCATAGACGACTGTTTCGAAGCTGGCGTCGTTCAGTGCGATAGTCGTGTGAGATCCGACGTGGCCTGCCCCGCCTACAACTAGGATAGTGTTGTTCTCGCCCATCATTTGCTCCCAATGGTTATTGTTGGATCGGCAACGGATTAGGTGACCGTCAAGTGTCGTCAATTTTTGCCAACGCTTCTTCGATTTCAGGTGGCGTTAGCTCTGCTTTCGATGCGATAAAAGGCAGCGGTAGTGTCGGAACAGGAACGTTTTGATATGACTGCTGCATGAGGCTCTAAGAGCTGGTCGAACACGCTTGACCAAGCCTGATAGTCACTTGCCAGATTTAGAACTGGCCAATCACTTCCCCAAAGAATGCGATCAGTGCCAAAGGCTTCGATCACGTAAGATAGAAACGGTGCGAGCTGATCTTCGGTCCAGTTGGAACCAATTTCCGTCACCATGCCAGAGAGTTTGCAATAGCAATTTCGGTGGGCAGCAAGCTTGCTCATACCATCTTTCCACCAAGTATCAGGCTTGCCGGAGATCATTTCTGGCTTGGCCACGCGATCAACCACGAGCCGAAGATCGGGTACCTCCAACAGCAATTGATGAATAGCAGGGAGATGGCGCGGCTGGATCAGCGCATCCATGGAAAGGTCACAACTGGCAACATGGCGCAGCGCATCCAAGACGTTTGGTTGCAAAATCCATGCAGTATTGCTGATGTCTTGCAGCATTGTCCGCACGCCGCGGAATTTTGGATGCTGTGCCAAACGATCAATCGTCAGTTTCGCATCTTCATGATCCAAGGGAACCCATCCGACAACGGCGGCCACGAAGTCGGTATAGTTTGCAAGGTCCAAGAGAAATTCAGTCTCCGGCACCGTTGCTGTCGCTTGCACAAGCACGGTTTTATCCACTCCACTTAGTTTGAGCAGAGGCTCTAGATCCTGCGGCCCAAAATCTTGGAATATGGGAGAGACGCTTGGGTTTGGCCACGGGTAGTCACCTCGAGCGAGGGTCCAAAAGTGCTGGTGGGCATCAATGATCATGATGCACCCATATCAAGTAAGCCGGCTGCTGCCAGATCGGTCCAAACGGCCTCAGGTATGGGCAATTTGGACTGTGCCAAGTTGCGTGAAAGCGTGGTCTGCTTAGCCGTTCCGACCAGAGTACAAGCCACCGCTTCATGCAACCCCGGGAACCGAAAAGCAGCGGCGGCCAATGGAACATCGTGGCGATCACAGATCTCTTGTATTGCCCCGACCCGGTCGAGCACACTCCTTGGAGCAGGTCCATAATCGTAGTGAGCCCCCTTAACAGGACCAGTCGCCATAATCCCAGAGTTGAAGACACCCCCAATGACAAGTTGGGTGCCCTTTTGACGGCAAGTTTCCAGAAGGGGCAGCGCTTGAAATGGTTCGAGGAGCGTATAGCGCCCAGCCAAAAGAATAACATCGAGATCAATTTTCGACAGCAAGTCTTCGCAGATACCGATTGTGTTGACGCCGAGACCAACAGCTCGGATCGAACCTTCTTTCTTCAAGTCTTCCAAGGCGCGATATCCGGATTTCACAAAATCGGCTATTATGAGTGGATCATCAGTGCCGAGACCCGCTTCGCCGAGATCATGGACGTAGAGAATATCGATGCGGCTTAATCCAAGGCGTTGGTAGCTGTCTTCAACAGACCGCATGATGCCGTCATAGGAATAGTCGAAATGCTGAGTGAAGGGCAGCGGCTTGACAAAACCATTGAGGGTATCGTTCGCATTGGTGCTTGGGGCGAGAACACGGCCGACTTTCGTCGAGAGCAGCCAATCAGTGCTATCTTTGTCGCGCAAAAAATCTCCCAAACGGCGCTCAGCCAAGCCTTGGCCGTAATGCGGCGCTACATCAAAATACCGCAAACCTTCGGCCCAGGCAGTCTCCATCACCTCATGGGACTGTTGCGCGGTAATGGGCCGGTAAAGACCGGCAATGGCTGATGCTCCATAGCCCAGCCTTGGAAATTCTAAACTCACAGTGACGCCCCTTTTGCGGAAGGAAGACAGGCAGGACCGAGCGGATCAAATTGCTTGTAGGTCAGCGCGAATTCGCGATGACCCAAGTCTTCTGATGCGGTGCGCCCTAGGCGGGCAAGATCACAGAGTTTGTCGCGTATCTCTTTGCCAACTTGACCAATGGTGGAGGTGCCGTTCAAGATGGCTCCTGCATTAACGTCCATGTCCTCTTGCATGCGGTCATAGGTGGCCGGATTGGCACAGACCTTTAGAACGGGAGAAATGGCCGAGCCCACGACGGACCCGCGGCCGGTGACAAAGATGACAGCATGGGCACCGCAGGCGATCAGCTCAATGATTTCTGCAGTGTCGTTGATGTTCGGAAAGCCGAAGCGCGGATCACCATCCGGCACCACATCGAGCAAATAAAGCCCGCCCGTTGGGGGCCGAACACCAGGTTTGAGGATCCCGGAAATCTTCGAACTGCCAGATTTGGCGTAGGCGCCAAGGGATTTTTCTTCAATAGTTGACAGCCCGCCTTCGGCATTACCTTGGCTAAATGAACCATATCCCATGTGATCATAGTAGGTGATGGCCTTTTGAACGGTTTGAACGATCTCATCACCGAGCTCCTGGGTTACGGCGCGCTCTTTCATGATGTGTTCGCACCCAATGAGCTCGCCCGTTTCTTCGAAGATACAGGCAGCGCCGTCCGCGACCATCAAATCAAACGCACGTCCTGCAGCAGGGTTGCCAGTCAAGCCGGAGGTTGCATCTGATCCACCGCAGATGGTTCCTATAACGAGGTCTGAAATGTCTATGTTGACTTTAGGGAGGTCAGCCAAAGTCTCGATCTGCGCTTTGACCCATGTGCGTCCCTCTTTGACGGAGCGCTTGGTCCCGCCTGTTTCTTGGATCGTCAAAAGCGAGACCGGGCGGTCAGAGGCTTCGACCGTTTCCAACAGACGCCGTTTGCGGAAGTTTTCGCAGCCCAATGAAACAGCCAGAACCGCTCCCACATTTGGATGCGTACAGAGTTTTTCAATCATGTCTTGCGCATAATCATTGGGAAAGCACCCGGGAAACCCGATGACATGGACGTCTTCGCCTTCAAAGGGCCGTGCGATTTGCCGCGCAACGTGATGCGCGCATTCGACAAGATAAACGATGGCCACGACATTGCGGATACCTTTGAGACCGTCTTGCCGAAGCCAGCCCTGCATGGACATGTCGCTGTGAAATGATGAGGCGGTTTTTGGTGCAGTTCCACTCACGCGTTCATATCCTCGATTTTGGTGTAGGAACTGGCCAGATTGTGCAAATGCACATGCTCTCCTGCTTGGATATTGCAGACGGCATGCCCGATGGGTGCGCCATATTTATATATGGAAGCCCCTTTCTCGATAGTGCGTCTGGCAATCTTGTGGCCCACCGACAAGTCTAACCCGATACGGACTTTGGCACCGGCAATGGCCAGCGTCTGTCCGGCGCTCGCAGGTGCCCGCAAAACCAGCACATTATCGTCTTCATGAAGCAAGAGAAGCGGGTCGGCACTTTGGGGATTGGTCATGCGTATTTCATTCTCAGATTGACAAGGGTCATCGATGTCTATTAAATTACCCATTGTAATTTAAATGTCAAACACAACAAAAGGGATGTTATCTTGCAATCACTTGCGATCACGGATGTTGGCAAAGTTGCTTTTGTGGAAAAGTCGGACCCGGTACCTCAAGACGAGCATCTCTTGCTGAAAATCACGCATGTGGGCCTCTGCGGAAGCGATCTGAACACGTTTCGCGGCCTGAACCCTTTGGCACAACTGCCACGAACGCCTGGACATGAATTGGCAGCCGACATTCTGGAAGTAGGAGACGGTGTGCCTGACACGTTGCAAGCGGGTGATCCGATCATTGTTATTCCTTACACTGAGTGCGGTATCTGCTCTGCTTGTCGTGCGGGCCGGCCCAATGCTTGCCGCTCTAACAGGACGCTCGGTGTGCAGCAGGAAGGTGGTTTGTCAGAGCGATTTTTGGTGCATCACAGCCGGGTCATCGTGAACAAGCAACTATCAGGTCCGGAAAGGGCATTGGTAGAGCCGCTATCAGTTGGGTTCCACGCTGTTGCGCGGGCCAATCTAAAAGCTGGGGAGACGATTGTCGTTCAAGGCGCGGGCATGATTGGCGTTGGTGCGATTTTGGCAGCTCTGCACTGCAAGTCGGACGTCATCGTCATTGAACCCAGCCAACCAAAGTATGATCTGCTTATGAAAATGGGTGTACGGGCGATTATTGATCCGCTCAAACATGACCCCGTCACTGAAGTGTCAAGCCTCACCGATGGCAATGGCGCAGATATTGTTTTGGAGGCCGTCGGTCATCCGCAGACTTTCCGCAATGCGATTGATATGGCCTGTTTTGCCGGACGCGTCGTTTATGTCGGCTATGCAAAAGACGATGTGACCTACGACACCAAGTTTTTCAATTTGAAAGAGTTGAACATTCTCGGCTCTCGCAATGCGACGCGTGCGGATTTCGAACAGGTCATTGACTGGATGGTGGCCAACCGAGACATGGCGCAATTGTTGATCTCAAAGACCTTCCAATGGAATGAAGCCGATCAGGCCTTTGATTATTGGGAAAGCGTTCGTGACCAGACGTTCAAGGTCATGATCGAAATGGATGTTTAGGAGCGAAAAAGACCATGATCAAATCACTCGAAGAGGCCTATAGCCTGGCAGGCAAAACAGCGCTTGTGACCGGAGGCGGATCAGGCATCGGTCTGGCAATCGCACAATGTCTAGCCATCAGTGGTGCCCGGGTTATCATAGCAGGTCGGCGCGAGGATGTCCTCAAGGCAGCTGTTTCTCAGCTAGGAGAGACAGCCAGCGCAGAAAAGCTTGATCTGACCGACATCGCGACCTTACCATCCTTTTGCGACCAGCTTCATGAGCGCCATGGCACGATTGATATCTTGGTCAACAACGCCGGTGTGACGCTCAAAAAGCCGTTCGATGAGAGCACGATGGCGGATTTTGACGCGGTATTTGATGTGCATGTGCGCGGCGCTCTGGAGCTGTCACGCCATGTAATCAAACAGCAGATGCTACAGTCAAGCGGCTCTGTTTTGTTCACCTCCTCTATGACGGCCTTTATCGGTCAGCCAATGGTGCATGGCTATACAATCGCCAAGACAGCCATCTCCGGTGTTGTTCGTGGTCTTGCTGCCGAGTTTTCATCGAAGGGCGTGCGCATCAATGGTATTGCGCCCGGATGGATTGACACGGATCTCTATCGAAAGGCCACGGCTGGCGACATCCCGAGACAACAGAAGATCATGAGCCGCATCCCCATGGGTGAGCTAGGACATCCGGAAGATATCGGGTGGGCATGCGCCTATCTCGCCTCTCCGGCTGCCAAATATGTCACCGGGCAAATCTTGCTCGTTGATGGAGGCGGCGCGACTGGCTTTTAGGCCGGTCTACAACTGGAAAAAACAATGGAATTGTTTCTCGAGTTTTTGGGCGCTGTCGCGCTCCTGCTTCTCGGACTGCGTTTGATCCGTGAGGCAATCACAAAATCTTATGGCGTCGCCATTCGTCGGATTGCACGCAACACCCAAGACCGCGTGTTACCATCTTTTTTGGCGGGTCTGATTGTTGCTGTGGTGCTACAGAGCAGCACGGCAACAGCGATGATCACCGCCGGGTTTGCAAGCCAATCACTTGTCAGCGTGTCATCTGCGTTTATCACCATTCTTGGTGCAGATGTGGGAACCGCGCTTGCAGTGATGTTAGCCTCGCAGAAGATCGAATTTCTGGCGATGTTGTTTTTGGCTTTAGGGGTCTTCGGCACGGTTGCTGTCGCCAAAAAGGGGCCGACGGGTCTTTTTTCTGCGCTTGCTGGCCTTGGCTTGGTTCTGCTCGGTCTCCGCCTCATCGGATCGGCCTCAGCGGGTGTCTCCAATATTGATGACTTCCAGACCGTTTTAAGTGTGATGATCAATTATCCATTCTGGATGTTGGTCTTAGGTGTGTTGCTGTCTTACGCCGCCCATTCAAGTTTGGCTGTTCTGCTCATTACGACAGGTCTTGTGGCGAATGGAGTCGTAACACCAAATGCCGGTCTGTGCCTTGTTCTGGGCGCGAACATCGGAAGTGCGCTTCTTCCGGCAGTTGCGAATTTGAATGCTGCCCGTAACGCTAAGATCCCGGTTATGGCAAACTTGATCATTCGGTCCGTCTTTTCTTGCGTTGCGTTTTTCTTTGTCGACAAACTTCTCATGACGTTTGGCACGTCTGTGCAAATCTCCATGCAACCTGCTCTCTTCCATCTGGCTCTCAACGTTCTTGTAGCGTGCGTTGGGATAGCCACATCACCACTTTGGATTGGGGCCAGTAAACGTCTTTTGGCAGAAGACACCGAAGAGGCCGGAGCCTTGCAACCAAAGCACCTGGATGAGGACATCATTGATGATCCGGTGAAGGCATTGGCCTGTGCGAAACGCGAAGCGCTGATCATGGCAGATATTGCGCAAACAATGGTGGCGAACACGTTGCAGATCGTGGCGGATAATGACGAGATCCTACGACGCCACACGAAAAACATGGACGATTCCCTCGATACATTGTTCGTCGCACTGAAGCATTATATCGCCAAAATCATGCACAACGCTTTGGATGATGATGAGACGGAGGCTGCGCTCGATATTCTGAATTTCACGGCCAATATGGAGCATATTGGTGACATCGTGGATCGCAATTTGATGGCCCATGCCAAGAAGAAGACGAAGTATCAGATTGAGTTTTCGGATGAAGGTATACGGGAGATCAGAGAACTACATGAAGCCGTCTGCGCGAATTTCGATCTGGCCGTGAACGCATTTTTGTCGGAGAAGGCGGAATTGGCCCGCCAGCTCTATGACGCCAAAGCGAGCGTACGCGATCTGGAGCGATTATCTATTGCGACACATATTGAGCGTCTAGGCATTGGGGTTGCCGACAGCATTGAATCAAGCGGCATTCATCTCGATATTTTGCATGACTATAAGCGGATCAACAGTCACCTGACGGCTATCGCTTACCCTGTTTTGAAAGCATCGGGCGAAGTGCCGAAAACCAAATGGAAGCGACGTAAGTCAACCACCGCTTAAGGTCCGCAGCGCGGGACAAACCGCACTTTCGCTGCGGCTGCGCCAATGTCCGTTTTTGATAACGAAATAAGCAGCCTAAGTTACAAATTGGGTTTTCAAGATGGACAATTCCCATCTCGTTGTCTTTGCTCGTTTGAAGACAGGTAGATTATTTGAACGGAGTCGGAACTAAAACTTGCCCTTCAAAGCACAGTGCGCCTGCAGAGCCGTCTCGATTGAATTGGCCAATGAACCGCTCCGCTGTTTCGTGTGCCATTGCGATTATTGCCAACGTATGACCGGCTCGGTGGGAAACGCCGTTGCGCTCTTCCGAGAAGAAGATGTTTTGGCAGTGTCAGATGCCCACGAGCTCGATCCAGAGATGGAAAAGTGGCCGGGCCTCAAGCGGTACGTCTGTCCCAAGTGCTATTCGAACGTCCATTGGGTGAACCCAAAGATGTACCCTGGGATGCATTTGGTGTCCCTCGGATGCCTCGCTGACCCATCTGCTTTCGAACTGACTAGCACGGTGCAGAACCAATATCGGCCAAGCTGGTGCCCACAGCTAGAGGCGGAGAACGCCTTTGACGCGTACCCGCAATAGGGCGTTTTTGCTTGATGACTGCCCTATGCACCGAGGCAGCCGTTCCGACTGCTCAAACGGACAGGAACTAGAATTTACTTTCACTGTAAGTTGCCGAAAGGCGAAAAAAATGCGTTTTATCAAGGTATGAAATGCGCGTGTCAGGATCTCGGGCAAAACCGGGGCGATTCAGTTTTGGGCACCGCGCGTTGCCGAAATGGCCCGAGCCTCAGCCGATTATTGCTCTAGGAGCTGCTGCGCGAGGCTGTGATCCACACAAAGGTGGGTCACCAAACCACCCCGGATCGCGGCCAAGGTGGCCTCGGCGCGGTCTGATCCGCAAACGATCAGCAGCTTCTTTTTTGGCATTTGCAGATTTGCGAGCGTTGCGGCTACCAAACGGTCGTCTGGCGGGGCGGCAACCGCAGTACCAGCGGCGCCAATAAAGCGGCAGCAAATGATGCCTACCGCACCCTTTGCGTGGGCAGCGGTAAGCTCTTGCCCCGTGGCCATGCCCGCAGCTTTGAGGTGGGTGTCCGCGTCGACGTTGCCGATTGACGCAACTGTCATATCCAGATTATTCAGGCGCGCAAGCTGGCTTTTGATCGTCGGCTCATTGCGAAAAACATCGGCCATCTCAGGTGACGCGACAATGCCGGGGGCATGCAGGGTAAAGCACTTGGCCCCAAGTTTTCCAGCGATCTGAATGGCACAGTTTTCCGACGCCGGCACACGGTCAGAGTTCATCGACCCGATCAGCTGGCACACCTCAACATCCTCGGTGAAGGATTTTGACATGACATTGGAGACCGCCAAAATCGTTTCACCCCAGGCCACACCAACCCGGTCGCCGGGGGCGATGATATCAAGGATGGCAGCTGCCCCGACACGGCCCACTTGTGACAACAGGGCATCCCGGTCCTTGGCGGTGCTGCGGGTGTCGGAATTGGCGATATAGACATCCTGAAGGCCGAATGTATCGCGCACGTCCCGCGCCAGACTTGAAGACGACAGGTGTTTCCCATCAACCCTGATTTCGACAATCCCGCGCTCGCGGCTTTCGCGCAGCATGTTGACGATGGTGGCGCGCGACACCTGCATCCGCTTTGCAATGTCGCTTTGGGTCAGGCCCTCGCCATAGTAAAGAAGTGCTATGTTCGCGAGCAACGCTTCTTTGTCAGATGTTGGGCGTGAACTTTGGGTCATGAATACTCTTTGACCTGTTTTTGCCCCGACTGACCATAGTTTTTGCTAAACCAATTGTAGCACCGGTCGATTTCCTCTGGCGGTAATTCATCGACTTTGCCGTGCAACATGGCCAAATGGGTCGTCATCGCGGCTTCTTCCAGATACATCGCAAAGGATGTGGCCTGCGTGGCGGATGTGCCCATTGTGAACACGCCATGCGCCTTGACCAGCACGGCCCAGCCGCCGTCTGCGGCCTCAATAATCGCCTCGCCCGTGTCCACCTCGCCCGGTGTGGCATAGCGCGAACAGGGCACATCGCGGCCCAGCATATGGGTGATCGGGGTCATTACCGCCGGGATACGCGCGCCGCGTGCGGCAAAGCTGCTGGCATAGGGGGAGTGGGTGTGCGTGATGCCAAAAACATCCGGCCTGTGTTTGTAGATATAAAGATGGATGCCGGAATCGACGGAGGGTTTCATCTCGCCCTCGATCACGGTGCCGTCCAGATCCACAACCACCATCGTGTCCGGCGTCAGTTTGGAGAATTTGATGCCCGAAGGTTTGATCACGATCAGCCCCGTCTCGGGATCGCGCCCTGACACATTGCCGCCTGAGCCGACGACCAAACCGTTTGCTGGCAATTCGTGGTTTTGTTCGCAAACTTCTTCTTTCAGCGCCTCCTGCATCACAGACCCTCCGGCTTGCCGTGGGGGTAGACCACGATTTTCAGCGATTTTTCTGCTTCAACCAGCATTTTGAACGCCTCTGCGCTGTCGGCGATGTCGAAATGGTTGGTGATGGCGCGTGCGGCGTCGATGCGGTCAGCTTCGAGCAGGCGGAAATAGCTGTAGGTGTCGGTATGATCGGATGAGTATTTGGAGGTGATCGTGATCTCGTCGAAATAGGCTTTGTTACCGTCACGGGTCCATTCCTCGCCCGGTGCCAGCGGTGCGCCGAGGTGGAGGGTGCCGCCCACCTCGACCAAGGCCTCGGCCTGCGCCCACGCAGAGGCAAAGGGCGCAATGACGATGACCGTATCGGCCAGACGGTCATTGTTGAGCGCGCGCATGGCGTCAACAGCATCTTCGGTTTTCGGGTTGATTGTATGGGTCGCCCCGAATTCGCGCGCTTTTTCCAGACGCCAATCGGAAAAGTCGAGGGCGACGACTTTGCCCGCCCCGAACATTGGGGCCATATGGACGAACCCTTGCCCCATAAAGCCCGCACCAACCACGGCGACGGTGTCGCCCGGCTGGATGTTGCAGTGTTTCAGTCCACCCACGACGCAGGACCAAGGTTCGATCGTGATCGCCTCGGCGTTGGTCATGCTGTCGGGGATGCGGTGGACGTCCATGCGCAGGTGTTGTGCTGTGACGCGGTAATATTCGCACACGCCACCGGGATCGAGCTTCATCGACGCATAGAACGGATCGCGGGTGAAGCGGCCACGCAAAGACAGATGCGACTGCACGCGGCCCACGTGGTGGTTTACGAACAACCGTTCCCCGATCCTGAAGTCTGTGACGTTCGCACCGACCGCAACCACCTCGCCCACGGGTTCATGCCCCAGCACTTTGGGTTCGGCCTTTTTGTACCATGCCATCGTCTCCCCACCGCACAGCCCGCAGGCAAGCGTTTTGAGCAGGATATCATCGGGCCCGATGTCCGGGATGGGGCGTTGTTCGATACGGATGTCATCCAGCGCATGGTAGACGGCGGCGGTCATCATTTTTTTCATGTGGGGGTCCTCATTGCGGTCCAGATCGTGCGGTTGGCGTTAATTGCATGCAGGTAGGTTTCAAAATGTCGGGAATAGCTGGCGTGGGCCTGATGATCGGGCGTGTAGGTGTCAAATGCCTCATCGCGGGGGGTATCCAGAGGGTCGCAAAGACCTGCGGCGGCCCCCCCAAGCAGGGCAGCCCCCCATAGGCCGTGATCTTCAGACGCGTTGGCCAAAATCTGAACGCCCAGAATATCGGCAACGATTTGGCACCACAGCGGATTGCGCGCGCCGCCACCGGTCAGGACCACGCGTTCGGGGGCGGGCGCGCCGCTTGCTGACAGACAATGGCGCAGGCTGTATCCAGTGCCCTCCATCACAGCGCGGGCCAGATCCGCTTTGGTGGTGCTTACCCGCAGGCCATGGAAAGACCCGGCTGCATCCGGTGCCACAAACGGCGCGCGCTCTCCGGTCAGGAAGGGGAGGAACAGAACACCGTTTGCACCAGCGGGCACATCCCGCGCGGCGTCATTGATCTTGGCGGCAATCTCGCCTGCATCCGCCCCGCCAAAGCTGATGGGATGAAGGGCTGCGAACCAGTCAAAAGCCGACGCGCCGGTTTGCGGTGCCAATACGCGGATCCAGTCACACGTAATGGGGTGATGAACCGTCGCGGCCAACGGGGGCGCATCGAACGGTTCGGGTGGGACAATGTAGCTCAAAACCGCAGTGGTGCCCAGGATCAGGCACATGTCCCCCGTTGCGCTCAGCCCGACACCTGTCATCATGGCGGCAAGATCAAGTGTCCCGCGTGCAACCGGAACATTTGGCAAACCAAGGTCTGCAACCAACGGACCCGCGACAGTTTGCGCCCCATGACAAGGAGGCAGCAGATCGGTCATATCCGGCAGGCCCAATTCGGCAAAGACTTCAGGCGCGTATTCACGGGCCTGAAGGTCAAGAAACGGGATGGTTGCGTCGCTGAAATCGGTCCCAATCTGGCCGGTCAGTTTCCAGACGATCCAATCCTTTGCAAACATGATGTGTTTGATCCGCGCGAAATTTTCCGGCTCATTGTCCTTGACCCATCGCAGGGTGGATCCGGCCGTTCCCGGCCAGTTCGCCGTTCGGCAATAGCGGCTGATGCGGTCGCTGGTGCCGTCTTGCGCCCATTGGGTGACAGCGGCGCTGGCCCGCGCATCGTTCCACAGGATCGCAGGGCGTACAGGTTGGAAATCTTCGTCAAGCGCCCATAGCCCGTCGCCTTGACCGCAAACACCAATCCCTGCAACCGCGCTGGGGTCGATGTCACCCGCAATGGCACGCAGGCAATCGGCCACGGCCTCCCACATTTGATCCATATCGATCTCGGAGGTTCCTTCCGTTTCGCGCAAAACCAATATCGGCTGACGCGCGACAGCCATTTGCTTGCCGTCCATCGTGTAGGCAGCTGCCTTCACGGTCGTCGTGCCCGCGTCGATGCCAATCAAGACCTGTTCTGACACCCGGTTTCCTCCCTACATTGAATTTGACACATGACACACAAATTGTCATATGTTAAGCATGATCTAACGCAGCCCATCGCATGAGCGGCGAAAAACATGGTCACTTTCGGACTCTGTTCAGGGTTCATCCTAGGGAGGAAAACATGAAATATACAAAGAAACTGGCGGCCGCGCTTGCGATGTCCGCCTCATTTGCAAGCACGGCCGCAGCGGATGGCCACGCGTCGCTTGAAGGCAAAACGGTCGGCGTTGCCGTTGTGGGGACACAGCACTTTTGGGACCGCGAAGCGTTTAACGGCGCGGTCAGCACCGTTGAGCAACTTGGTGGTACAGTCGTGCCTGTCGATGGTGGCCGTGATAATCAGGTTCACGCAGATAACCATGACATCCTGCTGAACCAAGGCGTTGACGCCGTAATCTCGATCCTTGGGGATGGCGCGGTTGAACCTAAATTCGAGGCGTTGAAAGCAGCCGGTATTCCGGTGTTCACTGTGGACCATCAATCGCCTCACGCGGTTAACAACACGACGTCCGATAACTACTACATGGGCACCACTATTGGCCGCTATATGGCGGACGCCATTGGCGGCGAAGGCAAGGTTGCTGTGTTCAACGCCTTTGAAGGTGCACTTCGCATTTGCGGGATCCGTGCAGGTCTTTGGAAATATGTGTTGCAGGACTATCCAGGCATTGAAGTCATCCAGCCTGAACTGGCAGAGGAGTTCGCAAATGCCCCGGAAGATGCACGCCAAAAAACTCTTGATCTGCTGACACAGTATCCCGAGGGCACATTGGACGCGATCCACGTTGGGTGCTGGGACCAGCCAGCGATCGGCATCGTGCAAGCCCTCGAAGAGGCAGGCCGCACCGATGTGTTGGTCACAGCCCTTGATGGCGGGCCAGATACGCTGGAAATCATGGCCGAAGACGGCTCTCCCTTTGTGGCGAACGTGGCGCAGCAGCCCAACCTGATTGGGTCAACCGCCGCCCAGAACGTGGCGTTGCACTTTGCTGGTGAAACGCTTTTGCCGCAGACTTTTGTCGACGTGTTCCCTGTGAACGGTCAAGCGGAAGCCAAAGCTGCCTATGAGGCGCTTGGTTACGGCACGCTCGACTAAAGGGTATCCCTTGGAGGGCCCCGCATTGACTTTGCGGGCCCTTTCACAAGACCTTACCCCAACATCTTATTGAAAGACCTGCCGTGGCTGTTGCCCTTTTACAGATGCACGACGTCATCAAATCCTTCCCCGGTGTCCTGGCGCTGAATAAGGCCGCGTTGAGCGTTCAGCCCGGCGAAATTCATGGCCTCGTTGGTGAAAATGGCGCGGGAAAGTCGACGATCATCAAGGTGCTAGCCGGTGTCTACAAGGCTGACGGTGGCACGGTCACCATTGATGGCGAGGCGCTGCAGGACGTCACCCCGCGCAGTGTGCATGAGGCGGGTATCCGGTTCATCCATCAGGAACTGCATTTGGTTCAGCATTTCACAGTGACCGAGTCTGTTTTTATGGGGCAAGAATTGTCCGGCAT
>CALKXV010000074.1 GCA_938005545.1 uncultured Paracoccaceae bacterium
CCCCGTCCTGGTCGAGCATCTCCGGGGCGTCGATGCCATCTGCTCGAAGATGGTCCCGAACGGCCCCCCAAAGTTCAGCGTTTGCGGCATCAAGTTCGGGGCGCGCATACATTGCGAGGCTTGCTCTGAGGGTCATTTTTCTTCCAACGGCGTGCTGCGATTGCTGCGCGTCCACAAAGGATGCACCACCGGGTCTTTTGCCCGCAGAAAGAAACGCTTTAAGATGTCACCGTAGGATCGATAGCTGTATCCACCATTGCGGGCCATGAAATGATCGCGCCGGTGTTCCAGAAAGCTCGGAAGCCGGTGCCAGACAACTTGCGGGTGCGCGTGATGCACCGCGTGGTAGTTGTTGTTCAGGAAGAGCAGCGCCAGCGGGCCACGGTCTTCGATAATGACGGACCTTGACGCGGCGCGGTCATGGGCCTGATGTTCAAGGAACGTCCTGATCTTAAGCAGGGACATGCCGAGATAGGCCGCCAGCAGATAGGGCCAGACTGGCATTTGGCATATCGCGACAATCCACCAAAGCACCAAGGCAACCCCCAGCGCATGCGCAAGGTAACTGCGCCAAACACGGCCATCGCGTTTGGCGAGTTTCCCACAATCGCTCCAAAAAAACAGCGCCAAGGATATGGCCGGGCCAATGGCCATCCGCCCCAGAAGTGTGTTGTTGAAGCGAGCCAGTGTCTGCAGGGGCGCAGGCAGTTTGTCCCAGATGACCCTATCGAGAAAGTTTGTCTCGGGATCGTCATAGGGATCGGTCAGATTAGGGTCGTAGTGATGCGCAAGATGCGTATCCTTGAACCGCAAGTATGGCACAAACAGCCCCAGGGCAGGAAATACGGTCAGATCGCTCAGCCAAGTCGCCTTGAACGGATGGCCATGCAAGACCTCGTGTTGCAGCGATGAATGCTGCGCAATGATGACGGCGAGCCCAATCACAACAACCGCCACGGGCAGGTGGTCCCAGAAATAGGTCAGGCCAGAAAAGCTGGCGTAAACGAGGATCAGCAAGCCAAGGGTTGGCGCTTCTTCGCGTGACATCATTTCCGTCCTCCTTTCACCGCGTCGCATAGGGGGTACGTGAAAGGAGTTGGTCGTGGAATTAGGTGAGTCTGCTGTATTCGCATTGAGTTTGCCTGATTTCATTGTAAGCTGTGTGAAAATACAACAAATGGTGTAGTTATGGACAAACGTGAGCTGGGCCAAGCGTTTCGCAAACGTTTCGCGATGCTTCTGTCGGATATGCGCGATGACATCCCCGGCTTTCTGAACGCCGCGGGGATTGACCGGTCTGCCTTGTCTCAACTGCGCGATCCCAAGCAAGATCGCTTGCCGCGCGCGGAAACGTTGCGACGGATTGCAGCCGCGACGGGCGTTTCGGTGGATTGGCTTTTGGCGCTCAGCAATGCCCGCGATGGGCGCCAAAAACTGACGCAAAGCAGTGAGTTGTTGTCGGAAGAGGGCACAGATGGGACGACCGTTTTGTCCGGCTGGCATGCAGAAGCCGCAGGCCACAAGCTGCGCTATGTCCCCGCCGAACTGCCCGATATGCTGAGCCTGTCAAACGAGAACGACGGGGCTGAAGGGCAAGAAAAAGTCCTCAGCGGGTTCGACCTGGAAGAGGTTGACCTAGAGATCGCAATGCCGCAGCAAACGCTTGAGCTTTTGGCCGCTGGGACAGGGCTTTGGCGCGGCGCTGATCCCAATCGCGTCAGACGTCAGATCGCGCATATGGCAGCGCTGTGCGATGCCCACTACCCGTCGTTGCGGCTGCACCTGTTTGACGGGACAAAGACCTTTTGCGCACCCTACACCGTTTTCGGGCGGATGCGGGCGTCGATCTATGTCGGCCAAGCCTATATTTCAGTTACGGGCGCCGAAGAGGTGCGTTTCTTCACACAAAAGTTCGATCAATTGGTGCGCGATGCCACCGTTTCGCCGGACATGGTTCCAGACTATTTGCGCGGTCTTTTGCGCTAGAACGATGACTGTATGCGATGACCCGGCGCATAGGTCAGCGTGACATGGGTCACCGATTGTGCGCCGTCCCATGTCAGGCGTTCATTGGTCAGACTGCTGTCGCCCTCGTGGGCGCCCAGGGCCTTGGCCATGGGATGATCCAGCCTGACCGCCCCAAAGGACATATCCCCCGCCGTAAACGGCGCATGACCAACCAACCATTCATTCGCGCTGAGCGTTTCGAAATCCACGCGTTCCGCTTCCGGGACTGTTGCGAGGTTGATCCAGCGATCCTCAAAGACAAAGGGGCGGGCATCTGCCAGGTGCAAGGATTGCAAATGCAACGCAGGCGCGTCCTTCATTTGCATCGCCGCCCGTACGGGAGGTGGGGGCGCGAGCTGCGCTCGCAGCAACAACGCATAGCTGTAAACCGCGCCCTGCGCCTCGATTTCCTCACGCAGGATCGGGATGCGAAACCGGACGTTGCGTGCGGGAAATTCGGCCACACGGGTGCCTGACTTTCGCTTGCGATTTAGAATGCCTTGTTCGGCCAGATGGCGCAGCGCCCGATTCACAGTGACCCGCGCGCATCCCAGCTCCTGCGCCAGATCCTCTTCTTTTGGCAGCAAGCCCCCCATTGGCCAGACGCGGGTTTGAATGCGCCTTTGCACTTCGTCCCGAACGGATTGCCATGTTTGGTTTTCGCGCGGCATTAAAGGGCGTCGCTTAGTCTGTGTAACACGTGTCTGTAGGCGCTTTCGATGTTGTCGCGGCCGACGTGCAGCCCGTTTTGTACCATGTGCCGTCCCGCAGACCACACGTCTGTGACAATACCATCGTGGCCTGCAAAAATGAAACTGTCGAGCCATTGATCGCCCCTGCGCCCGGCCAAAGTCACATCACCCGTGTTCAAAGCCATCACATCCGCCCATGCACCCACCTCGATGCGGCCCGTTGCGCGGCCCGCGGCCTGAGCGCCACCCGCGCAGGCCGCGTCAAACACGCGGCGTCCCGTGGAAGCCGCGGGCGTGGCCAAAGCCGCGCGAGACCGGTCGCGCAGGCGTTGGGAGTAATCCAGTTGCCGCAGCTCTTCGGCAAGGCTGATACGGATGTTGCTGTCAGATCCGATGGCCATGGTGCCGCCCGAGTCAAACCACGTGACCCCGTTGAAGATACCGTCGCCCAGGCTGGCTTCTGTGATCGGGCACAGGCCAGCGACGGCCTTGGTCGCCGCGAGTGTTTGCGTTTCGTGGTCCGTCATCTGGGTGCAGTGTATCAGGCACCAGCGCGCATCGAGGCCGAGATGATCAAGCGCCCATTCCACCGGGCGCGCGCCCCAGTGATGCTGAACCTCCTCAACTTCAGCAACCTGTTCGGCCAAATGCATATGAATCGGTGTTCCGGGACGCAGGGTGTCCATAACCTGCAAATCACTCTGCGCCACCGCACGCAGGGAATGCGGTGCAACGCCTAAACCTGCATCGGCGGGCAGGTGCGCGACGCTGTCGCCAGCCGCATCCAAAAGTCGCGCAAACTGATCCAGATCGTTGCCAAAGCGGCTTTGTCCCGTACCAAGCGGGCGCTGGTCACACCCGCCATATTGATAGAGCACGGGCAGAAGCGTCAGACCAATCCCCGACGTCCGGGCCGCCGCACAGACCCGTTCGGACATCTCGCCAAGGGACGCATAGGCCTCGCCGCCCTGTAGGTGATGAAAATAGTGAAACTCGACACTCCCGCCGAAGCCTGCCTCCAGCATTTCCATCTGGACAAAGGCGGTGATGGCCTCAACATCGTCTGGGTCAAGGTAATCCAGAAAGCGGTACATCAAGCGGCGCCAAGTCCAGAAACTATCGCTGCCAGAGGGGCCGCGGCCCTCTGTCAGGCCCGCCATGGCGCGCTGAAACCCATGGCTGTGGGCATTGATGGGTGCGGGCAGCAGCAACGAGACCGCCACAGCGCTTTTTGGCTTTACGCTGTCTGGCTGGACCGAGGCGATCCGCCCGCGCGCGTCAACGTCGATCACAACGTCCTGCGCCCAGCCGTCAGAGCACAAACAGTCTTTTGCAAAAATGAGCAAGGGTGCGATCTCCATGTTGACAGATAATATGTATGTACATAACAAGATTAAAACTCAAGTAAAGAGCACTTCATGATTCTGACTGACGCAAAAATCGCAACGATGACTCAAGCTGCCCCCTATGGCTTGATCGATGATGGCAGCGTTGTGATCGAACAGGATCGCGTGGCGTGGGTCGGCCCCACTGGCGATATGCCGCGCGTTTATGAAGGCATCGACCAGCTCTCCTTGCAGGGGCGCTTGATCACTCCAGGGCTGATCGATTGCCACACGCATATCGTCCATGGCGGGCACCGTGCGGCTGAATTTGAACAGCGCCTGAACGGCGCCAGCTATGCAGACATTGCAAAGGCGGGCGGCGGCATCCTGTCGACGGTCGCGGCCACGCGCGCGGCATCCTGCGATGACCTGCTGGCCAGTGCGTTGCCCCGTGTTGATGCGCTTTTGGCCGAAGGGGTCACAACGCTTGAGGTCAAATCGGGATACGGCCTGGAGGCCGAAGCCGAGCTTACGATGCTGCGCGCCGCGCGGGCCATTGCGCAGGCACGCCCCCTGCGTGTCCAAACGACCTATTTGGCAGCGCATACGGTGCCGCCAGACTATCGCGGCCGCGCCCAGGCCTATATTTCAGAGATGTGCATCCCGACCTTGGACCGCGCGTTCCAGGAAGGGCTCGTCGATGCGGTCGATGGGTTTTGCGAAACGATTGCGTTTTCCACGGCCCAGCTTGCGCCGTTGTTTGACCACGCCCGAACGCTCGGCTTGTCAGTCAAGCTGCATGCCGAACAGCTGTCCCATCAAGGCGGCACCCATTTTGCCGCTGAACGCGGCGCCTTGTCCGCGGACCACATCGAATATGCGACCCCGGCAGATGCCAAGGCTATGGCACAGGCGGGGACGGTCGCTGTCCTGTTGCCCGGCGCGTTTTACACATTGTCCGAGGAGCAGCGCCCGCCTGTCGCGGCCCTACGGTCTTGCGGTGTGCCCATGGCGATTGCCAGTGATTGCAATCCGGGGTCTTCGCCGCTGACCTCACTGCTATTAGCGATGAATATGGGTTGCACGCTTTTTGGGCTCACACCGGAAGAAGCGTTGCGCGGCACGACCCGGAACGCAGCCATTGCACTGGGGGTATCCCAGGTCGGTATTATTGAAGCCGGAGCGCAAGCCGATCTGTGTATTTGGAACGTCGAACACCCCGCCGAGTTGGCGTACCGCATTGGCTTTAACCCGCTTTCCAAGCGCATGTTTGCGGGGGTGTTCCAATGATTGTGCTTGATCCCCGCAGCGTGACACTGGCGCAGCTTCAGGCCATCTATGAAGGCGGAACCGCCATCGGCCTGACCGCCCCCAGCTATGTGCGGATCGCTGCATCTGCGGCCGTGGTTGGCACCGCTGCCTCTGGCGACGCATCAATCTACGGCATCAACACGGGTTTTGGAAAGCTCGCGAACATGCGGATCGCGGCGGCGGACACAGCGCAGCTGCAACGCAATCTGGTTCTGTCCCATTGCTGCGGTGTCGGGGCGCCGATTGATGCGGCCACAACCCGGCTGATGATGGCGCTCAAGCTGATATCGCTGGGGCGCGGTGCATCTGGCGTGCGCCCGGATATCGCCACGTTGCTTGAGCGTATGTTAGCCGTAGGCGTGACCCCCGTGGTACCCTCTCAAGGCTCGGTCGGGGCCTCGGGCGATCTTGCACCGCTTGCACATATGGCCGCCGTCATGATCGGAGAGGGCCGCGCGATGTTGCCAGACGGGTCCGAAGGCTCGGGCAAGCAGGCCTTGGCGCAAGCCGGGTTGGCGCCCATTGTGCTGGGGCCGAAAGAAGGGCTGGCACTGATCAATGGGACTCAGTTTTCCGCCGCTGTCGGATTGGCGGCCCTCTTTGATCTGTGGCGCGTGGTCGGCGCGCAGGTTGCAATCGCAGCTTTGTCGACCGATGCGATCATGGGCTCTGATGCGCCTCTACATGCAGAAATTCATCGCCTTCGCGGACAACCGGGCCAGATCGATGTCGCAAACGCGATGGCCGCCCTGCTGGATGGGTCTGACATCCGCAACAGTCACCGCGCGGATGATCCGCGTGTGCAGGACCCCTACAGCATTCGTTGCCAACCTCAGGTGGCCGGTGCTGCGATTGACCTGATCCGCTTTGCCGCCCGCACATTGCAGATTGAGGCTAATGCTGTGACCGACAACCCCTTGGTCCTAAAGGATGGCGCGATCCTGTCTGGCGGCAACTTTCATGCGGAACCTGTGGCCTTTGCAGCTGATCAAATGGCCCTGGCGCTCGCAGAGCTCGGGGCTATTTCACAGCGCCGCATTGCTGTCATGGTCGATCCGGTGATGAACCATAAACTGCCCGCGTTCCTTAGCCCCGAACCGGGTCTGAATTCGGGCCTGATGATCGCCGAAGTAACCTCGGCTGCCTTGATGAGCGAGAACAAGCATTTGGCGACGCCCTGTTCTACAGACAGCACCCCAACATCGGCCAATCAAGAGGATCACGTGTCGATGGCGGCGCATGCTGCCGTCCGTTTGGGGCGCATGGTGCGCAATCTGGCGCAGATTGTAGGGATTGAGGCGATTTGCGCGGCCCAATGCGTCGAGGCCCGCGCCCCCCTCAGCACCTCTGCACCATTGCAACAGATCGTCACTCTGATCCGCCAGCAGATTGCACCGATGCAGCAAGACCGGTTTCTGGCGCACGATCTGGCCCGCGCGGCGGATCTCGTGGCTTCTGGTACGCTCCCACAGGTCACGACCCTCAGACTGGAAGGGTCCCGATGACCCCTGTGCGCGTTCGCGAAGGGCGCTCTGCCCTCGTTATGGCATTCCCGCATTCGGGTACGTATCTGCCCGATGACGTGCGCCGCGACTTGAATGAAACAGGCCAATTTCTCAGCGACACGGACTGGTATTTGCCGAAACTCTACGATGGCCTGCTGCCCTCTGCCACGACGGTCACGGCCGAGTTTCACCGCTACGTCATTGATGCCAATCGCGACCCATCAGGGCAAAGCCTCTATCCGGGCCAAGCGACAACGGGGCTGATCCCGGAAACTGATTTTGACGGCAACCCGATCTGGTCCCGCGTCCCCGATATTGCGCAAAAGATGCAAAGGCAGGTCGCCTATCACGAGGCCTACCATCGCGCTTTGCGCACCGCGCTGCACCGCGCCCGAGACAGGCATGGATTTGCAATTCTCTATGACTGCCACTCCATCCGCAGCCAAATTCCGCGCCTGTTTGACGGCACCTTGCCCGATTTCAACATCGGAACCTTTGACGGACGATCCTGCGATGCGTGTCTGGCCCGCAATGTAGAGGCCGTTTGCCGCGATGCGCGCAGGTTCACATGTGTCGTCAACGGGCGCTTCAAAGGGGGGTGGACCACCCGCCATTATGGCCAACCGACCAAGGGGATCCATGCGATCCAGATGGAGCTTGCGCAATCCACCCATCTGGAAACCGAGACATCGCCCTGGGCCTATTCGCCCGAGAAATCAAAGGTCCTCCGCCCGTTTCTGGAAGAGGTACTTTGGAACATTGATCAATGGAGACCATGATGAGAAAACTCTTAACAGCCCTTTGCATCCTCGGGTCAACCGCGCCGGTTACGGCGCAAGAACGGGTCTTGTCGGGTCCGGAAATCAACAAACTGCTGCCTCAGATCGTGGCGCGAGGGGTAGACCAGGACACCGTCCAGACCTTCAGCGCAGCGGGCAGCACCGAATACATCGCGGGCGGCAGACCGTCGGTTGGCACATGGTGGGTCACGGCCACGCAATATTGCTCTAGCTGGCCACCGGCCTCAGGCGCTGCCTGCTACGACCTTTTGCTGGACGACAGCGCGACACCGGTACGGCTCACCTGGGTCGGCCAGTCCGGCACCCCAATCCACAACACAATCAGCGAAAAGGAATGAGGCCCATGGATACGCGCCAAAACACCCGTGACATCTTCCCGCCAACGGGCCCCGACATCACCGCCAAGAGCTGGTTGACCGAGGCCCCGTTAAGGATGCTGATGAACAACCTGCATCCTGACGTTGCCGAGAACCCGCATGAGCTGGTGGTGTATGGCGGCATCGGGCGCGCCGCGCGAAACTGGCAGGCCTTCGACCAGATCGTTGACAGCCTGCGGGCGCTGGAGGGCGATCAAACGCTTTTAGTACAGTCGGGTAAGCCCGTCGGTGTGTTTCGCACCCATAAAGACGCGCCGAGGGTGCTGATCGCCAATTCCAACCTTGTACCGCACTGGGCCAATTGGGATCATTTCAACGAATTGGATAAGAAGGGCCTTGCGATGTACGGCCAGATGACGGCCGGGTCATGGATTTATATCGGCACGCAAGGCATCGTGCAGGGCACCTATGAAACCTTTGTTGAGGCCGGGCGTCAGCACTACGGCGGGGACCTCAAGGGGCGCTGGATTCTAACGGCGGGCCTCGGTGGCATGGGCGGGGCGCAGCCTTTGGCGGCGGTGATGGCCGGGGCCTGCTGTCTGGCCATCGAATGTGACGAGACCCGCGCTGATTTCCGGCTGCGGACCCGCTATGTCGACGAAAAGACACATGATCTGAACGAAGCGCTTGCCATGATAGACCGCTGGACCACCGCAGGTGAGGCGAAATCCGTGGCGCTGATCGGCAATGCGGCGGAGTTGGTGCCAGAGCTTGTGCGGCGCGGCGTGCGGCCAGATATGGTGACCGACCAAACCTCCGCCCACGATCCGGTCCACGGATACCTGCCCCAAGGCTGGAGCGTGGCCGAATGGCGCGCCAAGCAGGAAAGCGACCCCAAGGCTGTTGAAAAGGCGGCGCGCGCGTCGATGAAGACACATGTCGCGGCGCTTGTTGACTATTGGAACATGGGCGTGCCCACGTTGGACTACGGCAACAATATCCGGCAGGTCGCCCTCGAAGAGGGGTTGGAAAACGCCTTTGCCTTCCCCGGCTTTGTGCCCGCCTATATCCGCCCCTTGTTCTGCCGTGGAATCGGGCCGTTCCGCTGGTGCGCGCTGTCGGGCGATCCTGAGGACATTTACAAGACAGACGCGAAGGTGAAAGAGCTGATTGACGATCCGCATTTGCACAACTGGCTTGACATGGCCCGCGAACGCATTGCCTTTCAAGGCCTACCGGCGCGAATCTGCTGGGTCGGTCTGGGCCTGCGCGACAAGTTGGGTCTGGCCTTTAACGAAATGGTCCGCACCGGAGAGCTGTCAGCGCCGGTTGTGATCGGTCGCGACCATCTGGACAGCGGCTCGGTCGCCTCACCCAATCGCGAAACGGAAAGTATGAAGGATGGATCGGATGCGGTCAGCGATTGGCCACTTCTGAATGCGCTTTTGAATACCGCATCGGGGGCCACATGGGTCAGCCTGCATCACGGCGGCGGCGTCGGCATGGGCTTTTCCCAGCATTCGGGCATGGTGATCTGCTGTGATGGCAGCGCAGATGCAGATCGCCGCATCGCCAATGTACTCTGGAATGACCCCGCAACAGGGGTGATGCGGCATGCGGATGCAGGTTACGATATTGCGCAGGACTGTGCCCGCGAAAACGGGCTGAACCTGCCGGGGATATTGTAACATGCCCACATTGATCATTGGGGAAAGCCCACTGTCGCCTGCAGAGGTTGCACAGGCGGTAGCCAACAAGACCCGCATCGACATCGCACCTGCGGCGATGACGCGCCTGAAAGCGGCGCGCGCCGTGGTGGACAGGATCGTGGCGGATGGCACGCCGGTCTATGGCGTCAACACGGGCGTCGGCTCCCAAAAGGACCATGCGGTGCCTCAGGCAGACATTCCGCGTTACAATCGTGATCTGATACGTGCCCATGGCACCCGCGTACCTGGCCCTGTCGCATCGGATGACGCTGTCCGTGCCTCCCTGATCCTGATGATCAACGAACACTGCTTGGGTCATTCAGGCATTTCGCCCAAGCTCGTGATGCTTCTGGTGACAAAACTAAACGAAGGTGTGATACCCAAGATTGATGCCAGCGGCTCGGTCGGGGCGTCCGATCTTGTGCCTCTTGCGCAAATTGGCGATTGGGTGCTGTCTGACCCGCGTGCGGAGTACATGCAACTACCCGGGGCCAAAGACGCGCTGAGCTTGATAAATTGCAACGCCTTCAGTCTGGCCCACACGGTGCTGTGCCTGGCTGATCTGCGGGTTCTCTTGACGGCGCTTGAGCTTTCCGCAGCCCTGTCGCTTGAAGGCTTCCGCGCCAACGTGGATGCCAGCCTGCCCAAGGCCGCCCGAACCACAGCCCGCGCGGGGCAAAACAGCGCCAGTGCTTTCCTGGCAAAGCTGCTGGAAGGAAGCTCGCTTCTGGATCCGACTTCTGCCCGTTTCCTGCAAGACCCGTTAAGTTTTCGCAACGTGACGCAAATTCTTGGGGCCGTCCGTGAGTGTCGCGATTGGCTCGACCGGGTTGTCGCAGACGAAATCGCCAGCGGTGCAGTCAACCCGTTGATCGACCCGGGCGACGGGGTAGCGCGCAGTCATGGCAATATGGATGCGACGCGGTTGACCCTATCGCTTGATATGATGCGGCAAGCGCTCGGCAAGGCAGTGGATGTCTGCGGTGAACGCATCCACAAACAACAATGGCCAGCCTTTTCCGGCTTACCCATCGGGCTGGCCAAGGATGAAACGCCAACTGGCGGCGTGCAGTTTTTGAACCTAGGGCATATTGCGGCCTCTCTTATCGCGTCGGTCAAAATCTGGGCAGCGCCGCATTTGTTGCATTCGGTCGGGCAAGTGGCCGACGGCGTCGAGGACACGGCCAGCAACGCGGTCCATGCGGTGTCGGATCTGGCGCGCCAGATTGACGCGGGGTTCAAGATTGCAGCCCTTGAAGCGGCCGTTTCGATTTGGGCCATCCGCCGCCGTGGCCTTTCAGAAAGCGAGATCGGCAGCCCGTTGCGGCCCGTCTATGCGACCCTAGTCCAAGAGCTTCCCATTGAACGGGAAGGGCACAGTGTTTTCGATCTGGCCGTAATCGTAACGCGCTTCCGTGCCAGTGCAGATCGTCTGTGCAGCGAATTCGACGCAGAGGTATGAAAAAGAGACCCGTATTGACGAAACGTCCGGCAGTGACATCGCAGAATAATGGAGCTTCGTAAGGGCGAGTAAAGGATCCAAATTTCTCAGCCGATGGAGAGCTTGGAAAACCAGCGCCAGGAAACTGCTACTTACCGCCTCCGATCAAAGTTCGGCCTTGTCTGCAGCTGAATTCATGAGGCACTACCTTCGCCGCGCCGCACACCAATGGCCGCTATTCACAGGGCGACGCAACTTGAAGAGCCGGGCGTAAGCAGAATTCTTCGCGCTGCGTGCGCATGCAGCGAAATTATTGAATTCACAACTTGGGCTCTCCTGACACCTTCGCCGCGTCGGCCACGAAGGGCCGGTTCGGGAAACAGTGCCGTTTGCTGCGGCTCAAGCCAACTGGAAGGATGCGGACAAACCCGACCTTGAGTTTTTGCTCTTCGCTAACGCAGCAAGTTCTCGCATCTGCGGCGCGCTAATCGTTGCAGCGCGGCGCAAGTCGTCATTCCAGTCATTCATAGGTGTCCATTTCGCCGTAACCGAGACCGCATCTTCACTGCCACCCACTCAAACCAGCGAGACGCGGACTTTGCCGTCATTCGATTTTCTACTTTTGCTGACGCAGCATTTGCTTGCAATTGCAAAGGGGCATCGCATCTCCGCAGCCATGATCACCGATAGTGGTCATAGCCGGGGCAATGTAACGGCCAGCCTATTGGGCATCAAAATTCGCTGTTTATTTTTTGTTCTTGATCTGCGTCAAGAAACCATTCCTCAAAATGCATCATCACTGCCCCAATGCAACCGAATCCTCACGTCGGACGCAAAGGATGAAACTAGGGGCATCAGATGGAACTCCAAAACAAAGCCACCGCACTGTGGTCGAACTTTCTAAACGTCAAAATGGTGCAGATCAGAACCTTTCACATGACATGGTTTGCGTTCTTTTCGTGTTTCTTTGCATGGTTTGGCATCGCACCTCTGATGAGTATCGTCCGGGATGAGCTAGGTCTGACACCCAATCAAATCGGCTGGGCCATCATCGGTTCGGTGTCGATGACAATCTTTGCCCGCCTCTTCATTGGCTGGCTGTGTGACCGGATCGGACCAAGGAAGTCATATACATGGCTTCTGTTGATTGGCTCGCTCCCTGTGATGGGGATCGGCCTTGCGCAAAGCTTTGAGACTTTCCTGCTGTTTCGCGTTTTGATCGGCGGCATCGGGGCTGCGTTCGTGATTACGCAGTACCACACATCTGTCATGTTCGCCCCAAACGTCGTTGGTCAGGCGAATGCCACTTCCGCTGGCTGGGGTAACCTTGGTGGTGGTGTCACACAGTTTGTTATGCCGCTGCTATTCTCGGTCATGGTCGTAGGCTTTGGTTTTTCTGAGGCAGTGGGTTGGCGTTTATCCATGGTCGTGGTGGGGATCATCATCTTCCTGACAGGGATTGCCTACTACTTTCTCACTCAAGATGCACCTGACGGCAACTTCGATGACCTGCGTGCGCAGGGCAAGATGGAAGAAAAGCAAAAGGTCACGGGCAACTATATGCAAGCTCTCAAAGACCCGCGCGTCTGGGTGCTGTTCGTGATTTATGGGGCGTGCTTTGGGATCGAGCTGACGGTGAACAACGTCGCCGCTCTTTACTTCATGGACTACTTCGACCTGAACCTCGTGACCGCTGGTTTTGTAGCAGCCTCGTTCGGCTTGATGAACCTCTTTGCTCGCACTTTGGGTGGTTTGTTCGGCGACAACTTCGGATCGCTCTGGGGGCTGAAAGGTCGCGCTTTTTGGCTCTTTATCTGCTTATTCTTTGAAGGCTGCGCCTTAATGGTGTTCAGCCAAATGAGCGCGCTGTTCTTGGCGTTACCGGCCCTGATCGTCTTCTCATTGTTCACACAAATGGCTGAGGGTGCCACCTACTCCGTCGTACCGTTCATCAATAAAAAAGCGCTTGGTGCAGTTGCCGGTGTGGTTGGCGCAGGCGGCAACGCTGGCGCAGTGTTGGCGGGCTTCCTATTCAAGAACGTAATCGACTGGAGCGAGGCATTCTTCATCCTCGGAATCATCGTTACGTGCGCTTCCTTCCTCGCCTTCTTTGTGAGGTTCTCAACCAAACAGGAAGACGAAGAGAGAGCAAACTTTGCAGCAGCCAATATCGAGACGCTGCGCGCGCGTGCGGCCAAGGCCAATGCAGCGCTTGACGAGGGCATGGAAGCCATCACCCGCAAGAATGCAGCACCTGCTGAATAACGCATTTCCGGCGGGCCACACGGTGGCCCGCCACAACACTCATCTTGGAGAAATCAAGTGGGACAAGATCTAACAAATTGGAACATCGAGGATGATGGCTACTGGTCTTCCACCGGCAAATCGATTGCCACGCGCAACCTGTGGATTTCGATCCCGTCGTTGCTTTGCGGTTTTGCTGTTTGGCTGTACTGGGGCATTATCACCGTTCAGATGCTAAATCTTGGGTTTGATTTTGCGAAATCTGACCTGTTTACACTAGGTGCTATCGCTGGCTTGACCGGCGCAACGCTGCGCATCCCGTCAACATTCTTTATCCGCATCGCGGGTGGGCGGAATACTATCGTCTTTACCACAGCCTTGCTGATGATCCCTGCCGCTGGTGCAGGTTTTGCCCTACAAGACCCAGATACACCGCTGTGGTACTTCCAGATTCTGGCCTTCCTGTCGGGCATTGGGGGCGGCAACTTTTCGTCCTCTATGTCCAACATCAGCTTTTTCTACCCGAAGAAAATCCAGGGCTATGCCTTGGGTATGAACGCTGGCCTAGGCAACTTTGGCGTGACCACCATGCAGATCCTGATCCCATTGGTCATGACCTTTGGCCTGTTCGGGGGCGAGAGCCGCACCTTGGTCAACACCTCCGGTACGCTGATCGGTAAGATCCCCGCTGGGACCGAGACCTATATCCAAAATGCGGGTCTGATCTGGTTGGTGTTCCTGATCCCGCTGGTCATAATCGGGTGGTTCGGCATGAATAACATCCGCGACGAGCACGTATCGCCCAACATCCCCAACCCCATAGGGGCCTTTGCGACCATCACGGGTATGTTGCTAATCGGTTTTGCCACTGCGGCCTTTGGTCTGTGGTTACTGCTGCCTGGAACCGAGGCTGGTCTGCCAACTTCTGGTATTGGCCTGTCCAAGTGGATCGTACTGCCCATCGTCATCGCGCTGACCGTTCTTGGTTTGAAGATGATCCCAGGCGCCGTCGGCCAAAACCTTAGTCGTCAGTACAAGATCTTCGGCAACAAGCACACTTGGGCCATGACCGTGATTTACACCATGACCTTTGGCTCTTTCATCGGCTATTCGGCTGCCTTGGCGCTGACCATCAAAGTGGTCTTTGGTTTTAGCCACGTGGAAGTTGACGGCGCAATGACCCACGACCTTGCAAACCCCAACGGCCCATCGGCCCTAATGTTTGCATGGATGGGGCCGTTCATAGGCGCGCTGATCCGTCCTCTTGGTGGGATGTGGGCTGACAAGGCAGGCGGCGCGAAAGTGACTCAGATCATCTCTATCGTGATGGTGGCCTCTGCCATTGGTGTGGCCTACTTCATTCAGGCAGCCTATGCCTCTGCGACACCGGAACAGTATTTCTATCCATTCTTAGGGCTGTTCCTAATTCTGTTCGCAGCCACTGGTATCGGCAACGGGTCGACCTTCCGCACCATCGCTGTTGTCTTCGACAAAGAGCAGGCTGGCCCTGCGCTGGGTTGGACAGCCGCTGTGGCCGCCTACGGCGCATTCATCATCCCGAAAGTGTTCGGTGAACAACTGGGTGCGGGACACCCTGAATATGCGCTTTACGGCTTTGCAGTCTTCTACGCCATCTGCATCGCGATCAACTGGTGGTTCTATCTACGGCCGAACGCCTACGTCCAGAATCCATAGAGCCTAACGCCTGCCTGCCTCGGTATCCGCGCCAGGGCAGGATCACCCTCACAGGAGAAGACCCATGAGCCATCTGCTCGATAGATTGAATTTTCTGGAATCCAAGGACCTCGAGACGTTCTCAGACGGTTTCGGCAAAGCAACCCGAGAAAGCCGCGACTGGGAAGACACCTATCGCAATCGCTGGCGGCACGACAAAGTAGTTCGATCCACCCACGGGGTGAACTGTACAGGCTCCTGTAGCTGGAAGATCTACGTCAAGTCCGGGATTGTGACTTGGGAAACCCAGCAAACCGATTATCCGCGCACCCGCGCTGATCTGCCCAACCATGAACCGCGCGGTTGCGCCCGAGGCGCGAGCTACAGCTGGTATCTGTATTCCGCGAACCGCGTAAAGAACCCGCTGGTCCGTGGTCGTTTGATGAAGGTTTGGCGCAAGATGCGCGAGACCATGGATCCGATCGCGGCTTGGACCAAGCTTCAGGCCGATCCGATACTGCGCGCCTCATACGTGGAAACGCGCGGCAAGGGCGGTTTCGTCCGCGCCACATGGGATGAAGCGACGGAGATCACCGCAGCTGCTAATGCTTATACTGCCAAAACCTACGGCCCTGACCGTGTCTTTGGGTTCTCACCCATTCCCGCGATGTCGATGGTCAGCTACGCCGCAGGCTCGCGTTACCTGTCACTGATGGGCGGCGTCTGCATGTCATTCTATGACTGGTATTGCGATTTGCCGCCCGCATCCCCGATGACATGGGGTGAGCAGACTGACGTTCCAGAAAGTGCGGATTGGTACAACTCCGGCTACTTGTTGCTGTGGGGGTCCAACGTGCCACAGACGCGGACGCCCGACGCGCATTTTTATACCGAGGCGCGATATAAGGGCACCAAATCCGCCGTGATCTGTCCTGATTACTCCGAGGCCGCAAAATTCGGTGACGTCTGGCTAAACGCCAAGCAGGGCACTGATGCGGCACTCGCCATGGCCTTTGGCCATGTGATCCTGCGTGAATTCCATCTGGATCGTCAGGCCGAGTATTTTGAGGAATACACCCGCAAATATTCCGACTTCCCGATGCTGGTGAAGCTGGAAAAACAAAACGGCAAGCTTGTGCCGGGCCGTTTCCTGCGGGCCGACGATTTGGACGGCAAGCTGGGCGAAAACAACAACCCTGAATGGAAAACCATCGCCTATGACGAGATCTCAAAAGGCCTCGTCGCACCTAACGGGTCAGTTGGATACAGGTGGGGCGAAGATGGCGAATGGAACCTTGAAGAAAAAGCGAATGCCGCTGAAACCCGCCTGAAAATGAGCTTTGTGCTGGAAGAAGACCACGACGATGTTGTCGGTGTCGACTTCCCCTATTTTGGTGGTGAGGCTTATGGTCAATTCCAAACCGACGCGGATCACCCCGACGTTCTGACACGCAACATTCCGGTCAAGAAAGTTAAAACCACAGAGGGTGAAATCAGGGTCGCAACGGTCTTCGACTTGTTCTGCGCCAACTACGGTTTGGATCGTGGTTTGGGCGGCGATTGGGTCACGTCCGACTATGCCGATGAGATGCCCGGCACACCCGCATGGGCTGAAAAGATTACCGGCGTGCCCGCCGACAAGATTGCCCATGTCGCCCGCGAATTCGCGGACAACGCTGAAAAGACCAAAGGCAAGTCGATGATCATCATCGGTGCCGCGATGAACCACTGGTTCCACATGGATATGAACTATCGCGGTGTAATCAACATGCTGGTGATGTGTGGCTGCGTCGGGCAATCCGGCGGCGGCTGGGCGCATTATGTGGGGCAGGAAAAGCTACGGCCACAGACAGGTTGGCAGCCGCTGGCCTTTGCACTCGATTGGAACCGTCCGCCGCGGCACATGAACTCCACCTCCGCATGGTATGCCCATACCGATCAATGGCGGTATGAGACACTGAAAGCCGACGAAATCCTATCGCCAACGGCGCCTGAAGGCGATTGGGACATTAGCCTGATCGATTACAACATCCGGGCCGAGCGTATGGGCTGGTTGCCATCGGCACCACAGCTGAAAACCAACCCGTTACAGGTGGCCAAGGATGCCAAAGCGGCAGGTAAGGAGATCCCTGCTTATGTCGTTGAGAACCTGAAATCCGGCGACCTCGAAATGGCCTGCGAGGATCCGGATGATCCGGCGAACTGGCCCCGCAACTTGTTTGTGTGGCGGTCAAACTTGCTGGGGTCCTCCGGCAAAGGTCACGAGTATTTCCTCAAGCATTTGCTCGGAACCGACCACGGTGTGATGGGCAAGGACCTTGGCGAAGATGGGGGCCAATTACCGAAAGAGGCGAAGTGGCATCCGGACGCACCGCGCGGAAAGCTGGATCTGCTGGTAACCATCGACTTCCGCATGTCTACCACAGCGGTTTATTCCGATATCGTCTTACCAACAGCGTCTTGGTACGAAAAAGACGACATGAACACATCCGACATGCACCCGTTCATTCACCCGCTGCAGGCGGCGGTCGATCCGGCGTATGAAAGTAAATCAGACTGGGAAATCTTTAAATCTCTCGCAAAGAAATTTCAGGAGATCACGCCGGGTTATCTGGAGAAAGAGACCGATATCGTCGCCCTGCCAATCCTGCACGACACCCCGGCCGAGATTGCACAAGATCAGGTCAAAGACTGGAAGAAAGGCGAATGTGATCTGATCCCCGGTAAAACTGCGCCCGCCTATGTCGCGGTCGAACGAGATTATACCGCGATCTATGACCGGTTTACGGCACTCGGCCCGTTGTTGGACAAGCTGGGCAACGGTGGCAAGGGCATTGGTTGGAACACTGAAGAAGAGATCGACAATCTGGGCGCGCTGAATGGCGTGCAACTGGACGGCGCTGCGGCAGGCCGACCCAAGATCGAAAGCGCAATTGACGCCTGTGAAGTGATCCTGATGCTTGCGCCTGAAACCAATGGCAACGTTGCCGTGAAAGCGTGGGAGGCGCTTGAAAAGGCCACAGGGCGTGAACACGCGCATTTGGCCGAAGGGGAGCATGGCAACAAAATCCGCTTCCATGATATCGCCGCGCAGCCACGCAAGATCATTTCTAGCCCTACGTGGTCGGGCATCGAAAGCGACAAGGTCAGCTATAACGCGGGCTACACAAACGTGCATGAGCTGATCCCGTGGCGCACTTTGACGGGGCGGCAACAGCTGTATCAGGATCACCTTTGGATGCTGGCCTTTGGTGAGGGCTTCATGTCTTACCGCCCACCTGTCGATCTCAAAACGATCACCAAAGAGGTGCAAGATGATGGCGACAACCTTGTGCTCAACTTTATCACACCGCACCAGAAATGGGGCATCCATTCGACCTATACCGACAACCTGCTGATGTTGACACTGAACCGGGGCGGTCCCGTGGTCTGGATATCCGAAGTGGACGCAAAATCTGCGGGCATCGTCGATAATGACTGGATCGAGGTCTACAACACCAACGGTGCGTTGACCGCACGGGCGGTTGTGTCCCAGCGGATCAAGGAAGGCACGACCTTCATGTATCACGCACAGGAAAAGATCGTGAATACACCGGGGTCTGAAAAGACAGGGCATCGGGGCGGTATCCACAATTCGGTCACCCGGGCGGTGCTGAAACCAACCCACATGATCGGCGGCTATGCCCAGCAATCCTACGGCTTCAACTACTACGGCACTGTTGGATCGAACCGGGACGAATTCGTTGTGGTGCGCAAGATGAAAAAGGTCGACTGGCTTGATCGCGAAGAAAGCTGGAAAGCACCTGCAGAGGAGGCAGCACAATGAGAATCCGCGCACAAATCGGCATGGTACTGAACCTCGATAAATGTATCGGGTGCCACACATGCTCTGTCACTTGCAAGAACGTCTGGACCAGCCGCGACGGCGTTGAATACGCTTGGTTTAACAACGTCGAAACGAAACCCGGCACAGGTTATCCGACAGATTGGGAAAATCAGGACCGTTGGAAAGGGGGCTGGGAGCGGACCAAATCCGGCAAGCTGCAACCCAAGCAAGGTAGCAAATGGCGCATCCTGTCCAATATCTTTGGCAACCCCGCGATGCCTGAAATCGACGACTATTATGAACCGTTCGATTTCGACTACGACCATTTGAAATCCGCACCCGAGTTAGAGGCGTTCCCAACGGCGCGCCCGCGCTCCAAGATCACGGGTGAGCGGATCGAGAAGATCGAGAAGGGGCCGAACTGGGAAGAGATCCTGGGCGGTGAATTCTCGAAACGCTCTGCCGATTACAACTTCGAAGGCATCCAGAAAGAGATCTACGGGGAATACGAGAATACATTTATGATGTATCTGCCTCGCCTGTGCGAACACTGCCTGAACCCGGCCTGTGCATCGTCTTGCCCATCAGGTGCGATCTATAAGCGCGAAGAAGACGGCATTGTTTTGATTGACCAGGATAAATGCCGCGGCTGGCGGATGTGTGTGTCGGGCTGCCCCTATAAGAAAATCTACTACAATTGGGAAAGCGGCAAATCTGAGAAATGCACGCTTTGTTATCCACGGATCGAGTCTGGCAATCCGACCGTCTGTTCGGAAACCTGTGTCGGTCGCATTCGGTACCTCGGTGTCATGCTTTACGACGCGGACAAGATTGCAGAAGCGGCCAATACGCAAGATGAACAAGACCTCTATGACGCGCAGTTGGGTGTATTTCTTGATCCCAACGATCCTGTAGTGATTGAAACAGCGCGCGCGGACGGCATTCCCGAGGATTGGATCAAAGCGGCGAAAGAAAGTCCGATCTGGAAAATGGCAATGGAGTGGAAGGTCGCATTCCCCCTGCATCCGGAATACCGGACGCTGCCGATGGTCTGGTATATCCCACCACTGTCCCCAATACAGAATGCCGCAGAAGCGGGCGCGATAAGCTCCAGCGAGGGGATGCCAGACGTCAAAGACTTGCGTATTCCGGTCAAATATCTGGCCAATATGCTGACAGCCGGGGATGAAGTCCCTGTCGTCACCGCATTGGAACGGATGCTGGCGATGCGTTCCTACATGCGCTCCAAAACCATTGAGGGCGTCATTGATGAAGGGATCGCTGCGCGCGTTGGTCTGTCGGGCCGTGTGATCGAAGACATGTACAAGATCATGGCGCTTGCTGGTTACGAAGACCGCTTTGTCATCCCCACGACCCACCGAGAGCAAGTTGAAGATGCCTACGACCTGAAAGGTGGCTGCGGGTTTACCGATACCAATGGTTGCGGCGGCGGATCATCGAATGGTTCGCTTTTTGGCGGCAACAAGAAACCCCTGAAAATGCCAACGGAGGCAAACTAAGATGGCCCAGCCTGTAACTGACCGTACTCTCAAAGCATTTTCACTCATCCTAAGTTACCCGACTTGCGAGCTGCAGCATGCCATGCCCGAAATAGGTGCTGTTCTAGCCTCGGACATGCGATTGACAGCAGCAGCGCGTCGGGCGTTGCGTCCGCTCGTGGAGGAGCTGAGCGGACGCGACATTTATGAACTCGAAGAGCAGTTTGTGCTGCTCTTTGACCGTTCCCGAACCCTGTCGCTTAATTTGTTCGAACATGTTTACGGCGAAAGTCGAGACAGGGGTGGGGCGATGGTGTCGCTGGTCGAAACCTACCGAGAGGGTGGCTTCGATCCGGTGACATCAGAGTTGCCAGATCATTTGCCAGTTTTGCTCGAATTCCTGGCAACTCGGTCACCTGAGGTAGCGCGGGAAACTCTGGCAGATGCGGCCCACATTTTTGAGGCATTGAACGCGCGCTTGGCAAGGCGGGAAAGCCCCTATTATGCTGTATTCGCCAGCCTTTTGCAGTTGGTCGGAGCGAAGGCTGATCGCGAAGCTGTGGCCGAAATGCTCGCGCTGCCTGACGATGACCCCACTGATCTGGAGGCCCTTGACGAGGTTTGGGAGGAAAGCGAAGTGCTTTTCGGTCCCGACCCGAATGCTGGTTGTCCACAGGCGCGTGAAATGCTGGCCCAGATGGATTTGCCGGTGAACTCCGCACCCCATGCGGCAGAATAAGGAGAGAGACCCATGTTTTCGAATTTCGACATCGATTTCTTTATCTTCGGTATCATGCCATATGCTGCCTTGACCATCTTGGTCATTGGTTCAATCGCCCGCTACGACCGCGATCAGTACACATGGAAAAGCTCATCCAGCCAGTTGTTGCGTCGCAAGCAACTGATCTTGGGTTCGATCATGTTTCATATCGGGATCATCACGATCTTTTTCGGTCACCTCGTGGGTTTATTCACACCTGTCTGGGTCCTGGACGCGCTCGCTGTACCTTATTGGCTAAAGCAGTGGATGGCTGTAATCATCGGCGGACCGGCAGGGATCATCGCTTTGGCGGGCGGGACGTTGCTATTGCATCGACGCCTGACCGATCCGCGCATCAGGGCAACGTCAAGTTGGTCGGACATAACCATTATGGTGCTGATCTGGCTACAACTGGTCATCGGGTTGCTAACCATTACGCAGACGCTTCAGCACATGGACGGCTCAGAAATGGTCCGCTTCATGAACTGGTCGCAAAGCATCGTCACATGGAACGTGAATGCTTGGACGACGGTTGTTGACGTGCATTGGCTTTACAAACTGCACATCTTTCTTGGCCTGATCATCACAGCTTTCTTCCCATTCACCCGACTGGTTCATATGATATCTGGCTTCGCTGCACCGTTCCGGTATCTGCTGCGTCCGGGGTTCCAAATTGTCCGGTCACGCCGAGACAGGGCACTACCTAAGCGCAGCGCGCCCAAGTCAACACCTGCGGAGTAAATCAGATGAATTCAGCACTATTCCCAGACCTCATCGTCAACGGCGAGCAGGTGCCCCACACTGTCGTGGCAGCTGAGACCCAAAACCATGGTGCACCGGCTGGAAAGCCGGGCATCGCCTGGCGCAAAGCGGCCAATGCCGTCGCGATCCGCACCTTGCTGTTGCACGAGGCCCGTGCCCGCGCGTTGGAGATTACACCGCAAGAGGTGGCCCCCGGCAAGTTTGAAACCGAAGAAGAGGCCCAGATCAGGGGCCTTCTTGAATGCGTCGTCGACCCCCAAACCCCGGAAGACGACGCAATCCATGCGGAGTGGGAAAAAGACCCCAGCCGTTTTCGCGCGCCACCTTTGTGGGAGGTATCGCACATCCTGTGCGCCTGCGATCCCCGCGATCAAAAGACCACGCACGATGCGATGCACCGGGCCGAGGCATTGACCAAAGTCGCTATGACCAACCCCAAAGGCTTTGCTGCTTTGGCCACCCGCGAGAGCGATTGTGGGTCCAAATCCTCCGGTGGCTCTTTGGGCCAGCTTGGGCCGGGCGACACAGTGCCAGAGTTCGAGGCCATCTTGCGTGGTTTGGGCGAAGGCGAGATCACGTCGAACCCTGTCCTCACCCGCCATGGCTGGCACATTGTGCGGATGGACGCAGTGGCCCTTGGTGCGGTCCTGCCGTTTGGCGTGGTCAAACCAAAGATCGCCGAAGCGATGGAAAAGGCATCCTGGGCAAGAAACGCCCGGGGTTTCGTCAACTCACTTGTCGCATCAGCCGAAATCACCGGTGCAGAACTGACATCCGTCTAGCCCAAAGGAGGGCAGCAACATGGGCAAGGACGCTAGACACCTCAACCGTGAGGACGATCCACTGGACTTTATCCATGAAGACCACCTGCGCGAGCGTGAAATCTGTGCCTCTATTGATAAGATCGCGGAGGGCAGTCTGGTTCCTATGAAAGTGGTCAAAGAGGTGATCAGCTTTCTTACCGTTCAGTTACCTTTGCACCTGATGGACGAGGAAGAAGACCTATTTCCTCTGTTCAAACGGCGTTGCCTGCCTGAAGATAACATCGCGAAAATCATCTCAAGACTGCACCGCGACCACGCGCATGCAGGCGAAGATACACCCAAGATTGTGACGCTGCTAAAGACGTTGATCGCGGGGCCCCGCGCACTCGAAAGGGCCGCGATGAGCATGTTGGCGGCTTATGCAGGTCATGCGCGTCGTCATCTGATTTTGGAAAATGCGATCATACTGCCCTTTGCCCGGCGTCGGCTGACAAAGGGAGACTTGGAAACGCTGTATATCCGCATGTGCCAAAGGCGCGGGATCAGCAGCTTGAAGGACGCAAGATATGCTAAATGACCTGCTTGATCGCAATGCGGTCTGGTCCGACCAGCACAGAAAGAACGACCCCGGTTACTTTACCCGGTTGGCCGGACAACAAACGCCGGAATTCTTCTGGATCGGTTGTTCTGACAGCCGCGTGCCAGCCAATGTGGTTGCGGGTCTCGACCCCGGCGAAGTGTTCGTGCATCGCAATGTGGCCAACGTCATTCACTCGTCAGATATGAACATGTTGTCGGCACTGGAATTCGCCGTCGATGCGTTGAAAATCAAAGAGATCATTGTTTGCGGCCACTACGGCTGCGGCGGGGTCAAGGCCGCGACCGAGGATTTACCCCACGGTTTGGCGGACCACTGGCTGGAGCCGATCAGACGGCTTGCGCGGGCCTATGTGGTTGATTTGGCCCAACAGGACGATGCAGAGGCGCGCCGCGATCAGCTGGCTGAGCTGAACGTGATCGAAGGTGTGCGCCGGGTGGCGGAAACGCCAATCATGCAAAGGGCATGGCGTGGTGGAGCACAGGTGCGCATTCACGGGCTGATCTATGGGCTGAAAGACGGGCGTTTGCGCGATCTTGATTGCACCGTGGGACCGGGGCATTTTTTGGCGGAGGCCGCACAATGACGGTTGTTCAAAAGATTGCAGGTCCAAGTTGCGGTTGTGACGCGTTTGGGAACAAAGATTTGTTCACTATTGATCAGGCTTTGGCCGAAATCGCGCGCAAGGTCCGCCCGATTGCTGCAACCGAGGTGGTCACACTGCAAAATGCCGTCGGGCGCGTCCTGAACCAACCTGCGCGCGCTTTGGGTATGGTGCCACCCTTTGCCAACGCCGCCATGGATGGTTTTGGCATCAACACCGCCGATCTGACAGGCGACGGCCCATGGGATTTGCGCGTGTCAGACCGCGTGGCTGCCGGGCAGACACCAGAAGCGGCACTCGCAGCCGGCACAGCGGTACAGATATTTACCGGTGCGCCGGTTCCTGACAGGACCAATGCTGTGGTGATGCAAGAGGACGTTCAGCACACCAAAGAGGGTATCCGCCTGACGCATATGATTGCTCCGCGCACCCATATCCGGGCGGCAGGCGAGGATATGACATTTGGCAAGATCACTGTCCTTGCTGGATGTGTCCTGACCGCGCGTGACATCACCGCCTGTGCCGCCGCCGGTCATGGCAGCCTCACAGTGTGTCGTCCGCTGCAAGTCGCTGTTCTGGTGACCGGGGATGAGGTGTGCCAACCCGGCACACCGCGTGGCGCGGCAGGCATCTGGGATGTAAATACGCCAATGCTGCGGGCCGCGATCACATCGCCAGCGGTGATATTAAGCCAGACACGCATCGCCGCTGACACAAAGTCGGCGCTGCGGACACAACTGGCCGTTCTGGCCAAGTCCGCTGATCTTATCGTCACCACAGGCGGTATTTCGGTCGGCGAAGAAGACCATGTCAAACCGGCGTTGCAGGATCTAGGGGCCGCGATTGGGTTTAGCGGTGTCGCGATGAAACCCGGCAAACCGGTGTCTTTTGGACAGTTCAATGGCGCATGTTGGCTGGGCCTTCCCGGAAATCCACTGTCGGCCTTCATCACATGGCAGCTATTTGGCACTGCACTCTGCCAAGCTCTGACCGGGCAGGCCAGACAATCGGTATCCCGCCGGCACGTCGTCTTGTCGCGCCCTCTACGCCACAAACCCGGACGCTGTGAGTTGCGGTTGGCGCGCTTGAACGGCTTTGATCATCTCGGCCGCGAGGTGGCCGAGTTCGCGGACATAACCCATTCGGGGCGGGTGGCCCGCTTGCCCGATATGGACGGGATGCTGTTTGTCCCCGCCGATGCGGAAACATTGCCGGCCGGCGCACTTGTCGAATTCCAACCCTTTTGAATGCAAAGGCAAAGACCCATGAAAATCGCATATACGATGGCCCCCGCAAAGGGTGACACTGATCTTCTGCTTTATGACGTGGCACAGCGGCTTGCCCGCCGCGGGATCCGGTGCTGCGGCACCGTTCAGATCAACACAGAGCGGGCGGAAGGGCCCTGCGACATGGATGTGCAAGTGCTGCCCCAAGGGTCTATCCTGCGGATATCACAGAACCTGGGTGTTGCATCCAAGGGCTGTCGTCTTGATCCCAGTGCGCTTGAGTTGGCCGTTGGGCAGGTGAGCGGATCACTGGACACCGGCGCCGACCTTTTGGTGGTGAACAAATTTGGCAAACACGAGGCCGAAGGACGCGGCTTTCGCGATGTGATAGCCAAAGCCATCGCAAGCGATATCCCTGTGATTGTAGGCGTAAGCGCATTGAACTTGCATGCACTCGAAGCCTTTGTTGGTCAGGGTCTTGTTCAATTGGACCCCTCTATATCAGCAATCCGGGATTGGCTGGACGTGCAAATCAAAAATGCAATTGCTGCGCAATGATCGACCGTTCGTCGCTGTCGATTGTGTTTCCATGCATCTCACCGTTCCGGAAGCCAGTAGCGTAGGCTCAAATTCAAAGCGGCAGCAAAGGAATCTACGGCGAAGTCGTGGTTTGGCTTCGGTCCGCTCTCTTAGATCGAACGACCAGTTTGCGGAGCTGGCCCCATTGCGGCCCTCCCGTTACTGCGAGCGCGAGCAAAAGCTGCGCCTGCAAAAGGCAGTTCTGCCTCGCATGGTGATCGCGGATGCAATCTCGCGCAACATGCCGGTGGTTGTCGGAGTCAGCGCATTGGATATAGAGGCGTTTCAGACTTTTTCCGAGCTTAAGGCAATCAAGCGGTAACCATCATTGGATAGCATCCTCGATTGGTCAATGAAGACGAACGATCAAGCGTTTCCGGCATCCTAGTCATGCAACGTCTTGCGTAGTGGCCAACGCAATAATTCACTTTGGCTAGAGAACCATGTCGCCATCTGCATCATCGCCAGAAGCTCCGTGCAGCGCTGCAAGATCCTTGATAAAGAAGTTTCGTCTGTCCGAGAACTCGATCACATTTTCCTTTTTCAAGATCGAAAGCTGACGGCTTACCGTTTCTAACGTCAGACCGAGGAAGTTGGCAATCTCTTCCCGCGTCAGGGGGAGAGCGTGATTTGAAACGCCATGTGCTGGTATCGTGTCGCGGCGCACAATCATCTCGATAAAGGTGGCAATTTTTTCTTTTGCAGTTTTTCGCCCCAACAGAACCATCCATTCTCGGGCCGCATCTAGCTCATCCAGCGCCATTTCCATGACGCGTTGCGAAACATGTGGGATATCTTCTACAAGATCTTCAAAGGGCTTGCGTTCAAAGCGACACAGAGTGACATCCGTTACAGCGGTAACTTCAAACTCGACCAGCTGCCGTCCGGGACGACCGATGAAATCGGAGGGCAATAGCAAGCCAACCATCTGCGTGCGTCCGTCCTCCAGAGTCCGGGATAGTGAAGCAATTCCCGAAACTAGAGAAGAAAAGTGCTTTAGATCATCGCCACGCCAGACAATTGTCTGACCCGCTTCAAACGATGCGTATGACTTCATCTGCTCCAAGCGGCCCAACTCATCATCATCACACCTGGCACAAATCGCGCGGTGACGGATGGGGCATGAATTGCAGCCGTTATGAGTGTTGAAGACAAATGTCATGTTGGTTGATCTGCATCAAGGTGTTGCTTCCTAAAACGAAATACAAGATTTACATGGACCAAGTAAACTTCCTTCGTCGACACGGGCTCTTTGACGCGAAGATTCCCCGCTACACCAGCTACCCACCTGCCAATCGGTTTGAACCAGGTGTTGGTCAGAGAGTGCAGTCGAATTGGCTAGGCAATGTAGAAACGTCCAAGCCAATCTCCACTTATGTTCATATACCGTTTTGCCGACGGCTCTGCTGGTTTTGCGCATGCAGAACGCAGGGCACGCAAACGCTCAAGCCAGTGGAGAGCTACGTCGACACGTTGCTCACCGAAATTGATCTGGTTACGCGTGAACACTTGCCACAGAAGCTGTCAATGGCACGTCTTCATCTCGGTGGTGGCACGCCGACACTCTTGAACGCCAAACTAATGGACCGACTGCTCTCCCATCTTTATGGTGCTTTCGATTGTTCTGAAGGTTTCGAATTCTCGGTTGAAATTGACCCAACGGATGCAAGCTCAGATGTCTTGAGAGAGCTTTTTCGTTGGAAAATGGCGCGCGCAAGTGTTGGTGTGCAGGACTTTGAACCAAAGGTTCAGCAAGCAATCGGCCGTTGTCAGAGTTTTGAAATCACACGTGATATAGTACGAGAACTGCGCAGGGGTGGTGTTGCCAGCCTCAACATAGATCTTCTCTATGGGTTGCCCTTTCAATCGGTTGAATCTTTAATAAGGACCTTGGATCAGGTGGTTTCGCTTGGGCCGGACAGGCTGGCGCTCTATGGATATGCGCATGTCCCTCATGTCTCCAAGCGACAGGTGATGATCGCCACCGAAACCTTGCCGAGCCCCGAGCGGCGGTTTGAGATGTCGCAAATTGCAAAAGAGCGGCTCATTGCGTTCGGGTATGTTCCGATTGGCCTCGATCATTTCGCCTTGCCGCATGACAGCCTGGCTAAAGCGGCCCGCACTAACCAAATGACCCGCAATTTTCAGGGTTATACAGATGATCCCTGCGAGACGTTGTTGGGGTTTGGTGCATCGGCAATTTCCAAGTTCCAGCAAGGCTTTGTTCAGAATGCTGTCGCAACGTCAGCATATCAGCAAAGAATCCAATCAGACGGGTTGGCCGGACATAAAGGATATCGACTATCTTCGGAGGACGTGTTTGTCGCTGCATTGATCGACGGAATCATGTGTAACGGGACCATTCAAACAGCAGCAGTATTGGATCGATTTTCGGGCAGTGCTGAGGAGCTTAACGAGATAACGGACGACCTTTTGAGCGTTTTTCCCGAACTCCTATTGGCCGATGAACAGGGCTTGTCCTTGCGCTTGGAAATGGCTGCGGCCGCGCGGCTGATCTCTGCCCATCTCGATACATCACGCCAGCAGGATCACATCCACAGCCTTGCGGTGTAACGAAAGGGCGCAGCTGTGTGGCAGGAAAAAGGAGAAAAGCATGACTGTTCTCATCGTCTTTGGTTCGGTCGAAGGTCAAACTAAGAAAATCGCTACATTTGTGGAGAGGGTTGCCCGAGACAATGGTGCGAGCACGTGTCTTGTCGATTCCTTAGATGGAAGGGAAGCGGTGCCATTCGATAATGTTGCCTCGGTCATCCTTGCGGCTTCTGTACACGAGAGACGCCATCCTGCCAGGTTCGAAGCCTATGTCGCAGCACATGAAAAAGAACTCGACGCTCGCCGAACTATGTTTCTGTCTGTCAGCCTGAGTGCTGCCTTTCCTGAAGGCAAGGAAGACGCGCAAGATTACGCTGATGAATTGAAGATGCGAACCGAGTTTGATCCGGACTGTGAGTTGCTTGTAGCAGGTGCCGTCAGAACCCGTAACTACGATTACTATGCCACACAGGTGCTACGACATGTCGTGCTACGCGGTAGGAACTTCGACCCGTCGGTCCAAGAGTATGAGTTCACAGATTGGGATGAACTCGAAAACGCGGTGATTGAGTTCCTTAAGCCTGACTGTAATCCCTAAAGCGAATTGAGTAGTCATTGCCTTAGAAAAAGGCAAAGACCGGAGTGGATTGTCAGAACGACGTCGACGGGAGCGCAAACACGTTTGCGGCAACCGAACTAAAATCTACCTCAGTACATGAACGCAGGCTTGGGTGTGCCGCACAACCCATGCCGCTGTGGAACCCAGAAAAATGTCTGAAAAGGCCGGGCGGTGCGACGTGATG
>CALKXV010000075.1 GCA_938005545.1 uncultured Paracoccaceae bacterium
AAACCGCCAAACTCAATGGCATTGATCCACAGGCATGGCTCGCCGACACTCTCGCCCGCATCCCGGACTACAAAATCAACCGTGTCGATGATCTACTGCCCTGGAAAGCCGTGTCGTAGGGCGGCCAGACCGGACGCTTACAGTAGATGGCATTCCAAACGTTCAAGCAACCCTCAAACGAGGTTGGTTGGTGAAAGAGCAGCAACTGAAGGGGGCGGGAAATTGCTTGCAGTTCGGATGTCCAGCTAGATAAACAACCGCAAGCTCTTCTCTGTTTTCTACTGGGTTTCGTTATTTTCGATCTATCCATTTGTGCAATGTATAGTAACTCCGTTGCATTCGGAAACCGCGCTTGGCCCAAGCCCGTTGTACAGGGATGTTGTTGACCTGGGTCGAGATCGTAACCTCTTTAAAACGCGACACCGCCATCTGTTGCATTGCACGATCCAGCAAGGCCCCGTAGACACCGCGCCCTTGCATTTCACGCGTTACAGCGTTCAAAGTGATATCGACACAGGCTTCATCTATTTGGCGGTTAGCGAGAAAACCGACAATTTGCCCAGAGGTGTGCGCTACGAGCGCAGGCAAAGTTGCAGTTTGCGTAGTTACACAAGACTTGGCCCAATCTGCATAAACCGCATCGCAGTCCTGACTAGAAAGGCGCTCATCTGCATGGAAATGCCCGAAGAATCCTTCAAATGCATCTGATGCAACAACGCTTACGGCCTCAGCGTCGTCTCGAGTCGCAATGCGAATTTCCACTCCTTTCGGATTTGTTGTTGCTGCGAAAGGCATTGAAAGCAATGTACGATAGTAAACGATCGTATCCATTAGCCGGTAGCCATCGTCCTCAAGCGCCTGTACACGCGCAATGTCGTCCGTGGACACGCGAACAGACAGAAAGTCGATAGCTTCTGCTTCCGTTGCTGCATTTATCGCAGCCAATGGTGCATTCGCGTCGTCTACCCGGGCACATCGGATACCAAAACGGTCTGTCTCCAACGCATTAAACGTGATCGGCATCTCGCGGCTCTCCTTTTCCAAAACCCAAAACGCGCAGCCCAAAATAGATCACCAACGCAGTAAGGCCGATATTGATGATCTGCGCAATTTCGGGGGGCAGAAACAGCGTGAACACCGAAATGAATACCAGAGTTGCACACAAGCCGACGCCGTACGCCAGCAAGAACCGTAGCAAATCTGAACAGTGGCTGGCTTCACTTTCGAAGGTCCAGCGTCGATTTGCAAAATAGCTGATTGCCAGTCCCATGCCATAGCATATGGCAGCGGCCCAAACAGGCGGAACAGCGCTCCAAATCAAAACTAGAAAAAAGCAATAAACCAGAAAGTTTGAGACGACACCAACGATGCAATAGCGAAGCAGGCTTGTGGGAACCAAAGCTTATGCACTCCTCGCAGTGGGATTGGTGGTCGGCTCAGAACCCGTAGTTTGTTGAATCAGGATTCGTGGCCGACCTTGTACCTCACGAAAGACCCGCCCCAGATAAACTCCGTGAATGCCAAGTGTTGCCAGTATCAGTCCTGACAGAAACCAGACAGACAAGATGGTACTGGTCCACCCCTGAACCGTAAATGCACCAGCGAGCCACATCCCAAACAAAAAAACGGAGATTAGCGCCGCCATAGTACTGAACGCGGCACCGACAACAACGCTGAGCTTTAGTGGCCGATCCGAGAAGCGGACGACAATTGCAGCAGCCAAGCGTAGAAGTCTTAGATAGCTATACGAACTTTCCCCAGCGTGGCGTTCATCCCGATCCACTTGAAACCGTATGGTCTCATAGCCTGTCAGGCTAACCATGATGGGCAAGAAAATCTCCTGTTCAGTAAACAGCAGCAGAGTGTCGATCATACGGCGACTATAGAGGCCGAAATTGCCTGTATTGTTGATCTGAACGCCTGCTAGCAAATTCACAAGCGCATAAAACGACTTTGAAGCGATCCGTCGCAGTCGGGAGTCCGACCAAAAGCCTCGATCAACAATCACCGCCTCCACATCGGCTTGCATTGCTTGACGATAAAGCTCGGGAATAACCTCTGGTTCATCTTGGAGATCGCAATCTATCACAGCAACAAAATCACCCCGGGCGGCTTCCAAACCAGCCCAAATCGCCAGGTGTTGGCCATGGTTCCGGGCCAGTCTTACTCCGCGTACACGTGAATTGTTCTGCGCAAGCTCCTCTATGACCGACCAAGGTTGGTCAGGACCACGATCATCTACCAGCACCAGCTCCCAATCCAGCGGCTCCTCGCCAAATGAAGCTTCAACGCGCTTTGCAAGTTCGACCAGTGTATTTCTGCAGCCATAAACTGGAGAAACTACGCTTATCAGCGGCTTCTGATCGTTGTTGTGCGCTTTGACTGATGGCGTCATCTGTTTTCGAGAACCTCTGTTGCGAGTTCAATCACTGTTTCAACATCGCTACCTAGATCAAAGAACATCGGCAAGCGAACCAAAGTATCCGAGATTCTGTCAGTCACGCTCAAATTCCCAAATGTTCGCCCGAATCTTCGCCCTGCAGGCGAACTATGCAACGGCACATAGTGAAACGGTGTCATCACATTGTGACGTTTCATGAAATTAATGAAAGCGGTGCGCGTACTCAGTGAATCCATAAGAAGATAAAACATATGACCGTTGCCCTTGCAATTTAGGGGCAGCTTCGGCATCCCGATTTGCCGATCCTGCGCCAAGGACTCGAAGGCTTCGAAATACATATCAAACACCGACAGGCGTCGTCTGCGAATGGCATCCTGCATTTCGATCTGCGCGCACAAGAAAGCTGCAATCAGCTCTCCGGGCAGATAGGATGAACCGACGTCGACCCACGTGTACTTATCGACCGCACCGCGAAAGAACTGCGATCTATTGGTGCCTTTCTCCCGAATGACTTCGGCGCGCTCGACCCATTCAGGGCGGTTCACGACCAAGGCACCGCCCTCACCGCTGATCACATTCTTGGTCTCGTGGAAACTAAAGGTCGCCGCGTCCCCGAAAGTCCCCGCCTGCTGCTCCTTATAGGTTGACCCTAGTGCCTGCGCCGCATCTTCGATGAGAAACAGATCGTGAGCCTTCGCGAGGGTTGAGAGAAACTCTATGTCTGCCGGAAACCCGGCATAGTGCACGGAAAAAATAGCCTTCGTCTGGGGGGTAATCGCCGCCTCAACAGCTTCGGGATCAAGGCAGAGTGTTTCGGGGTGGATATCAACAAAAACTGGAGTGGCCCCGCGCAGAACAACTGCATTCGCCGTCGACACAAAGGTGAAGGACGGAATAATCACTTCATCGCCGCGCTGCAAATCACAAAGCATCGCTGCCATTTCTAGCGCAGCGGTGCAAGAATGCGTCAGGAGCACGCTCGGGGCGTTGAACTGCGCTTGGAGCATTTTGCAGCACCGTTCCGTGTAAGTCCCGTCCCCAGCAAGCTGCCCGCGTCTAACGGCGTCACGCACATATTTTATTTCGTTTCCGACAAGGCTTGGCTTGTTAAACGGCACCTTACTGTGTGTCATTCTCTCTCCGCGAATGGCGAAATGCGGACCGTAGGGACGTGAACCCTATTGGAGGCCATTCAATTTTGACATGATCCAACGTTTGGCAGTCTACTCTGTCGCTCATGTGAAGTTCCGACTCGTTTTCAAGTGAGTATTGTGATGCAATTCACTGCTACTGATCCTTTGAAACAAAAACCAGATATCCCGGCCCGGCAGTAGACTCTACAAGTTTGAAGTTCTCTTGGATGTGATCAAAGACAATCGGATGCGTGGTTTGAAAGCGAAGGTCCTCGGTCTGGTCGAACTCCAGATTCTGAGCTAACACGAAACTGGGATTGGCGCGTTTGATCCTTTCGATCTCGGCCCGCTCAAACTCCTCGGACCGCGGAAAAAGTGGGTAGATCTCCCACAAAGGAGACCTTTGCTCAAGTAAGGCGTAAGCACCGGGCATTAGAGGCACGGCAAGGATAGGTTGCTGATTAGTTCCATATGTCGCTTGCAGATTTCGAAGAACGCTTATCTGTTCTCCCTCGTGCTTTGGTACCAGATAGTCGCGCTCGGCAATGACGACCCGCTCGCAGTCGCTTGGTTGGCGGCACGGGAACCCTGGCTGTTGAGAGACCACGACAACAAGTGACGTTAAAGAAAGTGTCCATATCCCTGCGACGCGCCACCTTCTACGAGCCACACCCAGGCACATAAGTATAAAGACCAGTGTCGGAAAAATCCCTTGGGCTAAGTGGCCAATATCCGCACGCGAGAAAGCAAAATGGGCGTAGGGCAGGGCGAGAAAGGCACCCGCAACTAACGCAGGCGACATCGAGTGCCCTATTTTTTGGCGCACGCAAACGAAGATCGGCCCTAGAATACCAATCGCAAGAACGAGGACAAAGAACAGTCCTTTGACCGAATCTTTCATTGCATCAAAAAATTCTTGATCGGCGAAAGAGACAACCCATGGCCACGGAACCGGCAATGGTAAATTTGTCTTTCCTACTTCGAATACGAAAACGACGTTGGCCAGAAACGCTGGAAGGAAACCGGGCACAATGACCAGCATTGCCAGGATAGGGGAAAATCCGACCACGATACCCAGGCCCCAAGGCAGTACGCGGTTGAAAGTCACGTCGGAGGGTTTGGCCGAAAGTAGCATCCAGAAAAACACACCAACGCTTCCCGCAAGCCCATAGACTCCGTGGTTTCGTCCAATCACGGCGGCAAGACCGACGGCAACGCCAGCTAGAAAACACCTTCTGATCGTTGGAGACGCAATCATCCAAGTCAAAGCAGAGAGGAGAAAAATGCTTGTCGCAATATCGAACAGCTTATGACGAGGAAACATCCACAGAAAGAACGTCAAAGCTGCAAGCACCAAGAATGTTTTTCGTCCGCGCAGTTCTGGAGGAAGAGCTTGAGCCAAAGTTATCAGGACTGCGGCCAGCGCGGCGGCCTGAAAAAGTGCAATTGTAAAACGCGTTCCAGACAAGGCGTCCAGCCCGCCGGCTTTTGAAATTGCGGCTGACGCGTAATATCTTCCCGGTTCGTAAGACATAAAATCACGGATCGGCACATCGCCAAGCATTACGCGTTGCGTTCCGTACCAAAGAAAGCCGGGGTCTGCCAACGAAATGCCGACGTTTCCTTGTGTCCACAAACTGATAAGTGCCATCAGGAACGCGCCCAGTGCGATAGTCACGGTTCTTGAAAGGCCAAAGTGAGACAATGCATCGTCCATAGGTAGGTAGCTGCCATGTATCGCTTACAATGGAAAGCTTGGCCTTGTGTAGTCTTATTTTATTGGCCGGTTTCGTATCAATATCATTTATTTGAACGGGTCTGAGGCTCAGTAGTAAACCCCTCGATCGTGCCATGCTGCCAGAATCGACAAACTTACTCCCGAGCAACGCGTAGTCTTTCATCAAAGCCGTTGCGCCAAAATAGTCTTCCGCTTCTACGGGAACCCCCGATAACTCTTCAAGTTTTGGATCGTCTAATCGACTTTGGGGACCGCGGCGCAGTTGCACTAGGCGGCGTCTGCATTTAGGGGATTCCCAAATTGCCTTCCGTTTGATTCAAGATCAAAAACAGGAGGCGATCTTGAGCAGACGGACTTTAACTGACAGGCAGTGGGCGATCATTGCGCCTTTGGTTCCGGGCAAGGCAGGGGACCGCGGCCGCTCTGGCGCGGATAATCGCTTGTTCTTGGACGCGATCCTTTGGCTCGCGCGGGGCGCGTCGCCCTGGCGAGACCTGCCACCGGAATTGGGCAATTGGCGCACGGTGCATTCGCGGTTCCGTCTTTGGACGATTGCTGGGGTTTGGGAGAGTCTTTTCAAAGCGTTAAGCACCGACCCGGACTTCGAATATGTATTGGTGGACGCGACGATCTGCAAAACCCACGCCGATGCGACCGGCGCAAATGGGGGGCTGAGGCTCACGCAATCGGACGTTCCAAGGGCGGCTTAACTACGAAAGTACATGCCGCCGTCGATGCGCTTGGCCTTCCTATCCGGTTCACGATCACACCCGGCCAGTGGGGTGACAGTCCGCAGGCGCGTGAGTTTGAGTGACATTTCTTCCTCCCATATCTCGCCACATGTCGCGGCGTTAGTGGGAATGCTAGAGCATCACACCTATTCGAGGTATGATCGAGAATGGTTTTATTGATGCCACATTGTTATCGCTCGCGCAGAATCTGCCTGTGTATCTCTGCGAGCAATTCGACAATGGGATTGGCCAGAAGAGACTTTCGCACAATAAGCCCAGCGCGAAACTTGCGCTCATCAAGCCTGACCGGAACTTGCCTAAGCGGGAGCCCGGGAATATTCTCGGCAATTGTTGTCGGCAGATAGGCAAGATAGGGTTCGGCCCGCATCAACGCGAGACCAGACGCATCACATTCTACAATCGTGCGAAAGCGGCGACCTGTTTTCCGAAAGACTTCGCTTTGGATGTCTTGTGCGCCGGGCCAAACCTGAGAACCGGATGGGCGACCCGCGCCATAGTCGATCCAAGGGAAGTCGCAAAGACGTTCAAGCGAAAGGTCGCCCTCGAAGATAGGGTGGCTCTTGACCGCAACAACGCCAAGCTCGACGTCCATCAGAGGGATGCGCGTAAGATGCGTAGGCAGTGTGGCTTCGGAATCGAACCCGCCGACATGAGCATCCAGATGACCCTGTTCCAAGAGGGTGACCGCTTCATGGTAGCCTCGAGCGCTGAGCTGCAGGCGCACGCCGGGGAAGCGGTCATTAAGTGTCGGTAAAACCTGGGGCAGTATTGCAAAAATCCACACCGGCCCGGCTGACAAACGAAGCTGTCCAGTCCGCCCGCTCACGGCAGATCGAATGTCATCTCCTGCCAACTCGCTCTCGCGCAAAAGGTGGCGGCACTTTTCTGTCACCACCGCGCCCAACGGTGTTAGGGCTATCCCCCTTGGCAGCCGATCAAAGAGCTGCCCTTCGCACTGGTCCTCCATGCGTTTGAGTACACGCGACAGTCCAGGTTGACTGACATCCAGCCGCGCAGCGGCTTCATGCAAGCTGCCCGCATCCACAATCGCGAGGAAGCGTTCAATGTCTTTAATCCGGTCGAACATACAGCGCATTATAAGGATTCGATGAAAATTTTGTCTATGGTCACCCCTCAAGACTGACCAGACCGCAAAGTTGGAACCCACTCTCGCTGACTTCAGACAGCCTATTTCGGGGCGATGCTGTTGGGTCACGGTCCGCATCATTTTCTCTTTTCTGCAGTCGTTGCTGTATCTGTCGTTCACTTGCCAATCGGAAAGCGGCGCGGCAAAGCAAAGAAATCCGACCTGCAATTCCACCTACTGCTCGAAAACCCTTTTCAGCACTGTGCCGTTTCTGGAAAGAAATTGGCTTCGTGGCGGCGGCGGATGTTGTCGTAAGGAAGGTTGACTGCTGGGCCTATCGCGACGGCGGCATGTCCCACCCTTAAAATGATTGATGGCGTATCAGAATATATCCGATCTTTTTTTGCTGAAGGGACACGCTGTGTCACGTAAGGAATGTCACGGTCTTTGGGCAGGTCCGCGGGGAAAGGATTGATATCGCCGTTGGCGAAAAGTGCGGGGGTCTCCATTAAGTCAATTTGTGAAATCAACCCTTGCGATCCGCAACCGGCAGTTAAAAGCAACAGACTTAACGCGGCGCTTCGCGCGTTCATCCGGTGGTTTCCTCCAATTCGTTAGAACCAACTCGGAAAAGGATGGCATAAAGCGTCGGCACAACGATCAGTGTCAAGATCGTTGCAAAGCTGAGCCCACATATGATGACGACGGCGAGCGATTTGAAAAACGGGTCCCAAAGAAGTGGTACAACACCTAAGACCGTGGTCAGAACGCCCAATCCAACTGGACGCACACGGCTGACGGCCGAATCCACGACGGCCTGCATGCGTGCCTTTCCGGTTAGGATTTGTGTATCCGTTTCATCAATCAAGACTATGGCATTTTTTATCAGCATGCCGGTCAAAGACAGGATGCCCAAGATCGCCATAAACTCGAGTGGAGTTTGCGTGCCTGCCAAACCATAGATCACCCCGATCAATGCCAATGGGACCGTGAGCCAGATTATCAAGGGCTGACGGACGGCATTGAATAAGAATAGAACCACAACAATCATCGCACCAAATCCAAGCGGCATAGTGGCGGCGAGACCGGCGTTCGCTTCTTGTGAACTGCCATACTCTCCTTTCCATTCCAACGAGTACCCGGGCGGTTTCTCAATTGCTTCGATGGGTCCCCGAACGGCTTCGAAGAGCTCTCCGGACAGTGCGCCGGGCGCGTTATCGGACTGCGCGGTGACTGCAAGTTCACGGTCAATACGGCGCAAGTTGCCTGCTTCGAACACAAGATCGAAGCTCTCGACGACTTGACCAATCGGGATGTAGCCGCCAGCCGACTGACTGAATATCTGCACGTCACGCAGCGCACCGACATCATTGCGTGCCTGTTCCACCGGTCGCATAACAATGTTTCTCAATTCATCTCCTTCGCGGTAAACGCCCAAGGTAGCGCCAGTGAGATGGGAATAGAGGCCATTAGAAATTTCACCTTGCGTTAAACCCAACCGCCTAGAGGCTTCGGTGTTGATCACCGGTCGGATCACTTGAACTTGCTCGCGCCAATCATCTTTGATGGCAACGGCACCAGCTTTGGCCATGATAGACTTGGCTTGATCTGCAAGGTCACGCAGCACCGCTGGCTCAGGGCCAAAGAACCGCGCCTCGATTTTCGAACCACCACCTGGACCAAGAACAAACTTCCAGACCTTCGCATTCGATGACGCATATTTTTCGTCAATCCATGATTGAAGAATTACCCGAAGGTCGTCGATAATCTGATAGTTTTCTACGTCGACTAGGATCTGACCATAAGCCGGATTTTGGCCCTCAGCTTCATAGATCAGCATAAAACGCTGGTGCCCGCCACCGACAATGGTGTTCGTGCCCGTGACACCGTCCAGCCCACGCGCATACTCTGCGATTTCAAGCATGTCGGATTTGGTTTGCTCGATGTCGGTACCTTCGGGAAGATAGTAATCGATCACAAATTGGTCGCGTGTGGATGACGGAAAGAAACCTGGCGGAACGGCGCTGAACAGCGCTATTGCCGAGACGAAAAATGCGATGATCAAACCGATTGTTATCCATCTGATGCGGATCGCAAAGGTCAATAGCCATCGATATCCGCGCAGGATCACAGTTTCCTTGGTTTTAGAAGCGCTGGTGCTGGGTTTCAGCAGCAGCGTACAAAAATACGGCGTTAACCAAATCGCGACCAGCCAAGAAAAAAGGAGTGAAATGGTAATCGTCCAGAAAAGACTACCGGCGTATTCGCCTGTGTTGTCGGGGGAGAAACCAATGGGCGAAAATGCCAGAAATCCGACAATCGTGCCCCCCAAAAGGGGCCACTTGGTTTGGTTCACAACTGAAATCGCGGCCTTAGCAGTGTCTTCACCTTTCTGGACACGGACTAAAGTGCCTTCGACGACAACAATTGCGTTATCGACCAACATTCCCAGAGCGATGATCAAGGCGCCCAATGATATGCGCTGCATATCAAGACCGTATAGGTACATGCCCATCAAAGTGCCTGCGACCGTCACCAAAAGAATGCCGCCCATCAGGATACCAGAGCGAAGCCCCATAAATATCAAAAGGGTGCCGATCACGATTGCCAATGCCAGGGCGACGTTGACCACAAAATCATTGACCGAGGTGCGGACAGACTTGGATTGATCGGAAATCGGTAAGATATCGATTCCGAGTGGACGTTCGCTTTCCAGTTCTGCGATGCGAGCATTCACTGCGTCGCCCATGTTCACCACGTTGCCGCCAAGAGTGTTTGAAATCCCAAAACCAATGGCGGGACGCCCGTCGCGAAACAAGGACGGAGCTGCAGGGTCTTTTAGACCTTTGCGAACGCTTGCGATATCACCAAGACGAAATGAAGTTCCAGATTGTGGATCATTGATCAAAAGATTGCGGATCGCTTCAACAGAATCCACCGCCGAAGTCGGTCGAATGGTCAGGCGGGTTGCTCCGGCTACGACAGAACCCGCCGGTGTAACAAGATTCTGTCCTTCCAGAAGCTGTTGGATCTGTTGCGGAGATAATCCCAACCCGATCAGTCGTGCAGGGGTATATTCAACATATATAACTTCATCCTGGACGCCGTTCAGAACCACTTTTGACACTCCTTCAACCGTGACCAATTCGCGCTGCAAGTTCTTTGCATATTGGTAAAGTTCGGGCACTGAGAAACCTTCGCCGACGATCGCAAAGTAAAGCGCATAAACATCCCCAAAATCGTCATAAACTTGGCTGTGTAGTGCGTTTGGCGGCAGGCCTGATTGTGCATCAGAAATCTTGGAACGCATCTCGTTGAATTTTTGCTTCAACTCTGGCCAATCCGGCGTTGACGCAATGGTGAATTCGACTGTTACAGTACTTAAGCCTGGCTGGGAAACTGAGCGGACTTCATCGACGCCCTGCAATTGTTGCAATGCGTTTTCGACAACGTCGCTGACTTCTTCGGCCACTTCCTCAGCCGAAGCTCCGGGGTATGGTGTGATAACCTGTGCTTGTCTGATGACGAATTCAGGGTCTTCGAAACGTGGAAGCGAAACATAGGCGTAATAGCCGGAGGCAAGGATCAAAAGAGTCGAGACAAGCGAAATCAATCGCTTTTCAATGGCAAAACGTGCGAGGTCCATCTGCTTAGTTCCCAACCTGAGTGATCGGGCGAACTGTCATTCCGTCGATGATTCTGCTGACGCCCGCGACAATGATAGTGTCGTTGTCCCTGAGGCCCGCGATGACGGAAACTGTGGCACCGAAGGCTTCTCCAAGTTCGACGGTTTGTCCTGTCACAAGGCCTGTGTCATCGACTGTCCAAACTAATGGGCTGCCATCGGGTGCGGCTGCGATTGCAGACAGTGGAACCAGTATTGCCGCTGATGGTCCCGGCGCGGATGAAACCACGTTTGCGACCATACCAGGAAGGATGACAGCGCCCTCAGGAACCGTGACTGCTACACGCCCCTTGTATGTCTGCGTTGCCGAATCCGCTTGTAACGAGAATTCGACAACTTCAGCGTTAAATATCTTGCCGGGAAGCGCATCAAAGGAAGCGACATTTTTGATGTTCTCTGGTCCGTTGCGGGTAAGTGCGGTTACGTCTGGCCCAGGGATGTTGAACGCCAAATGTACCACTTCCAAAGCCTGAAGCAGCGCAATGCTTTGACCCGCTTGCACGTTCGCAAAGTTCTCTACATCGCGTCTTGAGATGATCCCATCAAATGGCGCCCGAAGCGTAGCATCGCTGAGATTATCGCTGGCAACTTTTAACTGAGACTCAATCCCTTCGACAACAGCTTCAGACGCCGCAATATCCTCGGGGCGTCCGCCAGTCACCGCAATGCGAAGTTGTTCTTCTTGCGCCCGCAGATTTGCTTCCGCTACGCGAAACTCGGCTTCTGCCCCTTCCAGTTGAGCATTCGTCGAAACGCCGCGTTCGACCAATTGCCTCGTTCTTTCTACGGCATCACGGGTTTGGTCGCGCTGCGCGATTGCGGCTGTCACGTTAGCCTCAAGCGCCGCAACTTCTTCTTCACGCGCACCGCTGCGCAGAGCATCCAACTGGGAAACGGCTTGAGTAAGCTGACTATTCAATTGTGCGATTTGACTTTCGAAATCGCGGGGATCAAGAACAGCGATCACGTCGCCGGTTGAAACTTCCATGGCACCGCGAACAGGTAAATCGATCAATCGGCCAGATACGCGAAACGACAGTTCCACCTGTTGAGACGGCAGCACAGTAGCGGGGTAACTTCTGCGCAAAACCGTATCAGATGATGCGACCGAGACCACTTTCGCAGGTCTCGGCATGGTGTCCTGTGCCATCGCACCGCTGAACGGGGTAATCCAAAGACAGGCAATTACTGTCGCAAATATTTTATTCTTGGTCATCATTAGCCTCTGAGGTCTGCCGCACTGCCAGTGTATTGTCGGGTAAAATCTTTTCGACCCAACTGACAGCGAAGGCGGAACAGGAATCGTTCAAGATCACTGTGGAGAGGATGCAGATCAGAGACAGGGTTAGTTACGGTTAATCACGTGCACATCCCGCTTCGGCCAATCCAGTATCGAAAGGAGCAACGAAGGAAGTCAGCCGTGTCGAGGATCTCTAGCGCACTTGGAATCATGGTAATCACTGTGATGAGCGCTCTGTTTGCACTTCCGAATGCCGGACAGGGGCAGTCTTTCCGCGACTACTGCCATGAACGCGCCCAGAAACTCAGCGGTTACAGAGGCAGACCTAACGTGGTTGGCGGAGCTATCGAAGGTGCCATTGGCGGCGCAATTATTTCCGGGATTTTAGGCGGAAACAAGCGGGATCGAAAGAAAGCAGCAAAGATCGGAGCGCTGCTCGGCGGCGTTTCGGCGGCAAACAGGCCAAACTCTCGTAAAGCGCGGATCTATCGGCTTGAATACAGTGACTGCATGCGACGGCGTTGATAAAGCAAGGAAAAAAAATGAAACCTCAAATTACATTGGCAACTTGCATAGCCATGGCACTACTAATTAACCCTGTAAGCGCGCAGGACAGTAGCTTCAATCTGGAAGACTTAACCTGCTTTGATGTGGTTTCGCTTCCCGAAGAAGACTCGCTTTTTGTGACGGCGCTTTTGATCGGGTTCACCAATGGAAAAGCCAGTGCCGCCGAAACTTCAGCGGACGCAATCCGTGCGACGGTCGAAGCATTTGACGCGGCGTGCGCGGAAGCCCCTGACATGCGCGCGATCGACGCTCTTTCATGATTGCCACAAAGAGACTTATTGATTGACAGTTCTTGGTCAGATCATCTGGGGAATTACGGTTCTGGTAGTCTGCTCGGCGCTACATGTGGGTGCAATCGGCCTGGCTATCCGAGCAATACCTTCAACCCTTGGATGGCTTCGCCTGTCACTGCCCTTTTTTTCCATAATTCTGACTGTTAGTTTCGCGCTGTCACTTGTTGTAGTGGCGCACCTGCTTCAGGTCGCGATCTGGGCCAACGTTTTCATTTGGCAAGATATCTTTGCAGAGATAGAGCCAGCCATTTATTTTTCGCTGGTGACATACACGACCCTCGGATACGGCGATATAATACTTGAGCCAGGTCAACGCATTTTGGCGTCATTTGCTTCCGTGACAGGATTCATGACGTTTGGACTGAGTACAGCGTTCTTGGTTAGTCTCCTGTCTCGCCTTCTAGAATCTAAAGCGGACTAAGGTATCGATAATTCGAAGTTAAATTTTGGCGTCAACTCTTCTTATTTGCATCAGTAAATTGAATACCTAAATCGATACCGTCAATCAAATTACCCCTGAATGTATTCGGAAACGGTGTATCTTCCAGTACGTCCGATAAGTTCGCGAGGATCCAAGGGGCAACAGAATTCACCTTTTTGAAAGAGCGCAGGAAATTTTTTGCATCCTTGATATGGCCAAAAATTGCAGCTTCCAAAAGAGATGGCCAAAAGAAATCACCCATTTCTACATGCGCCACCGCTCTCAATGCATCGTTAAATTGCCCATTTCGGATGAGTTCATGCGCCCGCGCAAGATAATACCAAGTCGGCGGCCGCGTATTTAAATAAAACGCTTCTTCGATCAACTTTAAACCATCCTCAATTCTGTCACAATTCCAAAGATGCATGCCAAAAAGCATCATGGCATCTGTATTGTTTGGGTTCAATTCAAGGGCGGTTTTCGCAGCAGCATCGGACCGTTCGAATTCTCGACGTTCGTAATAAATTCCAGACAACATGCACCAGCAGTAGGAGCAATCAGGGCCGAGCGAAACGGCCGTTCTCGCTGCGTCTAAAGAGTCGTCCAATAACGTGTCTTGAGGCGTCTTTTGATCGTAACGGTAACGCGCGGCATCCATCAACAACAAAGAAGACGCGGCCCACAGGCGGGGTTTTATAGTGGCCGGTTGCGATAGGAGCCTATCAATGGTTTTACGGAGCTTGATATTTTGACCGATATTTGGTCGAGACGCGTAATTATTAATCTCAAAAATGATCGCAGTTTCATCATCTGCATTGTTGCCGTCATTTTTTAAAGCATGTGCTTGGCGTGCTGCTACAGCACCTGATGGTGATGCGACAGCAACGGCCACACGCCGCGCAACACTTAGCCTTTCCTGCCAACCTTCGACAACATATTGACTCGACCAAATAATTTCTTGCGAGCCGGAATCTTGTAGAGCGACCGTGAAGTGCCCCTCGCTGCCTTCCCAAGTAAGGTTGCCGTGCAATGTCAGGGAAGGTGCCCGAATTTTTTTGGTCAACGATTGAGAGAAGCTTACGTCACAGATCTCAAAATCGGGGAATGGTGCCATCGCGGCAGCGATGTCATGCGAAATTGTTCCGGCGATTTCTTTTGCAATCGTTTCGTCGCTGTGGCAATCGACAGCTGTTACGAAAATTGCCACACCTTTGGGGGGCACCAATTCGTCGCTGTCGTCTTTCTCCGCGTGAAGTGGAACCAAACCACCAGAGTGTTTTCTGTCAAATGACGCTGCATAGCCGCCTTGCGGTATGGAAATCCGGATAGGGTCTTCGTGGCCTTCCTCCTCGTAATAGCTGCTGAGCTTTAACCGCAGTTGCCGTGCTTGAACACGCACCAAACCTTCGCTTTTCAAGTCTAGCTCGCGGCCCTTATTGAAAACCTCGATTGCCACAGTTGGGGCAGTGATACTTTCAAAACGCCCCTCCAAAGTTTCCGTCACCGAAAACTCAAGAAATGCGCATAGGCGTTTTGACATTCGGAACGTTCGGCTATCTAAAATTTTGCAAAGCTGTTGGCGTACAGCACTCACGTTGATTTCGTCATCATGACTGGCCTTGCCGTTCACTCGTATTTCTCTTGTATCCAATCGCAGCAAGGCTTTGACCCCTCTAACGGTTTCGATGGGCGGAGAAACAGATTGAACTGGTTGCTCTGTACCGGAAGAAATCATAGAAGAAACACAGCGAAATGCGAAAATACTTCGTAGTTTTGCATGCCATTTTATCCAAGATACTATTGCTTTACGTTACTTATCAAGCGTTTCCCTTTCTAAGGGCAGGTGTCCGACCGTGATTATCCGTGAATAACGTTGTGTAGAAACACGACACGTTTTTGATGAAGGAGGATAAACCAACAGGAGAAAATCCAATGAAATCTGTACTTACGGCGGTGGCCGCAACTATCGCTCTCTCGGGCGCTGCAATCGCTCAATCCAACACTGGTGAACTTGTCGCCGGTGCAAATCAGCTGTCAAATATCCAGATGAACGCCGTAGCGCTGTTGAGCGACAACGGTGTGACGGCTGACCAGGTTGGTGCGCTTACAGTGGGTGACCTGATCCAGGTTCACCTGATACTTGCCAACGAAGACTTCAACGATTCTGCGAAGGAATTCCACATTCGGAATATCTTTGCGGCTCGTGGCATGCGCTAAGCAGCGGATGTGAAATGAAGGTGTGACATCGCCAACTCGGCGGCGTCACACTGCGTTTTAGTACGATTTTCGTGGACGGAGGCGAAAGAGGTCAAACTTTGGTTTCAAGTTTCGCTGGCCTGCAAGTGGAGATTTCAATGAAAACATCTTTTGCCGTTTTCACGGCACTTCTGTTCGTCACAAGCCCGGCCATGGCGGAAGGCGATCCGGACAAGGGAAAGAAAGTGTTCTCGAAATGTAAAGCGTGTCACATGGTCGGAGAGAAGGCCAAGACCCCAACCCATTCGGTCTTCAATGGCGCCGTGGGTTCAATGACTGGCACGAACGCTTATAAGTCAGAGGTCTGCAGGACTATCCTGATAGTACATGCTCAGGCAAACCGCGATACGCGCCCACATTTGATTGGTGGGCATGCGGATATCGTTTGGGAAGGCGGTTCGTTCACCGATGTCCCGCAGACCGGTCTTGAGACTTGGTTTATCCGAGGTGGATCTGCCGGAGCCGCTATGTACACATTCAAGCAGCCCGGTATCTATGCTTATGTGAACTACAATCTGATCGAAGCATCGCTCAAGGGCGCCGCTACACATTTTGTCGTTGAAGGTGAGTGGGACAATGACTTGATGGCCCAGATTGTTCCGGCACGCTCTTTCGGCTGACCGGACATGGGCTTGATTGCACCTCACACTCTGCCGCAATGGACCCCCTCTAGCCTGTTAAACAGAAATGCGCTTTGTGAAAGATATAGACAGAATATAACTTTGATTATATCCTCAGGGAATGTCGGAAGACCGGGAGCTTTGACGTGGAAAATTATCAGTCAACTTTTTCTGTAAAGAGGTTATGGAGCATTCTTGCCGCGAGCCTCGTGCTTTTCTTTGGCACGCTTCTCTACCTTGGTCACGAGATCTACCAGGTAGCTCCCCAGATCCCTGAAAAGATAGAGACTGAAAGTGGCGTCACGGTATTTACCCGG